>CALEYV010000039.1 GCA_937927875.1 uncultured Actinomycetes bacterium | reverse complement strand
CGCGTCCGTCCTCGTCGATGCCGACTGGTGACGAGGCACCCTCGAATCCGGCCTGCCTCAACGACCGCAGGAAGGCGTGGATCGAACGCGAGTGCGGACTCGGGGGGCGAAGGACATGCGGGCCGACGCGGACGACCTGGCCCGCGTTCGCGATCCCGCCATCGAGCTGCTG
Source organism: uncultured Actinomycetes bacterium (assembly GCA_937927875.1). Taxonomy (GTDB): domain Bacteria; phylum Actinomycetota; class Acidimicrobiia; order IMCC26256; family PALSA-555; genus PALSA-555. The sequence goes on along the minus strand of CALEYV010000039.1, from coordinate 26,863 downwards.
CTCAGCCACGCGGCAACTTTGACAGACGAATGGTGCAGCCGGCCGCGGCTCTGCACAAGGGCTTGCGGGGGAGCGAGGCACTCGACGAGCCGGGCGCGTCGACGGGCACGGCGCGTGCGAGCCACAGATCACACTCGTACGCTCTCCGCCCGTGTCGCGCATCGACGGGCGCATCTTCCACGTCAACGTCAACTGCTCTGACCTCGACACCTCCCTGAGCTTCTACCGCGAGGCGGTCGGGCTCACCGCCGCAGTCCACACCACTCCCGGGCGCCCCCAGCCCGGCGGAGCGTTCGGACTCACGACCGCGCAGTGGGACGCGTGGATCATGACGAGCGGCCACGGAGTCGAGGACGTCGTCATCGACCTGCTCGAGTGGAAGGTGCCGCGCCCGAGCCAAGCGGGAGAACCCGGCGGCTTCGAACGCCTCCGTCTCGGCGTTCGCGACGGCTCCCGCCTTGCTGCGGGCTTCGCCGTCGATCCCGATGGGGTTCGCATCGAGATCGTGGACCGCGACGGCCCGCGGGTCGCCGGCGTCGTCGTCGGCTGCTCGGACGTCGACGAGTCACAGGCGTTCTATCAGGACGTGGTCGGGTTGTCGCGCGTGGGGGCCACGACGTTCTGCGATTCGCGTGGACCCGGATCGTTCTCGATCGAGCTGGCACCGGCCCACCGGCCATCTCGACCACGGATCGCCACCGACGTCGGGATCTACCGTCTCGCCTTGCTCGTCGGGGACCTCGACCGCGCCCACGACACCCTCACCGCGGCGGGAGTCCACCCGTACTCGCCCCCGGCGACCCTCGACATGGGCCCGGGCCTCCCCGCCCTTCGGGCTCTCTTCTTCCCCGACCCTGACGGCACCACTCTCGAATTGATCGAGCAGCCCGCCGCCCGCGTCGTGCCCGATGCTCGCTGATCCCGGCACTCGGCTGCGCCCGAGACGACCCGCCGCGTTGGACAGACGTACGCGTCTGGCATTAGCGCCAAACGGCGCACCGTGCAGCGGATGGGTGGGCGGGTCGTGGCGTCGAGAGTCCCGGAACGTCGGCGGTGACGGGAAGTGGGCTCGAAGACGCGGACGACGATCCAGCGGGCGCATCGGCTCAGTGAGAGGAGCGCGGGTAACTTCCTGGGTCATGCCGGACGAGGGGATTCCGCCGCCGGAGCCAAAGGAGATCGACAGTGAGAAATGGCTCGAGTGGAAAGACGTCATGGATCGAGCGATCCTGCGCGCCCACCCGCTCGAAGAGTTCGGCCGGGTGTATCGGTGCGACAATTGCCTCTTCTACCTGGATTCTGACGCGGAGCTCTCGTACTGCTGGCATCCGAACCTGCGGATCCTCGTGGGTGGCAGCTGGTGGTGTCAGTGGTGGGAGGAGATTCCTGGGGCGGAGTGACGACCGAATGACGGTCGCTATTCCAATCGCCTGAGTACGGCATCCGTCGTCGGCCCGCGCGCAGAGCTCCGACGGCTGCCCGGCCGCTCGTTCGACAGTGGCGCGGATCCGGGGTCCCGGGTGACCATGACCGGATGGAGCGACCCACCGAGCGGCTGCTCACGCCACGCTTCGGCGTCGTGGTCGGATCGGGTCTCGCGTACTTCCTCTCGCTCGGCATGCTGCTGCCGGTCATCCCGCGGTACGTCCAGCACCGGCTGGGAGGCGGGAGCGTCGGCGTCGGCGTCGCGGTCGGGGCACTGTTCGTCGGTGCGTTGATCCTGCGCCCCTACGCGGGGCGCATCGGTGATCGGATCGGGCGTCGCCAGCTCATCGTGGTGGGTGCGCTGGTCGTCGGTGTCGGAGCGCTCCTGTACGGCGCGGTGTCGTCGCTGGCGTTCCTGATCGGCGCCCGGCTGCTGGCCGGGGTCGGCGAGGCGGCGTTCTTCGTGGGCGCGGCGACGATGATCACCGACCTCGCGCCTCCCGCCCGGCGAGGCGAGGCGATCAGCTACTGGTCGGTGGCCGTCTACGGCGGCCTTGCGTTCGGTCCCGCGCTCGGGGAGCTGGTCGTCGACGCCGGTGGCTACGAGACCACGTGGCTGGTGTCGGCCGCGCTGGCCGGGGTCGCGGCTGCCCTCGGCGCCTGCACCCGGGAGGTCGAGCGACCATCCGGGGAGGTCTCGGGTTCGGTGATCAACCGGGCTGCGCTCGGTCCCGGCACGGTGCTCTTCTCGGGTCTCATCGCCTTGGCCGCGTTCACCGCCTTCGTGCCGCTGTACGTCGACCAGGTCGGCCTGTTGGGGGCCGACACGGTGTTCCTCGCCTACGGCGGGCTCGTCCTCGCGGTGCGCATCATCGGCGCCCGGCTGCCGGACCAGCTGGGCGGTCGGCGTTCTGGCGCGATGGCGCTGGTGGCGGTGACCAGCGGGATGACGGTCATGGCCGGGTGGCAGAGCGTGGCTGGGCTGTTCGTCGGCACGGTGCTCTTCGCGGCCGGGGCGTCGCTGCTCTACCCAGCGCTGCTCCTGCTCGCGCTGGGGGCAGCGCCCGAGACGCAGCGGGCATCGGTGGTGGGAACCTTCAGCAGCTTCTTCGATCTGTCCCAGGCGAGCGGGTCGCTCATCGTGGGCGGTGTCGCGGCCGCGACCAGCTACCGGGGGGCGTTCGGGGCCGGTGCGGTGTGCGCGGCTGCAGGCTTGGTCGCGTTGCCCCGCCTGACTCGCCGGCGGCTCCGGCCGGTGCAGCTCGCCGAGGAGGACGCCTTCGTCGCCGAGCACCCGGCGCCGTGACGCCGCCCGCCGGTGCGCGACGGGTGATCATCACCCGGGTAAGGCGCACGGCCAGCCCTGGTACGGGTGACGACTCGCTCGGCAGCGGCGCACGCACAGTGCTGGGCGCGCTGGTTGCTCATTAGGCCGCTATTCGGTTCCGCGGCGGCGCTAGCTGGGCGTGTCGGCGTCGCAATGACCGGGCGACGGCGCCACATCCAATGCCGGGTTGCGATCGAAGAACCCGAACGGGCTCAGCAGGAATCCCGTGTACTCGACCGGCATCACGGGCCAGTCCTCCGGGCGAACGAAGTGGGTCACCCCGAAGCTGTACCAGCAGACGATGTCGCGCCCCTCGATCGGTCGGTCGGCGCTCGTCCAGCGGGGCAGCCCGTCGCCCCCCGCGTGCTGGTTGGGGAACTCCCCGGCGGCCCGGCGCTCGTCCCGTTGGAAGGGCGTGACCCAGAGGTTGTGGCGGGCGAACCCGGCTCGTTGCCCGACGCTGGATTCCGGCTGCGCCAGCATCGTCGGCGTCGAGACGGTCGGCACGAGCCGGTAGGCGACCGGGGCGCCGAGCCGGTTCGTCGAGCCGGGGTTCACGATCCGCCAGTGCCGGCTGGTTGCCGCGTGCGTGGACCGACGGGCCGCCAGCTCGGTCGCCAGCAGCGTCGCCCGTTCCCGAAACGCGTTGCCGAGGGGAGCGTCGGTCCCGGCCGGGACCGGTTCGGCCTCGACCTCGTAGACGCTGTTCGTCGTGCCGTCGACGTCGAAGTCGAGCCGGGCGTTGAACAGGTGCTGGTGGTGGGGCGCGGCGAGGCCAGGCGCGATGACGTTCGCGAACTCGGGCTGTTCCCCGGGCGGGATCGCCATCGTGGACACGATCCCGGTGAGCTTGACCTCGAGCTGGAGGCTGCCGTCTTGGTAGAAGTACCAGTAGAAGCCGTACTCGTAGTTGCCGACGGTGGCGATGAGGCTGACGACGAGCCGGCGGGACCGGCGGACCTCGCTGGTGTCGCCCTGCAGGTCGTGGTGCTTCCAGAGGATCCCGTAGTCCTCTTCGTGCATGCAGATGGCGTTCTCGACGACGTAGGGCTCTCCCTGCTCGTTGGCGAGCACGCCGTCGAAGTAGTGGATGACGCCGAGGCAGTCACAGCCGAGCGTCAGGGAGTTCGCCATGCGCCCGAGGCCCCACTCGCCGGCGTCGAACGCGTTCTTCCAGCCGTGCATCGGGCCCGGGTCGCCGTAGGGGACGACCATCTCCGAGATCGACGCCCGGTGGAGCAGCGGGCGCACCCGCCCGGCGTCCTCGTAGCCGATCGTGTGGAGGACGAGTCCCTCGTACGGGTCGAAGCCGACCCGGAACGACCAGCGCTGCCAGCACACCTGGTTGCCGTCCACCGTGAAGCTGGGGCCGTCCGCCTGGGTGATGTCGAGGGGCCGCAGGTCGTCGCGCAGGGCGCCGACGTCCTTGGGCTGGTAGTTGCCGCGTTCGGGCGGCAGCGGCACCGGCCCGAAGTCCTGCACCTCGATCACCTCGCCGGCGCCCATGTCGAAGAACGCGACGAGGCCCTCGATCGGCCGGGCGTAGCCGTTGTCGGTCGAGATGTCGCGCTGGAACGCGATGCACCGCGAGATGCGCCGGCCTTCCTCGAGGTCGAGCCCGAAGTTGCCGGCGGGCCAGGGGTCGATCTGGACCTGCTCGGGATCCTCGATCCCGCGCCGTTTCAGCGCCGCCACCCAGTCCGGGTGCTCGGGCAGCTTCAGGATGGCCTCGAGCGACTCCCCGAACATCAGCGCCGGCCGCATCCCCTCGTGGGTCTCGACGGCTCGAACCTCGCCGTCGGTCACCGAGACGACCGCCTCGAGGAGCTCCAGGCCCGGGCCGGGCACGACCAGGATTCGCACCGATCGGTCCGCCGGGGCGCCCGGCTGGTGCGCCGCCGCCACCGCCTTCTCCGGCTCGTCGAGCACGACGTGGACCACGCGGGCCCCGTCGCCGAGATGACCACCGGCGCGCAGCACCTCGATGGCGCGGGTCACCTCCTCGGCCGAAAGCATGTCGAGCGGATGGGCCGTCATCGCAAGCCAATCCTCTTCAGCATCGCCACTCCCGCGTCCGGTTGTCCCGCCGCCCCCCACCGGAAGGTAGCGAAACCCAGGCGGCCTACGCGATCGCTTGCTCGGGCCGCCGAAGGAGGAACACGCCGACCACGCCGATCCAGAGCGAGTCGAGGCTGAGCATCGCCCCCCTGAAGTTGTAGCTGAAGTCGTTGGCATAGGCGACGCCGGACGCGCCGATGAACGACCCGATCGCGAGGATGATGCTCAGCATGCCGAACCAGCGGTGAAAGAGGCCGGTACGGAACACGACGACGGCCGTCGTGCCCACCAGCACCGCCAAGCCGAGCAGCACGCCAGCCACCGTGAACTGGGTCAGGGTGTAGTAGACGCGCGCACCCGAGTACCCGAGGTCGTCGATCCGAAGTGCCGCGGTGGCCTCGGTGGCGGCTGATACCACCGACATCGTGGCCGCCAGCACCAGCCCGCCGAGCGCAGCTGCGGCGAGGCCGGCGTGGCCACCCTCGGCCTTGCGGAGCGCTCGGAAGTGCGCGGATCCCCAGACGAGGACCGCCGACATCGCGAGGCCGAACAGGAACGCCGCGGCCTTGATGTCGCTCTGGTGGTTCTTGAAGTAGTTGAACATCTTCGTCGCCGAGTCGGTCGTAGACGGGCTGCTGCCCTGGAGGACCGGACCTTGCACGATGATGAGGATGAGAAAGACCAGGCCCGAGGCCGCGGCCAGCCGCACCCATTTCGCTTCATCCATGCCCGAAGCTCCCTCGCTCCCACGCGCGCGCCGGTTAAGAGTCGGGAGCATCGACGGTCCGGCGAGCCACTGTCAACCCACGGTGGAGCGCCAAGCTCAACCGCCTGCACCCCTGGTCGCGGGACCGGACTCGCGGCTCAGGGTTCTCGACTGGCGCGCTCCGAACCGCGCTCGGCTGATGGCGTCGCACGCTGGCGACAATGGGGCTGCCACGTATGACGTCGTGCCGATCGGCTGGGTGGAGTCGCCGCTGCTGACCCGCGAGCAAGCCCCGCGTCAGGGCGACGAGGGGTCGCCGCCGGCCTGGCTGGTGTTCGCCGACCGGGTCGGGGAGGGCATCCGCGACCTCGCGGTCGGAACCGAGATCCTCGTGCTGACCTGGCTCGACCGCGCCCGGCGCGACGTCCTCTCGACGCACCCACGGAACGACACGAGCACCCCGGAGGTGGGCGTGTTCAGCATCCGTTCCCCCGACCGGCCGAACCCGATCGGGCTGCACCGGGTGTCGATCGTCTCGATCGAGGGGTCGCGGGTCGGCGTCCGCGATCTCGAGGCGCTCGACGGCACGGCGATCATCGACGTGCACCCGGTGCTGGACCGCACCGACCGATGACGCGCGACCGGCGGTAACCGGGTCGCCTCCGGCTGGCGCATGCGGGCGCGGACAAAGATGGTGGCGTGGGTCGGACGACCGAGCGCCGGGGCCGGCGATGAGCTGGGAGACCGGCGCCGTCGTCGTCCGCCGGGAGATCGCGTGGGGCCGGCCGTGGCTGGCGTGCCCGGTGTTCGTCGTCGCGGACACGAGCGAGTTGCTGGCCACCTACCTCGCCGAGGGGGCTCCGTTCGGCTACCTGCCGGGCTGGCCGCACCCCTGGTCTCCCCAGCCGGCCTGGTACGGGCACGGCGTGCTGATGCTGCAGCGACCCGGCGAGGAGTACGCGGTGTGGCACTTCTGGGAGGGACCGGACCGAGACTTCGCCCACTGGTACGTGAACTTCCAGGAGCCGTTCCGCCGGACCGCGATCGGCTACGACACCCAGGACCTGGAGCTCGACGTGGTGATCGACCCGGACCGATCGTGCCGCCTGAAGGACGACGACCTCGTCGACCAGCGGGTGCGGGAAGGGCGCTTCACGGGCGCGGTCGCGGATCGGATCCGCGCCGAGGCGGAGCGGATCATGGGCGACGTCGAGGCCGGCCGCACCTGGTGGGATGACGAGTGGGCCTCGTGGGAACCCGATGCAGCCTGGGCCGCACCCGAGCTCCCGGCGGGCTGGGAGGACGCCCGACCCCGCGCCTGACCCGCCGGGCCCCGAACGCCGGCCGCCGGGTGCGAGCTTCCTCAGGTGCTGTGACCGGCATCGCCGGACGGACGGTGCTGCGAGCAGCGACGCGAGATCACCTGAGCGGCTAGGCCTGAGCGCCCTCGACGACCGCAGCGCCGACGACGATCAGGCGTCATCGCCGCCGTCACCCCGGGCGCCTCGCTTCCAGTAGCCGCGGACGGTCGTCGAGGCGCGCGGGAGACCGCGGTCCTCGAAGAGGTGGCGGCGGATGCGCTGCACCGCCGCTGCCTCGCCGGCGACCCACACCCGGCTCCCGGGAACCAGATCGACGCCTCGCACCGCGTCGACGAGCGCATCGCCGGGCGGCGCGCCCGGCGAGAGGTCGTGCCAGGTGACGGCCGCGTGCGGGTGGTCGGGCAGGTCGAGTCGGCCCTCGGGGTGCGAGACCTCGACGTGGACGTCGACCGGCGGCTCGCGCGGCAGGACCTCGAGCAGCTGGCTGATCGCAGGGATGGCGGTCTCGTCGCCGGCCAGCAAGAACGCGGGAGCGTCGTCGTCGACGGCGTAGCCGCGCCCCGGTCCTGAGATGGCCGCCGCGTCCTCCGGCTGCGCCGCCGCCACCCACTCCGAGGCCGCGCCCGCGCCGTGGCGGACGATCTCGACGTCGAGCTCGAGCGCGTCCGGGTCGAAGAGCCGAGGCGTGAACGTCCGGATCGGGGGGCGGCTGCCGTCGGGCAGGAGGAACTCGTTGCCGTTCCAAGTCGGCATCACGAGCTGACGGGCCTGCGCCGGCAGCAGCAGCCGGACGCTGGCCGCCGGCTGGTCGATCGTGAGGTCAGCCAGCTCCGAGCCGCCGAGCGTGACCCGGGTCAGCCGAGGACCGCGCGCCTCGAGGCCGCGAACGACCACGGTCCGAAACCGCGGCGGCTCGCGCCGGGTTCGTGACGGGGCGGGCTTCGGCGGCGGGCGTCCCATGGTGAGCAGCTCCGAACGGACTCGGGCAGCCGGCGTCATCGTAGGTGCGCTACGCGGCCTCACCCCGCTGCTTGGCGATCAGCCACGACCGTCCCGCGTGCGGCAGCGCCTCGAGCGCGGCGATGACGGCGTCGTGGTCGTAGTCCACGCGCACGTGCTCGATCCGATGGGATGTCTCGTCGGCGTCCACGACGACGTAGGACGCCCGCAGGTCGGGCGGCAGGGGATTGCTCACGCTGCCGAGATTGATCACCCGACGGGCGCCCACCATCCGGTCGACCGCCCGGTGCGTGTGCCCGGCGAACACCACGTCGGCGTCGCACTCCGCCAGCAGCGACGCGAGCTCGTCGTCGCCCGTGTCCGGCGTGACGCCGGCACCCTCGTCGGACTGCGGGGACGCGTGGATGCCGAGGAGCCGGGTCCCGTCCGGCAGCGTCCGGCGGACCTCGAACGGGAGCCGGGCGAGCCAGCGGGTCCAGCCCGCCGCCGCGACCTGATTGGCGGTCCACCCGAACGAGCCGGCGATCTCGGTGACGACCGGCGCCAGCGCGGGGTCCCGGGCCGCGTCGGCGGCGTGCGGTGGAGGTCGCTCGCCGGTGACGACGTACCGGTCGGTGTTGCCGCGGAGGACGGCGGCCGGGAGCGCCGCGATGCGGTCGAGGATCCCGATCGGGTCGTGCCCGAGCGCGACCAGGTCGCCGAGGATCCAGTACGCGTCGGCGCCGCCCCGTCGTTCGACGTCGTCGAGCACCGCGTCGAGGGCAACCGAGTTGCCGTGGATGTCGGAGAACAGGGCGAGGCGCGCGCCACGATCGTACGCGTGTCCCACCGCCGCGGTCCCCGCACCGTGACGGCGCGGGGGCCAGGGTTTACGCTCCCGCGCGATGGATCTCGTGGTCCGCGGTGCCACCGTGTACGACGGCACGGGTGGTGAGCCCCGAGTCGCGGACCTCGGCGTCACGGGCGAGCGGATCGACGCGGTCGGGGACCTCGCCGCCGAGCCCGCCGGCGTCGAGGTCGCCGGCGCCGGGTTGGCACTCGCACCGGGGTTCATCGACGTGCACACCCACGACGACTTCGCGGTGTTCCTGCTCCCGGAGATGGACTTCAAGGTCGCGCAAGGCGTCACGACCGCCGTCGTCGGGAACTGCGGGCTCGGCGCGGCGCCCTTCGATTCCGCGCAGGCGTATCTCAGCCTCTTCGCGGCCGACCACCGCCGCGAGCTGCTCCCGGCCTGGGACACCTACGGCGACTACCTGGACGCGATCGACAGCGACCCGCCGAGCCTCAACGTGGCCGTGCTCGTGGGCCACGGCACGATCCGGCAGGACGCGATGGGCCACGAGCGCCGGGCCCCGGACGAGCGGGAGCTGGCCCGGATGCTCGACACGATGGCGACCGCCCTCGACGCCGGCTGCGTCGGCTACTCGACCGGGCTCATCTACGAGCCGGGCCGGCACGCCAAGACCGACGAGCTCGTGACGCTGGCGAGCGACATGGCGCGCGTCGGCGGCATCTACGCCAGCCACATGCGCAACGAGGGCGAGGGCCTCCTGGACGCGGTGCGGGAGGCGATCCGCATCGGTGAGGACGGCGGCGTGCCGGTGCAGATCTCGCACCACAAGGCCAGCACCAAGCCGTCGTGGGGGCTGGTGCACCAGTCGCTGCGCCTCATCGAGGAGGCTCGCGCCCGCGGCGTCGACGTCACCGCCGACCAGTACCCGTACACCGCCGGGAGCACGAGCCTCCTCGCGGTGCTGCAGAACGTCGAGGAGAACACGGCCGGATTCGGCTGGGTGGACTGGGGCGACCACCTCCTCGCCTCGACGCCGCGTCATCCCGAGTGGGAGGGCCGAACGGTCCCCGAGATCGCCCGCGACCTCGGCATCGACGAGCCGCTGGACGCGGTGCGGCACATCGTCGACGTCGAGGGCGACGGCGCCGTCGTGATCATCGAGTCGATGAGCGAGGACGACGTCCAGACCGTCATGGCCCACCCGACCACGATGATCGGCTCCGACGGGATCCCGACCCTGACCGGCAAGCCGCACCCGCGTCTCTACGGGACGTTCGCCCGCGTGCTCGGCCACTACGCGCGGGACCTCGGCGTGCTCTCGCTGCCGGAGGCGGTCCACCGGATGACCGGCCTGCCGGCCGCCAAGTTCGGGCTCGCCGGCCGCGGCCGCATCGAGCCCGGCGCCTTCGCCGACCTGGTGCTGTTCGACCCCGCGCGCATCGACGACGTCGCCACCTACCAGGACCCGCGGCGGCACCCGGCCGGCGTCGAGGGGGTCTGGGTCAACGGCACCCGGGTCGTGCGCGACGGTGAGCACCTCGGGGCTCGACCCGGCCGCGCGGTCCGTCAGCGCAGCTCGTAGACCTCGTAGGTCAGGGTCGTCCCGTCCAGGCTGCCCTTCGCGGCCGCCTGGATCTTGTTGAGCCACGCGTACCGCTCGTCACCGGTGTCGAACCTCGGCGCCGTGTAGATGGGGGCGTCCATGCCCTGCGAGAAGTCCCGCCGGCCCTGATAGTGGAGGAAGACCAGCGCGCCGTCATGGGTCTCGAGGGTCGCTCGCACGTCGAGGGTGCCCGTGTTGTCGGGGCCGATGGTGAGCCAGTCGGCCGCCGCGCTGCCCTTCATCTGGCCCCGCAGCCGGGCTCCCTCGACGCGAGCGCGGTTGACCTCGACGATCACCCGGGTCCCCGCCGGCGTGTTCGGAAGGATGAGGGGATCGGCGAGCTCGACCACCATGGTGCAGAGCGGCACCAGCTCGAGGCTCACCCGGTGCGCCGTCGGGTGGCCGGGACCGGGACGGACCGTCGCTGGATCACGGCTCAGACCTCGCCCATCACGTGGGAGCTGTTCACGGTCACGCGGTACCCGTCGGGATCGCGAACGGTGAACGACGCGTGGATCCGTCCCCGTTCGATCACGGACGGCTCGAGGCCGTCGGCCGTCCACTGGGCGTGCGTGACGTCGATGTCGTCGACCATGAGGTCGAACGGCGCGTCCGCCGGCTCGGGCGGGCGGCCGGGCACGAGGACCAGGTGGGTCCCGCCCCGCAGCTCGAGCACCGCGACGTGGGGGTTCCGCTCCACCTCGCGCATGCCGAGACCCCGCCAGTAGTCAGCCGACCGGTCGACGTCGCTGACCGCGAGCACCGCGTGGCCGATCCAGACGGCGGGGCGTCCGTCCATCGCTCGCCAGTCTGACATGGGGACGGGCGAGTCCGAACCGGTCCGGCGCGGGTCGCCGTCGCGCGCGGGGCGAGGTCACATGAAGTTGCGGGTGTGCAGCGCCGAGAGCTCCGCCGCGTCTTGATCCGGGAAGCCGAGCCGGGTCAGGCGACGCCGACGGCCCTCGTCCATCTCGGCCTGGAGTCGCTCGACCGCGTCGAAGCCGCGCCCGATGTCGGCCGGCGACCAGCTCCCGGCCGCCAGCACCACGAGGGCGTCGAACACCTGCCGGTTCAGGCCCGCCGTCTGGGCCAGCGCGTCGTGGCGACGGTGCACCGCGACCCGGAGCTGCTCTCGCACCCCGGGGTCGCTCGCGCAGAGGAACTCGAGATGCGCGACCCCGTACGCGACGTGGCGGGCCTCGTCCTGGCGGGCGAGGTGCGCGACCTGCGCCGTCACCGGGTCGGGCGCGTGCTCGTCGAGGAAGCCGAGCAGGTTCAAGAAGCTGCCCTCGCCGAGCACCGACAGGAGGAAGGAGGCGAGCACGAAGTCGGGCTCGTCGAGGAGCGTCTGCAGGGACGCCCGGCCGCCGGCCCCCGAGACGCCGAGGTCGCCGCCCCGCAGCTCGGCGCGCCGCGTGAACACCTCGACGTGGCGGGCCTCGTCGGCGACCTGCACCGCCAGCAGCTGCACGACCTCGCGGAAGTAGGGGTGGATCCGGCCGAGGAACCGGGCCGGCACGACGAGGGCCGCCATCTCGTTCTCCACCAGGTACGTCATCACCTGGACCACCGCGGCCTCGACGTCGGCCGGCAGCTGGGCGCCGGCGTCCCAGTCGATCGCCGTGGCTGGGTCCCACTGGCCGGCGAGCGCCTGCGCGTACAGCCGCGGCACGACGTCAGCCCAGAGCTGGTCCCGCTGGTCGAGCTCGAAGCGCGGCTCGGGACCGCCGGCCTCCACCAGCGCGCCCCGCGCCGCCAGGCCCCAGCCCGGCCCGGCGCGGGCCGCCAGCCCGTCGGGGGTGGCGGCGCCGACGCGCGCCGCGTCGTCCCACCGGGCGTGGTCGGCGTCGCCGCGCACGATGGTCGGCCCGTCGGCCTCGAAGCCGTGGCCGTGCGCGCGGCACCACGCCCGGAGGTGGATCGGCAGCTGCGCGTCGCGCCCGAGCACCTGCAGCCGGTCGCCCGGGACCAGGTCCCGGAGGGCGCGCTCGATCAGGAGATGGGCGCCTCGATCGAGCCCGAGATCCTCAAGGTCGATAGTCGGAGGCGGTGACATGGCCTGCGTCGTCGTAGAAGCCGGTCTCGTCGACGGCTCGCTCGAGCGCGTCGTACCCGCTGACGCGCCCCTCCTTCCAGGTCTTGAGCCCCTCGAGGTCCAGCAGCGGTCGCACCCGGGGATCCGAGTACGACATCGACTGGAGCAGCTCACTGAACCGCTCGAGCTCGGCGACGGGGCCGGCGTCGGTCACCGTCATGTTGCAGTGGTCGAAGGCCGGGGTCTGGGTCAGCACCCGTGTCGCGCCGGCCGGCATCGTCCCCTCGTGCGCGAAGAGCAGCGAGTTGCCGTCGATGAGGCACGCCGCATCCACCGTCCGCGCCATGAGCGCTCGCGCCGCGTCGCGCTCGCCGCCGACATGGTCGCCGTGCAGCCCGACCCCGATGTCGAAGCGCTGGACCTCACAGTCCCGCCCGGGGTCGACGCCGAGCCGGCGGAGATGCGACAGGGGCAGGAGCGTGGCCTGCGGTGAGTCCAGGGCCCCGGTGCCGACCCGCCGGCCCCGCAGGTCGGCGACGTCGTGGATGTCGGCGTCGGCTCGGGTGACGACGACCGACGTCAGGTCCTGGTCCGTGTCCCGCATCACGAGCGCCCGAGCCTGCAGGCCGCGGTCGGTGGCGGACCGCCGGGTCCGCACCCACGCTAGGGGCGAGTTCCACGCCGCGTCGATCCGACCGTCGACGAGGTCCTCGACCTGGCGCTCGTAGTTCGAGTAGAGCACGAAGTCGAAGTCCAGGCGCTCGTCGCGCAGCCACGCCTTGAACCCCTCCCAGATCGTGACGACCTTCGGGTCGTAGGCGACCGCGCCCATCACGAGGTCGCTCATGACGCCTCCTCGTCGAACAGCGGGAGCCCGCAGAGCGCCCGGCCGACGAAGTCGAGGAGCGCGTCGGTGGTCGGCGCCATCACGCGAGCCGCCCGCGCGTCCCGGAAGCACCGCTCGATGCCGAGCTCCTTGCGGAAGGCGGCGCCGCCGCACACCCGCATCGCCTCGTCGGTCACTCGCACCGCGGCCTCGCCGGCGGCGGCCTTGATCTCGAGGACCCGCAGCTGCGCGTCCTCCCGCTCGAAGCGGAGCGCGGTCAAGGTGTCGTCGAGGAGCGCACCGGTGCGATCGCTGTCGATCTGCAGGCGGGCGTACGCGGCGCGCAGGACGGGCTGCTGGGCGAGGCTCTCGTCGAGGTGCTCGAGACGGGTGTTGACCAGGTGCCGTCGCGTCTCCGCGACGACCCGATGCATCAGCCCCAGGCTGGCGGCCGCGCTGAGCACGAGGAACCACGGCAGCACGACCGTGAGCGCGACGTCGAGCCCGGCCCCGTCGTCCCCGAGGCGGGCCGACGCGGGGACCTCGGCGCCGACCGCCGTCACCGGGTTCGAGGCGTTGCCGCGCAGCCCCAGCCCGTCGAAGGGCCCCCAGACCGTCAGGCCCGGCGTGTCCCGCGGCACCAGCCACAACGTCATCGCGCCCGGCGCGCGAGCCGGCAGGCTCGACCACACGTAGCTGTCGGCCTCGCCGGCCGACGTGACCCAGCTCTTGCGGGCGTCGAGCCGCACCGTGTCCCCGTCGGGCTGGGCCGTGCTCAGCGGCGCCCAGAAGTGACTGCGGCTCCCGGCCTCCGAGAACGCGAGCGTCGACAGGTGCCGCCCCGCCGCGATCGCCTCCCGCACCTCGGTCGGGCCGTGCCGCTCGATCGCCGCCGTCGCGGCGTAGTGCATCAGGACCACCATCGCCGTCGAGCCGCACTGCTCGCTCAGGCTGGCGACGACGTCGGCGGCGGCGTCGAAGCCCTGGCCCCCGCCCCCCACGTCGGTGGCCGACGCGAGGCCGAGGATCCCGGCCTCACCGAGCGCGTCCACCGCGGCGCGGGGGAACACGCCGGCGCGGTCGACCTCGGCCGCGTTCGGCGCGACGACGTCTCGGATCACGCGCGCGAGCGCGTCCTGGTACTCCATGAATCCTCCTGCGAACCGGGAATCAGCTGCTACGGCCGCAGGCCGTGAACCGAGCTGCGGCCACGGTCGCCCGACCGGGCGACATCCACGTCGCTTCAGCGACGTCGCACGTGACCACCTCCTCCGCGCTCGTTCACTGGCCGCGGACCTTACTCAGCGCGAGGAGGGCGCTCGCTACCATCCCGGCAGGCGAGCCCGGGGGGCGGAGATGCAGCTACGCGAAGGTCAGGTCGCGGTGGTGACCGGCGCCGCGGGCGGGATCGGCCGGGCGCTCGCCGACCGGTTCGCACGGAGCGGGCTCCGGGTGGTGCTCGCCGACGTCGACGAGGCCGCGCTCGCCGCCGCCGCGGCCGAGGTGGCGGCGCTCGGCGTCGAGACGCTCGGGGTCCCGACCGACGTGAGCGACGCGGCGGCGGTCGACGGCTTGGCCGCCGCGACGCTCGAGCGCTTCGGCGCCGTGCACGTCGTGTGCAACAACGCCGGGGTCGCCAGCACCGGCGACCCCTGGTTCGGGCCGATCTCGGGCTGGCGGTGGGTGCTCGGCGTGAACCTCTGGGGCGTGATCCACGGCGTGCGGGCGTTCCTCCCCGCGCTGGCCGGCCAGGAGGAGAGCCACATCATCAACACGGCCAGCATCGCCGGGCTCGTGCCCGGCTTCGGCCCCTCCTACGACGCCTCGAAGCACGCGGTGGTCGCGATCTCCGAGGACCTCTACCGGCAGCTGCAGATGATCGGCCTGCCCATCGGCGTCAGCGTGCTGTGCCCCGGGTGGGTCCGCACCGGGATCGTGGACGCGGACCGGAACTGGCCCGACGAGCTCGGTGAGCCGCCGCCCGCCGCGCCCGGCTTCGACGTCATGGCCGAGCACGTGCGGCGGGCGGTCGACGAGGGCGCCCAGCCGTCCTACGTCGCCGACCTGGTCGCGGCTGCGGTCGAGTCGGGCTCGTTCTGGGTGTTCCCGCACCCCGAGTTCGTCGAGCTCGCGATCCGGCGTTGGCACGGCATCGCCGAGGGCCTGAACCCCGAGCCGATCGACGACGTGCCGGGGCTCCCACCCGCCGACGAGCTCCGGCGCCAGGTCATGGAGCGGCTCGCGCCCCCCGTCACCTAGGCCGACACCGCACCGGCCGCCGGGCGGCCGCGTCGTCGGCGGCGCCGTCGAACGTCGTGGTTAGGGTGAGGGCGCGCGTGCTGCCCCGCACGCCACGTCGCGTCGAGCGGCTGGGACGGTCGAAGCATGCTGGCTCGCAGCGGAATCATCCGAATCAGTGCCGGCTCGCTCGGCGTTGGGCTGCTCGCCGGCGCCGCGGCCGGCCTGCTCACCGCCGGGACCGCGTCGCCGCAGACGACCGCGACCACGACGAGCACCACCACGACGACGACCACCACCGCGGCGCCCAACACCACGACCCTGACCGTCGCGCCGCCGTCGGTGATCGAGTTCTTCGCCAGCCCCTCCGAGCCGATCTGTCTCCGAGGAGAGCGTCGCGTCCGGGCGGTGCTGATCTGGTCGAGCCAGGACGCCGACACGGTCTCGATCGAGGCCGACGGGACCGCGATCGTCACCGACGGGCCGCCGACCGGCCGGCGAGCCGTCGAATTCGACTGCCCCTCGGGGAGCAGCGAGAGCCACGATCTGGCGCTGACCGCCACCGCCGCTGACGGCACCACCGCGTCGAAGTCGGCGACGGTGACGGTGTCGCCCGCGCCGACCGGCGAGAAAGGCGGCCGGCTCACCGCGCCCGACAGCCAGGGCTGACGCCGCCGGGCCGTCGGATCGCGGCCGCCGATTGCCCGGCGTCCGCCGCCGATCTATACCAGCGAGGTGGATCGCGGGGCGATCAGCACGACGGCGCGGCTCGGTCCCATCGACCGCCGGTCGCCGCCGGCTCGGCGGGCGAGAACCGATGGAGGGACGTGATGGCGACCGACCTCACCGTCTACCTGGAGGACCAACCCGGTGAGCTGGCCCGCCTGGGCCGGGTGCTCGGCGACGCCGGCGTCAACATCGAGGGCTTCTGCGCGGTGACGAGCGGCGGGGGACAGGGCGAGGTGCACCTGCTCGTCGAGGACGCCGCCGACGCGTTCACGGCCCTGGCCGCGGCGGGAATCCAGATCGCGACCGAGCAGGAGGTCGCGGTGGTGGAGGTCGACGACCAGCCCGGCGTGCTCGGCGACGTCAGCCGGCGACTCGGCGACGCGGGCGTGAACGTCACCCTCGCCTACCTCGCCACCAGCACCCGGCTCGTGTTCGCGGCCGACAACCTGGCCGAGGCGCGCTCGGCGCTCGACTGACCGCCCGCGCCGCAACCCGCGTCCAGCGCCGTCGGCTCAGCGCGCCCCGTCCACCCGTCGGCACAGCAGCTGCCCACCGCCCGAGGCGACGAGCCGGCCCGCCGACGACCACAGCCGCCCCGTCCAGCCGATGAGGCCGTCGTCGGCGACCGGGGCATGCCCGTCGGCGAGCAGCCACGGCTCGTGCGGCGCCGGCTCGTGGAAGGCGACGTAGAGGTCGATGCTCGGGGCGATGAACGGCGGGTCGCGCCACGCATGGTGGTGGTGCGCGGCCGGCCAGCCCTGCACGTCGACCAGGATCACGCTGCGCGCCGCGTCGAGCCACCGGTCGTCGAACGTCGAGGTCGGCCGCAGGCGGGTCCACGTCTGCCACACCGGCGGCAGCGGGCCCTCGGGCGGCCAGACGGGACTGAACTCGACCGGCCGCGACTCGACGTTGTTCCAGAACGGGAACGGCGGTTCCTCGTCGGGGAGGAGGGTCTCGAACGGCTGCAGCTCGTCTGGGGGCGGGACCGCGGGGGCCGTGGTGACGTGGTGCTCGAGGCCGTCGACATCGGCCACGCTCCAGACCAGGGCCGAGAGGATCGGGCGGCCGCCCTGGGTCATCTCGGCGCGCTGCGCGAGCGCGGTGCGCGCCTGCCGTTGCACCGAGACCGTGACCTCGACCGGCTCGAACGCGGCGACGCCGAGGTACTGACAGAAGAAGCTGGCCGGGCGCGCGAACGGGCTCTCGGCGCCGGCCGCCCGCAGGGCGACCGCGGCCACGTAGCCGCCCATCGGTCCCCAGATCTCCCAGTCGCGGCTGAGCGAGACCCGGAAGCGGTGCTCGTCGACGCGCTCGAGCTCGGTGTCGGTGGCGAGGTCGCCCACCCGCCCAGTCTCGTCGGCGGGCGGGACGCCTGACCGCGGTTTGCTGCCGTTGGCCCCCATCGCCGCGCGATGCTGCGGGTACGCGCCCGGCACCTCACCCGACGACCCGCCCACCGGTCGCCCGACCCCGCCGGTGGAGCCGCCGGTCCCTGGTCGTGCTCGCCCTGGCGGCCGGGACCACGCTCGCCGCCTGCGGCGGGGGATCGTCGGTGCACTCGAACGCGAGCACGACGACGTCGACGGCGTCGGTGCCGTCGAGCTCCACCGCCACCACGGCTCCCGCCGGCCTCGCCCGTTGTCGGACCGCGCAGCTGCACGCGTCGTTCGGCCAGCTCGGCGCCGGTGCCGGCAACCGGTACGTCCGGCTGATCCTCACCAACGGCGGGCCGGCCTGCCGAGCGCAGGGCTACGTGGGCATGCAGCTCCTCGGGACGGGCGGCCAGCCGGTGCCGACGGACGTGGTCCGGGACCAGTCGGTCCCGGCCCCGGCGGTGACCGTCTCGACCGGCGGCCAGACGTCGGCGCTGCTGCACTGGGGCGCGATCCCGTCCGGCAACGAGTCCCAGAGCGGGCCGTGCGAGCCGGTGCCGCAGCAGGTCGAGGTGACGCCGCCGAACGAGTTCCAGTTCACCGTCGCGCCGTGGACGTTCGGCTCCGTCTGCGAGCAGGGTCGCATCGACACCCAGCCGCTGCAGGCCGGCGTGCCGTCGCCCTGAGGGGCGCGGCCCGGAGCGCGCCGCTACTTCGGTGAGGTGGTGGCCGGCGGCGTGGAGGTCGGCGAGGTGGGGGGCGGGATCTTCAGCACCTCGCCGACGAAGACGTGGTTCAGGTTGCCGATTCCGTTGTAGCTGGCGAGCTGGGCCGTCGTGACGCCCAGGGCGCCGGCGATCGAGGAGAGCGTCTCGCCGGGCGCCACCGTGTGGCTGGTCGGCAGCGGCGGGAGGGTGGTCGTCGTGGCGACCGAGGCGGTGGTGTTGCTCGTCGCCACCGAGGTGCTGCTCCCGCCGGTGAGGTGGCCGATCAGGAAGGCGAGCAGCACCGCCGCGCCACCGGCGAGGAGCGTCTGCGTCGTCGGCAACCGCTTCGGCAGCTGCCAGGTCCGGACCGGCTCGGCGAAGCGCACCCCGTCGGGGATGCGTCGGCCGCCGGACGGGTCCCGCACCGAGGCGCCCACCCCCGGGTAGGGGCTCCAGGGGTCGGCCAGGCGCGGGTCGGAGCGGCGTCGCCGGCCGCGCGCACCCCACTCGCCGGCGCGGGTCCGGCCGACGGGCGGACCCGGACGAGGCCTCGGCGGACCCCGACGGGCCGGCTGGTCGCCCCGGTCGGCCCAGTCGCGCCCGAAGCCCCCGGCTCCCATCCCGGCATTCTGCGACCGCCCGGCAGATGGGACAAGACGGGACAGCCGCGGAACGGCCCGGCGCCGCCCGTAGGCTCGCCCGCCGATGAGCGAGGTGCACGTGCACGCGCCGCCCGAGCTCGGCGAATCCGCGTCCCGGTCCGCCGAACGGCGGGAGCACCGGTGGGAGCTGGTGGCGACGGTGCTGCTGGCGGTGGCCACGGTCGGGATCGCGTGGAGCGGCTACGAGGCGGCCCGGTGGAACGGGCTGCAGTCCCAGGACTTCGCGCGGGCGAACACCGCCCGCTCGGAGGCCAACCGGGCCTCGACCGCGGCCGGGCAGGACCGGCTCCAGGACCTCCTGAACTTCAACCGGTGGCTCGAGGTGACGACCCAGGGCAACACCGCCCTCGCCGACCTGTACCAGCGGCGGTTCCGGCCCGAGTTCGTGCCCGCGTTCCAAGCCTGGCTGGCCCAGGACCCGCTCCACAACGCGGCCGCGGTGGCCAGCCCGCTGTCGATGCCGCAGTACCACCTGGCGCTGCTCGGGACGTCGGACCATCTCGAGCGGGTGGGGGACCAGCGCTTCGACGATGGCCGGCTCGCCACCGAGCACACCGACGCCTACGTGCTCACCACCGTGTTCTTCGCCGCCGTCCTCTTCTTTGCCGGGATCTCGCTGCGCTTCGGGTGGGAGCGGCTGCGCGTGACGGTGCTCGTGCTCGGCGTGGTGTTCCTCGGCTACGGCGTGGCCCGCCTCGCCACCCTGCCCATCCACTGAGACCGGGCCGGCGTCAGCGGTCGAGGGCGACGACCTCGGCCCGGTCGGCCGGCGGCGGGTCCGCGACCTCGGGGTGGAGGATCCCGGCCAGCACCTCGACGCCGTCGACGAGGCGGGGCCCCGGCCGCACGAAGTAGGAGGAGGCGTCGACGGCCCAGACCCGGCCCGAGCCGGCCGGCGTGGCCGCCAGCTCGGCGCGGAGCCGCTCGTCGGCGGCGGCGAGGTCGCGCGTCCCGTCGAGCGAGTACCCGCACGGCGCCAGCACGACGACCTCGGGCTCGGCGGCCCGGATCGCTGCCCAGTCGAGCGGCACCGAGTACTCGCCGGGCCGGGCGAGGATCGGGTCGCCGCCCGCCGCCGCCACCATGTCCGGGATCCAGTGCCCGGCGTTGTACGGCGGGTCGGTCCACTCGAGCACGAACGTGCGGGGTCGCGGGCGGGACGCCACCGCCGCCGCGACTCGCGCCAGCCGGTCGCGCAGCGCCGCCACGACGCGCCCGGCCTCGGCGGCCCGGCCGGTGCTCTCGCCGACGAGCTCGATCGAGGCCAGGACGTCGTCGAGGCGCTTGGGGTCCAGGGTGAGGACGTCGGCGCGGCAGCCGAGGTGCTGGAGCGCGGTGTCGACGTCGGCGACGTCGATGGCGCACACCGCGCAGAGGTCCTGGGTGATCACGAGCTGGGGGTCCAGCGCCCGCAGCGCGCCCTCGTCGAGCGTGTAGATGGACGCGTGCGCCTCGGCGCGCTCGTTCACGACCCGGTCGATCTCGGCCGGGGTGAGGTCGGACGGCAGGGAGGTGTCGGAGACGATCCGCTTCGTGCGCACCGACGCCGGGTGGTCGCACTCGAAGGTCACGCCGACCAGCTCCTCGTCGAGCCCGAGCGCGCAGACGATCTCGGTCGCCGACGGGAGGAGCGAGACGATCCGCATGGGACTCCCCGGGGTCACGCGCATGCTACGCGGGCACGAGGTCCACGAACCCGAGCGAGCCCCGCCGGCTCTGGGTGCCGACGTCGACCGGCACCGGCGCCGCGAAGCGCGGATGGTGGGTGACGAAGGTGTGGAACTCGCCGGTCTCGGCGCAGGGATCAGCGCCGGGGGGCAGGTCGGCGAGGAGCTGCTCGTCGTAGGGGCGGCCGAGGAACGAGTCGTCGAGCACGTTGAGGTCGACCGCCACGACGACGGCCCGGATCCCCGCCGCCAGGACCTCGCCGGCCAGGGCGTCGGTATCGCGCCGCCACACCGGGAACGATGCCGTCCAGCCCGACCGGGCCATCTGCTCGGTGCGGAAGTCGCGGTGGTCCTCGAGGAAGAGGTCACCGAAGGCCATCTCGCCCAGCCCGGCGAGGGGCGCCCGACCCAGCGCGGCCGCGATCGACGCCTCGTACACGTCGTTCGGGCACGGGTCGGGGAAGGTGACGGTGGCGAGCGGGATGCCGAGCGCGTCGGCCTGGGCCTGGAGCAGCTCGGGGCGCACGCCGTGCCCGCTCGAGCGGCCGTCGGCCCCGAACGTGCTGAGCAGGGCGGCGACCCGCCGGCCGTCGGCCTCGAGGGCCCGCAGGCTCATGGCGGCGTCCTTCCCGCCGCTCCACGACAGGGCGAGCGCGGTCGGCGGGGCGGGCGGGCTCATCGCGGCGTCTCGCCGGGTCGGGCGTCGGCGGCGACGCGGCGAGCGAGGTCGGCCAGCGGCTGCAGCGCCCGGTGGGTCTCGACGCCGCCGGCGTGGCGGGCGATCACCGTCGGCGCGGCGTGGGGCGGCTCGAGCACCTCGATCGCCAGCTGGACGCCGGGGCCGACATCGGGCGGGTTGACGACGAACCCCTCCCGCTCGAGGATGCGGCGGGCCAGGGTCGCGTGCAGCGAGTCGCCGGCGACGGTGGCCACGCCGCGCACGGTGCCGCAGAACACGAAGCGCCACTCGACCGGGTCGAACGCCCAGCTGCCGGTCGGGAAGGCGCGGCCGAGCGCCCCTCCGGCGGCGATGTCCTCGGGGAGGCCGGTCGCGAGCCGGTGCTCGGCGTCGAGCACCCACACCGTGTCGGCGCTCCGCAGCGCGAGCTCGAGGTCGTGGGTGGCGAGCACGACCGCCAACCCGTGCTCGCGAGTGAGCTCGCGCAGCAGCGCGACCAGCTCGACGCGG
This sequence comes from uncultured Actinomycetes bacterium, assembly GCA_937927875.1. GTDB lineage: Bacteria > Actinomycetota > Acidimicrobiia > IMCC26256 > PALSA-555 > PALSA-555. The sequence goes on along the minus strand of CALEYV010000039.1, from coordinate 5,237 downwards.
GCCGTGACGTCGAGGAAGGCGGCCGGCTCGTCCAGGATCAGCAGGGACGGCTGCTGCGCGAGCGCCCGGGCGATCATCACCCGCTGGCGCTCGCCGTCGCTCAGCTCAGCGACGACCCGGTGCGCGAGGTGCGTGGCCGCGACCGCCTCGAGCGCGCCCGCGACGACTCGGTCGTCGTCGCCCTCCAGACGCCCGAACCACCCCGTGTAGGGGTAGCGGCCGAGCCCGACCAGGTCCCGACCGGTGAGCCGGCCGGTGTCGTGGCGGTCGGTGAGCACCGCCGCCACGCGGCGCGCCACGTCGAGGCGGGTCAGGCGCCGCAAGTCCTTCCCGGCGAGGAGCAGCTCCCCGTGCAGCGGCGGCTGCAGGCCGGAGCACGTGCGGAGCAGAGTCGACTTGCCGCTGCCGTTCGGGCCGATGAGACACGCGAACTGGCCCGGCGCCAGCGTCAGCGAAACCCCGTCGAGCACGACCGTGCGGGCGCGCCGGCCCCGGCGGTAGCCGACCACCAGGTCTCGTGCCGCCAGCGCCGCCGTCATGCGCCGAGCGTCCCCGCGTTGCGGCTGCTCAGCACGACCCAGATCACGATCGGCGCCCCCAGCAGCGCCGTCACCGCGTTGAGCGGGAGCACGAAGTCGGCGCCCGGGAGCTGGGCGATGATGTCGGCCGCCAGGGCGACGGTCCCCCCGAGCAGCATCGACGCCGGCACGAGCAGGCGGTGGTCGCTCGAGCCGAGGGCGGCCCGGGCGAGGTGGGGGATCGCGATGCCGAGGAACCCGATCGGCCCGCAGAACGCGGTGGCCACGCCGGCGAGCAGCGCCGCGGTGCCGATGGTCACGAACCGGGTGCGGCGGACGTCGACGCCCATCGTCGCCGCGTAGCGCTCGCCGAGCAGGAGCGCGTTCAGCTGCTTGACGCCCGCCGCCGCCGCGAGCAGGCCGACGAGCAGCACCGGGACGAGCACGTGGAGCTGGGACCACGTGATGGCCCGGAAGCTACCCGCCTCCCAGGCGAGGAACTGCTGGATGCGCGGCCCGTCGGCCGACGCGATGAGCACGGTCACCAGCGACGCCACGAGGTAGCTCACCATGAGCCCGACCACGAGGATCGTGATCGTCGAGCGGACCCGTCGGGCCGCGAACAGCACCGCCACCATCACCGCCGCGGCGCCGAGGGTCCCGGCGCCGGCGATGCCGACATCGCCGAGCCCGCCCAGGCCGGCGAGGAAGGTCGCCTCGCTGGAGGCGCCGGCCAGGACGACGAGGGCCACGCCGAGGCTGGCCCCGGCGCTGACCCCGAGGACGAACGGGTCCGCCAGCGGGTTGCGGAACAGCGTCTGGAGCTGCAGTCCCGCCACCCCGAGCGCGGCGCCGACGAGCACCCCGGTGATGGAGCGGGGGAGCCGGATGTCGAACACGATGGCGTGGTACACGCCGTGGGGCTCGTGTCCGGTGAGCACCTTCACGACGTCGACGACCGGGATCGGCACCGACCCGACCGCGATGCCGAGCACGAACACGACGACCAGCAGCAGGCCGAGGAGCGGGAAGACGAGCGCGGCGCGGCCGCGAGCCGGTGCCTGGCCGTCGACGGACGCGCGAGGAGCCGGCTCCGGATGGGCGGCGACGCGCTCCTCGGTGAGCATCAGCCCCGTGGCAGTCGGACGTAGAAGACGAGCTGATGATCGCGCAGGCGGTCGGGGTGGAACACCTTGATGAGATCAGCGAGCACCAGGTCGGGTCGGGCGACGCCCCGCTCGAAGAAGTCGAGCCCGCCGTTGGCGTTCTTCACCCGGTTGGGGACCCAGAGCTGGCGGAGCTGGAACGGGCGGAAGGACTGGTAGCGCGGGTCGTCCTTCACCGCGTCGGCGAGCGAGTTCCAGAACTGGCTGCCGTCGATCCACACGTCGGCGCGCGCGGCGCGGCCGAGCTCGGCCTCGAGGTCGATCATGATCGGCCCGGAGTCGGGGTTGTCGGCCCACACCGACGTCGCGCCGGCGTCGCTGATGAGCCGGGCGGTGATGCTCTGGCCGCCCTTCTCGTAGAAGGTGCCCGAGTCCTCGAACCCCGTCATGACCTTCGGACGCTGTCCCGTCGGCGTGCTCGCGGTCAGGGCCGCCAGCTGGCGGTAGCGGGCGGCGACGCTGGCGTGGATCGTCTCGCTGCGCTGCTCCTGGTTGAGGAGCGCGGCCATGAGCTTCAGCCACTCGGCCTGGCCGAGCGGCGTCGCCTCGAGGTACTCGGCGACCGCGACGACGGGGACGCCCGCCTCGCGCAGCTTCGCGTAGGCGGGCGAATCGGTGCCGGCGGTCAGCAGGACGTCGGGCTTGGCGCCCAGGACGCGCTCGACGTCGACGTCGCCGGACTTGGCGAACTCGACGAAGCCGGCCTTGTTGAACAGCGCCCGCACCGGCTTGGCGTTGACGTACTGCTCACTGCCGACCCCGCGCAGCGCGTTGGTCTCGCCCAGCTCCACGATCGGGACCAGCTCGGTCGTCGACTCGGCGAAGACCGAGCGGACGGGCACCGTGACGACCTCGGCGCCGGCCAGATCCCCGGTGAGCCGCGGGGCCGGGGTGCCGCACTGGACGAGGACGTAGGTCTGCGGGGCGCCGCCCGGGAACGGGACCTTGACCGTCAGCACCTTGTAGCTGCGGTGGTAGCTGATCGTGAAGTTCTGGGCGTCGATGACGGTCGCCTTGGCCGGGAAGTAGTCGACGCCGGCGCGGTAGCCGTGCACGCAGCCGGTCGGGTTGGCGGCCGGGGCGGCCCCCGCGGACACGTCCGAGACGGCCGGGAGGCCGAGTGCGGCCACCGCGAGCACGACCGCCCATACGCGCGGCGGGAGGTTGCGGCGCGGGACGCGCCGAGGTGATGCAGACGACGACATGGCGACCCATCCTTCGTGGGAGCGAGCTGTCAAGGCGTCGCGGCCGGTCTCCTGGCTCCCGGATCGTCGCTTCCCCCGCCTTCCCGGCCCGCTCGGGCCGGTGGCATGGTGGGGTTCGCTCCCCGGTCACAGTGGCGAGGACCACGCCGGATTCACACCGGCTTCCCGAACACCGCGACGGGCGCATTTCTAGAGCCGCCCGCCTCACGCGTCAACCCGGCGCTCCGTCGCGCCGCGTCGCTCAGCCGTACGCGTCGGGATGGTCGAGCGGCATGCGCAGCCAGTCGAGCATCTGGCGCAGCTGCTCGTACGCGGCGAGCCGGGCCTCGTCGGTGCCGGTCGCCTCGGCGTCGTCGCACACCGCGGCCAGGCGGCGCGTCATCGTCGGCCCGACCTCGAGGAGGCCGCCACTGCCGCCGGTGGCCCACTTGGCGAGGACGTAGCGGCAGATGGCGCCGACCGGCACGTCGAGCCCGTCGGCCAGGTTGCGGATAGTGGCGAGCGGCTCGAGCAGGGAGTAGAGCGCGACGTCGGCCTTGAAGTTGGCGTCGGGGTCCTCGGCCGCCCACGGGCCCGACCACCGCTCGAGTCGCACCGTCGGTTCGTCGTCGGTCATAGGCGCAGGCTCGCGCGCGGACCGGGCGCACCGAGACGCGCAGGAGCCCGGCCGGCGTCGGGGGGACCGCCGGCCGGGCTCGAGTCGCCGCTCAGGCCGCGGGCGCCTGGAGGATCGCCTCGACCTCGAGCGTGATGTTCACCTTGTCGCCGACCACGACGCCGCCGCCATCGAGCGGCATGTTGAAGCCCATCCCGAAGTCGCGGCGGTCGATCTCGGCCCGAGCCGAGAACCCGACCCGGGTGTCGCCGAACGGCGTCGAGGCCTGGAACCCGTTGAGCTCCAGCTGCAGGGGCACGCTGCGGGTCACCCCGTGGAGCGTCAGCTCGCCGTCCACCACGAAGTCGTCGCCGTCCCGCCGGACGCCGGTCGACCGGTAGATCAGGTGCGGGTGGCTCTCGATCTCGAAGAAGTCGGCCGAGCGCAGGTGCTCGTCGCGGCCGGCGTCGTTCGTGTCCACCGACGACAGCTCGACCGTCGCGGTGACCGAGGAGTCGAGCGGGTCCTCGCCGGTGACGATCTCGCCCTCGAAGGTGGCGAAGCGGCCCCGGACCTTGCTCACCATCAGGTGACGGACCGAGAAGCCCACCTCGCTGTGGGAGCGGTCGATCGTCCAGGTGCCGGCGACGTAGCCGGGGATCTCGGTAGTGAGGGTGCTCGCCATGTCGGTACCTCCAAGTAACTAGTTGATCCTTGAACTGTTGACGCGACAATAAAGCAGGTTGGTTGAAGTGTCAAGTACCTGGATCCGGCTGAACCCGGTGAAGCGCCCGAATCGGACCATTGCCGCGCGGACGACCGGCCTGGGCGGTCGGGCCGCCTTGGCGCGACCATCCGGAGGCTGGCGGCCCGGGGGTCGGTCAGCGCCGGAGGTGTCGTCTTGGCCGGGATCGACTTCGACGAGCGGACTGCGCTCGTGGTGGTCGACGTCCAGAACGACTTCGCGAGCCCGGACGGGAGCCTCTCGGTGCGAGACGCCGGGGCGGCGATCGGCCCGATCAACCGCGCGATCGAGCGGGCCCGGGCCGCGGGAGCACTCGTCGTCTACACCCGGGACTGGCACCCGGCCGAGACGCCGCACTTCGCGCCCTTCGGCGGCAAGTGGCCGGTGCACTGCGTCCGAGAGACGTGGGGCGCGGCGTTCCACCCCGACCTGGTCGTGCTCGAGGACAGCCCGCAGATCTTCAAGGCGACCGGCCTCGAGGACGGCTACTCGGCGTTCTCGGTGTTCCACCTGGCGTCGGGCGAGACCGGGTCGACCGGCCTCGAGCGTCTGCTGCGCCAGCGGGGGATCGAGCGGGTGGTGCTGGCCGGGCTGGCGACCGACTACTGCGTCGCCGAGAGCGGGCTCGACGCGCGGCGGGAAGGGTTCGAGGTCGCCGTCCTCCGGGAGGCGGTGCGGGCGGTCGACCTGGAGCCCGGCGACGGGGCCCGGGCGCTGGAGCGGCTCGAGCAGGCCGGGGTCCGGCTGGCGTGAGCGGCTCCATGGGCGCGGCGCTCGACCCGGGCGCGGCGGCGCTGTTCGTCGATCTCTACGAGCTGACGATGGCCGCCAGCTACCACGAGCTCGGCCTCGTCGATCCGGTCACCTTCGACCTCTACGTGCACTCGCTGCCGCCCCGCCGCGGCTACGTCGTGGCATGCGGCGCCGAGCCCGCCCTCGATTACCTGGAGGGTCTGCGCTTCGACGACGACGCGGTCGCGTACCTGCGCTCGCTGCGACTCTTCGACG
>CALEYV010000038.1 GCA_937927875.1 uncultured Actinomycetes bacterium | reverse complement strand
GACGGCTCAGGTTACGGCCCGCTGCCCGCGGCGAGGGTCGTTCAGACGCCCCGGGGCAGGTCCTCGGGTCGCCAGCCGAGCACTTCGACCCCGAGGCCGAGCGCGAACCGGTCGGTCATGCCGCTGACGTAGCGGACGGCCAGCGCGGTCGCGGCCGGTGATCCGGGCTCGACGTCGGCCGCGTCGGGGTCCTGGAGCAGCCGGGGCGCGTCGGCGAACCGCTCGACGAGGCCCCGCAGCAGCCGGACGACGCGCTCCGCCTGCTGGCGGGCGGCCGGCCGCAGGTAGATGCGCTCGAAGTTGAAGTCGCGGAAGGCAAGCAGCGCCGACGCGGCGGGCTCGGTCATCCCGACGTGGCCGCTGTGGTCGATCGCCTCGAGGACCGCGAGAACGAACATCTCAATCTGGTCCGATCGGCGCGACCCGGCCACCGTCGCCACCGTGGGCGGCAGGTCGGCCGGGGTGAGGATCCCGGCCCGCACCGCGTCCTCGAAGTCGTGGCACACGTAGGCGATCCGGTCGGCCCAGGCGACCACCTCGCCCTCCGCCGTGCCCGGGGGCGGGCGGCGCCAGGAGTGGTTGCGCACCCCGTCGAGCGTCTCCCGGCACAGGTTGAGGGGCGCCAGCGTCACGTCGGCGCCGTAGACGGCGTGGTCGTAGCCGGTGTCGGGGAGGTAGGGCGAAAACGCCTGCTCCGACGCGTGGCCGGCCGGGCCGTGACCGCAGTCGTGGGCGAGTGCGATCGCCTCGGTGAGCGGGAGACAGAGGTCGACGGCCCGGGCGATGCCGGTCGCGACCTGGGCCACCTCGACCGCGTGGGTCAGCCGGGTGCGGAGGTGGTCGTCCTCGGGGGCGATGAAGACCTGGCACTTCCCGGCCAGGCGCCGCCACGGACGCGAGTGCTTGACCCGGTCGAGGTCGCGCTCGAAGCAGAGCCGGTAATCGTCGGGGGCCTCGGGCCGGGCCCGCTCCCCGGCGCCGCGGGGGCGGGTCGCGCCGGGGGCGAGGGTGGCGTCGAGGTCGGCCTCCCGCTCCTCGCGGCCCCGGGGGGCGCGGCCGACCAGCGCCCGGGCGCCCTCATGCGCCAGTGCGACGGCGGCCGGGTCGCGGCCCTCACGGAGCAGGGTGCGGCTGAGCTCCATGGGGTCGAGGGTACCGGCGGGGTGTGACGCCGCCGGTCAGCGCCGGCTGGGGATCGAGTAGGTGACGGTGGCGTGCGCGACCGGCTCCGCCTCGCCGTCGGCGTACAGGAGGACGTCGCCGGTGGCGAGCCGCCGGCCCACCTTGTGCAGCCGCGCCTCGGCGACCACGTCGCCCGGTGGCGCGGGGCGGAGGAAGTGGATGGTGAGGCTGACCGTCACCGACATGGCCACAGGGCCGATGACGCCGAGCACCGCGACCCAGATCGCGGCGTCGGCGAGCGACATCAGGGCCGGGCCGGCGACGATCCCGCCGGGACGGAGCCGCTCTGGCCCGGCGGTCATCCGCACCCGGGCGGTGCGGTCCCCCGCCTGCTCGATGACCATCCACTCGGTGACGCCGGGTGAGACCTCGTCGAGGAAGGCGCGGACCTGCTCCGCGTTCAGGCCCTCGTCCGTCACGCGGTCGTCGAGGTACCCGACGCGTGGAGCGCCGCGTGCGCGGCTGCGAGACGGGCCAGCGGCACCCGGTATGGGGAGCACGACACGTAGTCGAGGCCCACGTCGTGGCAGAACGCGACCGACGCCGGATCGCCGCCGTGCTCGCCGCAGATCCCGAGCTTGAGATCGGGCCGCGCCGCGCGCCCCTTCTCCACCGCGACGCGGACCAGCGCGCCGACGCCTTCGACGTCGATGGTCTCGAACGGGTTGGCGGGCAGGAGGTGCAGCTCGAGGTAGCGGGGCATGAACCGGCCCTCGATGTCATCGCGGGAGAACCCGAACGTCATCTGGGTGAGGTCGTTGGTGCCGAACGAGAAGAACTCGGCCTCACCGGCGATCTCGTCGGCGACCAGGGCGGCCCGGGGCGTCTCGATCATGGTGCCGACGGCGTAGCTGACGCCGCCGATCCCGTGGGTCTCGGCGCTGGTCTCCTCCGCCACCTCGCGAACCCACGACACGGCCAGCGCCAGCTCGGGTGCCGAGACCGACAGCGGGATCATGATCTCGACCCGCGGGTTGCCACCGGCGACGCGCCGCGCCGCGGCGGCGTCGAGCAGCGCCCGCACCTGGGTGCGGTAGAGACCCGGCTTCAGCACGCCGAGCCGGACGCCCCGGGTCCCGAGCATCGGGTTGCTCTCCCGCCACTGCTGCGCGGCACGGAGCAGCTGCCGCTCCCGCTCGTCGAGCTCGCCCCGGGCGTCGCGGACGAGGAGCGCCTCGACGTCGGGGAGGAACTCGTGGAGGGGCGGGTCGAGGAGCCGGACCGTGACCGGCAGGCCGTCCATCGCCTCGAGGATCCCGAGGAAGTCCTCGCGCTGGAGGTGCTCGAGCTCCTCGAGCGCGGCCGCCTCGTCGGCCTCGTCGCGGGCGAGGATGAAGCGCTGCACGATCGGGAGCCGGTCGCCGAGGAACATGTGCTCGGTCCGGCACAGGCCGATTCCTTCGGCGCCGAAACGGCGCGCCACTGCCGCGTCCTGCGGGAGGTCGGCGTTCGTGCGCACGCCGAGGCGCCGGAACTCGTCGGCCCAGCTCAGGATGGTTTCGAACGGGCCGGTCGGCTCCGGGGTGACGACCGGCACCGAGCCGATGACGACCTCGCCGGTGGTGCCGTTGATGGAGATGGTGTCGCCGAGCCGCACGACGGTGGCGCCGATGCGCACCTCGCCGCCGTCGACGTCGATGTCGAGCTCGGCGGCGCCGCACACGGCCGGCTTGCCCATGCCGCGGGCGACCACCGCCGCGTGGCTGACGAGCCCGCCCCGGCTGGTGAGGATCCCCTCGGCGGCGATCATGCCGTGCAGGTCGTCGGGTGAGGTCTCCGGTCGCACGAGGATGACCCGCTCCCCGGCCTCCCGGCGAGCCTCGGCGTCGTCGGCGGTGAAGCAGACGGTTCCGACCGCCGCGCCCGGCGACGCGTTCAGGCCCTTGGCGACCGCGTCGTAGCGGGCGCCCGGGTCGAACTGCGGGTGGAGGAGCTGGTCGAGCTGGGCCGGCTGGATGCGCAGCACCGCGGTGCGCCGGTCGATGAGCCCCTCGCCCTCCATGTCCACCGCCATGCGCAGCGCGGCGGCCGCGGTGCGCTTCCCCACCCGGGTCTGCAGGAGGAAGAGCCGGCCTTGCTCGATCGTGAACTCGATGTCGCACATGTCGCGGTAGTGCTGTTCGAGCCGCTCCATCACGTCGAGGAGCTGGCGGTGCGGCTCGGGGAAGTGCTGGGCCATGGCGTCGAGCGGCTCGGTCACGCGGATGCCGGCGACGACGTCCTCGCCCTGGGCGTTGGCCAGGAAGTCCCCGTAGGCGCGGCGCTGCCCGGTGGCCGGGTCGCGGGTGAACGCGACGCCGGTCCCCGAGTCGTCGCCCTTGTTGCCGAACACCATGGCCTGGACGTTGACGGCGGTGCCCAGGTCGTCCGGGATCCCCTCGAACTTGCGGTAGTCGCGGGCCCGCCGCCCGTTCCAGGACCGGAACACGGCCTCGATGGCGAGGCGGAGCTGCTCCTGGGGGTCCTGGGGGAACTCGATCCCGGCCTCGTCCTTCACGATGCCCTTGAACGTCTCGACGAGGCCGACCAGGTCGTCGGCGCCGAGCTCGGGGTCGGTGGCGACGCGGCGCCGCTCGCGCAGCGCAGCCAGCGCGTCCTCGAACCGCTCGCCCGGGATGTCGAGGACGATCTTGCCAAACATCTGCACGAAGCGCCGGTACGAGTCGAAGGCGAACCGGTCGTTGCTCGTCTGCTTGGCGAGCCCCTTCACCGACACGTCGTTGAGCCCGAGGTTCAGGACGGTGTCCATCATCCCGGGCATCGAGAACGGGGCGCCGGAGCGGACCGAGACCAGCAGCGGGTCGGCGTCGTCGCCGAGCTGCTTGTGCATCTGGGCCTCGAGCTCGGTGAGTCGGCCGGCCACCTCGCCGAGGAGCCCGTCGGGCAGCTGGTCCTCGTGGGCCATGAAGGCCTTGCACGCGTCGGTCGTGATCGTGAACCCGGGCGGGACGGGGAGCCCCAGGTTCGTCATCTCGGCGAGGTTGGCGCCCTTGCCCCCGAGCAGGTAGTTCTGCTCCTTGGAGCCCTCCGCGAACGCGTAGACGTACTGCACCCAACCTCCTCGGCCGTCAATCCGAGCCTATCGAGCGCGCCGCGGCACACCCGAGGGTGGTTTCAGCCCGAGCGCTCCGGCGCGTAGCGGGCGATGACGACCGCGGTCCTCGCCAAGCGGTCCATCAGCGAGATCTGGTCGCGGCTCATCAGGAACGACAGGGCGAGGAACATCGCGAGCACCGGCCCGAGCGAGCCGCCGATCGCCAGCAGGAAGGCCGGGATGAGGTAGCGGTTGATCGCCTGGCCGAGCTTCGGCAGATTCCCGGTCGCCCGGTCCACGACCATCGTGAACGTGTAGCGCTTGCCGAGTGTCTGCCCGTACCACCAGCTCGGGAGGATGAAGTAGGCGAGGATCAGGAACGCGCTGGTGCCGAACAAGACGATCGAGAGCGGGACGCCCCGGTCGATGCCGCCGACGAGCACGAGCGGCAGCACGATCACGGACCAGATGGCGGCGAACGTGACCCCGTCGATGATGGCGGCCGTGAGCCGGCGGCCGTTGGACGGGATCTCGAGCGCGCCGCCGGCGACGCGGGGGGCGGCCGGCTGGTGCCGGCGGGCCGGGACGAGGTCGTCCTCGGCGTCCTCGTCCTCGGTGTCCTCGTCCTCGACGTCGTCCTCAACGTCGACCCCGCCCTCGGCGGTCTCGGCGCCGACGGTGCCCTCGCCGTCGACGTGGACCCGCTCGTCGTAGCGCTGGCGCTGGACCGGGTCGCTGAGGATCTGCCACGCGGTGCGCAGCTCGGCCTCCTCCTCGCGCTTGGCGCGGATCACGTCGTCGGAGGGGCGGCGCGTCTCCTCCTCCTTGCTGCGGTCGGCGCGGACGTCGGCGAGCTTGGCCTGGTAGGCGCTGCGGATCTCGTCCTTCGGCGCGTCGGGATCGACGCCGAGGAGGTCGTAGTAGGTGGTGTCGGTGCTCACGGGAGACGGTCGCGCAGGTGCTCGATCAGGCCGTCGATCGACACCCGCTCCTGGGCCATGCTGTCGCGTTCACGCACGGTGACGGCCTTGTCGTCGAGGGTCTCGAAGTCGATGGTCACGCACCACGGCGTCCCGACTTCGTCCTGACGACGGTAGCGGCGGCCGATCGATCCCGCGGAATCGATGTCGACCATGAAGTGGGGTCGGAGCGCCTCGGCGACCGTCTCGGCGGTGGGGACGAGCCGTTCGTGCCGGGAGAGGGGCAGGACGGCCACCGTGATCGGGGCCAGCCGAGGGTCGAGGTGCAGCACGGTGCGCCGCTCCCCCTCCACCTCCTCCTCGGCGTAGGCCGCGAGGAGGAAGGCGAGCATCGCCCGGTCGGCGCCGAGGGCCGGCTCGATGACGTAGGGGACGTAGCGGCGATCGTGCTCCTGGTCGAAGTACGACAGGTCCTGGCCCGAGTGCTGCATGTGGGCCCGCAGGTCGTAGTCGGTGCGGTTCGCGATGCCCTCGAGCTCGCCCCATCCCCACGGGTAGTCGAACTCGACGTCGGCGGTGGCCGCCGAGTAGTGCGAGAGCTCCTCGGCGGCGTGGGGCCGGAGCCGCAGCCGCGCCTCCGGGATCCCGAGCTCGAGGAACCAGCGTCGCCGCTCGTCGCACCAGTACTCGAACCAGCGGTCGGCGTCCTCGGGCGGGACGAAGAACTCCATCTCCATCTGCTCGAACTCGCGGGTCCGGAAGATGAAGTTGCCGGGCGTGATCTCGTTCCGGAACGACTTGCCGATCTGGGCGATCCCGAACGGCGGCTTCTTGCGGCTGGTGGTCTGGACGTTCGCGAAGTTCACGAAGATGCCCTGGGCCGTTTCGGGCCGCAGGTACGCGACGGCGGCGTCGTCCTCGACCGGGCCGACGTGGGTCTTGAACATGAGGTTGAACTGCCGGGGCTCGGTGAAGCCCTCCTTGGCGCCGCAGTGCGGGCAGGCGCCCGAGGCCGGCAGCTGGTCGGCCCGCAGGCGCTGGTGGCAGTGGCGGCACTCGACGAGCGGGTCGGTGAACGTCTCGAGGTGGCCGCTGGCCGCCCAGACCTGGGGCGCCATGAGAATGGCGGCGTCGAGGCCGACGACGTCGTCGCGGCGCTGGACCATCGCCCGCCACCAGGCGTCCTTCACGTTGCGCTTCATCAGGACGCCGAGCGGCCCGTAGTCCCAGGTGGAGCGGAACCCGCCGTAGATCTCGCTGGACGGGAACACGAACCCGCGCCGCTTGCACAGGTTGACGACGCGCTCCATGAGGTCGGGCTTGGCCATAGGAGCCTGCGATCGTACCCGGGGCCTCCCGCGAGACCGGCTCGGGATGTGGTTGTGCGGCCGCGCCGCGGCTCAGAGCAGCGCGGCGCTGCGGAGCCGGCGCTCGGAGTGGTACTCGAGCGCCCGGATGGCGAGCCGCTCCACGTCGGCGAGCACGTCGGGCGGCGGCGGGTCGGCGAGGACCTTCGCCACCCGCCCGTCGACGAGGTCGCCGATGGCGGCGAGCGCGTCGGGGTCGACCCGGCCGCCGGCCGTGCGCGAGCAGGCGTCGCAGAGCACGCCGCCCTCGTCGAGGTCGAAGCCGGGGAACGGGCCGGTGTCGTCGCCGCAGCGGACGCAGGCGTCGAGGAGGGGCTGGAAGCCCTCGAGGGCGAGGAGCTTCCAGAAGAAGGCGGTGCTCACGATCGGTGACGGCCGGGCCGCCAGCTCGCGGAGCGCGCCGACCAGCATCCGGTAGAGGGGCGGGTTGGGCTGGCGCTCGAGCCCGATCTGGTCGACCGCCTCGAGCATCGAGACGGCGTGGGTGAGGCAGCCGTAGTGCTCGCGCAGCGCCCGGTGGGCCTCGATCGTCTCGACCTGGGTGACGATGTCGAGCTCGCGGCCCCGGTAGCACTGGAACGCGACGTGGCTGGTCGGCTCGAGCCGGGCCCCGAACCGGCTGGCGGTCTTGCGGATGCCCTTGGCGACGGCCCGGACCTTGCCCTGGCCCCGGGTGCAGAGGGTGACGATGCGGTCGGCCTCGCCGAGCTTGATGGTGCGGACCACCACGCCCTGGTCGCGGTAGAGGCCCACGCCGCGAGCATAACTACCGTCGTGTCATTCGGGGTGGGGGCGCCGTCACTCGTCGATGGTGCCGAAGCGCCGGTGCCGACCCTGATACTCGGCGATGGCGTCGAAGAGGTCCTGGCGCCGGAAGTCGGGCCAGAGCACGTCGGTAAACACGAGCTCGGCGTAGGCGAGCTGCCAGAGCAGGAAGTTCGAGATCCGGTACTCCCCCGAGGTGCGCACGAGCAGGTCCGGGTCGGGCATGTCGGGGGCGTAGAGGCGGCGGGCCAGGGCGCGCTCGTTGACGTGGCTCGGCGCCAGCTTCCCCGCCGCCACGTCGGCGGCGATGGCCTGGGCGGCGTCGACGAGCTCGGCCCGCCCGCCGTAGTTGAAGGCGAAGGTCAGGGTCATGCGCCGGTTGTGCGCGGTCAGGGCCTCGGTGTCGGCGATGTGCTGGCGGACCCGCTTGGGGACCCGTCCCGCCCGCCGGCCGATGAAGCGGACCCGCACCCCGCGCTGGTCGAGGTCGTCGCGGCGCCGCAGCAGCAGTGACTCGTTGAAGCGCATGAGGAACTGGACCTCGTCGAGGGGCCGGCGCCAGTTCTCGGTCGAGAACGCGAAGACGGTGAGCCAGGGCAGCCCGATGTCGAGCGCGCCCTCGACGGTGTCGAAGAGCGCCTCCTCCCCGGCCGCGTGGCCGTCGGTGCGCTTGAGGCCCTGGCGCCGGGCCCACCGACCGTTGCCGTCCATCACGATGGCGACGTGGCGGGGAATCCGTTCACGCTCGATGCCGGTCATCCGTCGCGCACGCTACCGCCCGTCGTGCGCGCGGCCGCCGGTACGATCGTGCGCCCATGCGCTGGACGGCGGTCGTGAACCCGCGCTCCGGGCGCGGCCGGGCGGGTCGGATCCGCGGCGAGCTCGAGGCGGCGCTGCGGCGGCGGGGCGTCACGATCGAGGTGCCGGCCGGGCCGGCGGCGACCGCCGACACCGCGGCGGCCGCCTTCGAGCGCGGCGACGGGGTGCTGGTGTGCGGCGGTGACGGCACCGTGGCCCTGGTGGCGGGGATCGCCGCCGACCGGGGCGGGACGATCGGGGTGGTGCCGACCGGCACCGGCAACGACTTCGCCCGTCACCTCGGCATCGACCACCGGCGGCCGCTCGACGCGGTGGCGCTGCTCGACGACGGACGCGTGGCGCCGTGCGACCTCGGGCGGGTGACGACCGGCGACGGGGCGTCGGTCTGGTTCACGACGGTCGCGCACACCGGGTTCGACGCCGAGGCGAACCGGTGGGCGAACCGGGTCCGCTTCGCGCGCGGCCCGCTGGTCTACGTGCTGGCGCTCCTGCGGACCCTGGCCGTCTACCGGCCGGTGCCGCTGCGGGTGACGGTCGACGGCGCCGCGCACGAGGCGCCGGTCTGGCTGGCGGCGGTCGGGAACGGCCGCTACTACGCGGGCGGGATGATGATCGCCCCCGCGGCGGAGGTCGACGACGGCCAGCTCGACGTGTGCGTCGTCGGGTCGGTGGCCCGGCTCGAGTTCCTGCGCCGCTTCCCGCGGGTGTTCCGCGGCACCCATCCCGCGGTGGACGGCATCGACCTGTGGCGGGGCCAGATCGTCGAGCTCGACGCGCTCGGCGACGCGTCGGGCCTGGAGGTGTGGGCGAGCGGCGAGCAGGTGGGTCCGCTGCCGGCCCGGCTGGAGGCCGTGCCCGGCGCGCTGCGGGTGCTGGTCCCCGCGCACGCGCCGCTCACTGCACCGTGAGCGTCGCCTCCATGCCCGCGGCGCGGTGGCCGGGCAGGTTGCAGTAGATCACGTAGGTGGTCCCCGCCTTCAGCCGGACCTTCTGGGAGAGCGTCGCGTTGGCGCCCACGTTGAGGTTGATCTGCGGCCCCGGCGGATCGAAGGACAGGTTGTGGGGACCGTCCTTGCTGACGTAGTTGATCTGGACGATGCCGGCCGGCGCGGTGTACGCCTTCTTGTCGAAGGTGAGGCTGCCGAGCGCGTCGACCTCGACGGTGCCGACCGCGGGTCCCTTCGGCGGGACGTAGCCGGACGGGCCGGCTTTCTGCTCGACGCTGGCCGGCGCGGCGACGAGGCCGGCGCTGATCACCACGATGAACACGCCCGACACCATCATCACGATGGAGGAGGTGCGCAGCCGCGGCGCGGCCGAGATGCCCGCCGCGCCGCCGAGGATGAGGACGATGAGGGCGACGCCGAGGACGATGGAGCCGGTCGAGCCGGCGGCGAGGAAGATCCGCGACACGTTGAGGACGAACACGGCGATCATCACCGCCGCGCCGACCGGCAGCAGCACGGGGAGCACGAGGCGGGTCCACCGCAGCTCCCGCATCGGGTCGGCTCCGGCGGTCAGGGCCGGCGCGGGCTCCTCGGGCGCTTCCTCTCTATTGGGCTCGGTGGCGGCGGCGTCACCCCCCTCCCCGCCCGGGGCCGGGGTGGCAGCGGGCGCGTCCTCGGCGGGGCGCTCGGCGGTCGCCTCGGCGGGCGGGCTGGCGTCGGGCTGATCGTCGCCGGAGGTGGCGTCGTCGTCGGGCACCTAGGTCCTCACCGTCTCGTGGCCTCGAGCTCGCGGGCGAGGTCACGGCGCAGGCGGGGGTGCTGCGCCCGCTCCTCTTCAGCCGCCCACTGGAAGAAGGTTACGGCGATGAGGCTCCAGAGCAGGATCCCGGCCCCGATCTTCATGATGAGGCCCGCCACCTGCTGGTCCTGGAGGCTCGAGAGCCCCCAGATGTTGGCCCGGTGGGCGTAGTAGCGGTACAGGACGGTGGTGCCGAAGGTGAGGAAGGACGCGGGGACGGTCGGCACGATCGACTGGGCGAAGAGGTAGGCCATCCGGGACACGGGGGCGAGGCGCGGGATCTCGGGGAGCGGGCTGAGCACGGGCATCCACACGAGGAGCGACGTCACGAAGATCATGGAGTGGACGAGGAAGTGGATCCCGGCGTTGTGGAGGCTGGCGTCGACGACCGCCGGCCAGTGCGTGAGCACGAGCACGATGTTGAAGACGACGAGCGCGGGGAGGAAGCGGGCCAGCCGGCGGACGACCTGGAACCGCCGGCTCGGCGGCCCGAGCAGCCACCGCAGCAGCCAGGCCGGCGTGCCGAGGAGCAGCAGCGGCGCCGCCACCATCGACAGCACCAGGTGCTGGACCATGTGGATGCTGTAGGTGGACTGCTCGGCGACGTCGTGGATGGGCCAGTCGGCGGCGATCCAGAGCGCGAGCAGGCCGAGGCACCAGCTGGTGACCTGGAGCCGGGTGACCGCCCGCTCGCCGGCGACCGCGTAGCGGGGGCCGAGCCGCAGGACCGCGATGGCGTAGGCGGCGGCGAGGCCGGCGACGAGCAGCCAGGTGTCGGGATGGGGCGACCACGCCGGGATGGGGGCGACGGTGCCGAGTCCCATGTCAGGACCAGATCTGGAGGCTGGTGAGCACGATCATGAAGAGGAGCACGGCGGCGACGATGCCGAGGACGAAGAAGCGGGTGAAGATCGGCCGGTCGGTGCGCAGGTGCATGTACCAGGAGGCGACGAGCCCGAACTTCAGGATCGCGAGGATCAACAGCAGCGGGATGATGGCCGCGTTCGGCAGCGTCCCCTGCAGGTAGAAGAGGCTCACCTCGACCGCGGTGATGGCGACCAGCACCACCGCGATGAGCACGTACTGCAGCGGCGCCGGGTGGGGCCGGACCTCGCCCGGCAGCAGGTGACCGGCGGGCTCGACCGCGCCGTGCTCGGTCGGCTCGGGAGTGGCGTCGTCGCGGAGCGTGATCTCGGTCACCGGGCGCCTCGCTACTTGGACTGCGGGATGAGGTACACGACGGTGAAGATGACGATCCAGACCACGTCGACGAAGTGCCAGTAGAGGCCGGCTACCTCGACCTTCTCCGAGTCGCCGACCTTGAGGCGGCCCTGGCTGGCCAGGCCCCAGAGGGACAGCAGCCAGATGATGCCGATGGTGACGTGGGCGCCGTGGAAGCCGGTGAGAACGAAGAAGGTGGAGCCGAACAGGTTGGTGTCGAGGGCGAGGCCCTTGCGCGCGAACTCGGTGAACTCGAAGATCTGGCCGCCGATGAACACCGAGCCGAGCAGGGCGGTGCTCATGAGCCAGATGCGCAGCCGCCGGTAGTCGCCCCGCTGGATGGCGGCCAGCGCCAGCACCATGGTGAGGCTGCTCATGAGCAGCACGAACGACGACACCGACGTGAACGGGATGCTGTACACCTTCGACGGGGTCGGGCCGGTCTGGTGGCGGGACCGGTACAGCAGGTAGGCGCTGATGAAGGCGCCGAAGAAGAGGCAGTCCGAGGACAGGAACAGCCAGATCGCGAGCTTGGTGTTGGTGGTGCCGGTGGAGGTCGCGACCGGCGCGTGGCCGGGCTCTTGCGCCGGGGCGGCGGTGGACGGGGCCTCGTCGACGGCGGCCATCAGTGGTGCTCCTCCGCGGTGGGCGGCTCGATCGCCCAGGCGTAGACGCCGAAGGCGAGGATCAGCGCGCCGGCCGCGAGCAGCGCGAACGCGTAGGTGAAGTGGTGGAACACGGCCGCGTAGCCGAGCGGGACGATGCCGAGGGCGGCGACGAGCGGGTAGAAGGAGGGGGACGGCATGTGGATCTTGGGCTGGCTCTGCGCCTCGGCCCGGGTGGCGGCGGTGTCGGCACCGCCGCTCGGCAGCGCGACGAGCATCCCCTCGTCGTCCTCGACGTACTTGCGGTGCCAGAAGTCGTCCCGGGCCTCGATCTGGGGGATCTCGGCGAAGTTGTACTCCGGCGGCGGCGACGTCGTCTGCCACTCGATGGTCCGCCCGTCCCACGGGTCGTTGCCGGCCACCTTGCCCCGCTGGTGCGACACGATCGCGTTCACGATGAACATCAGCACCGACAGCGCGATGAGGAACCCGCCGATCGTCGCCAACAAGTTCAACGTGTCCCACCCGAGCCCGGCGTCGTAGCGGTACGTGCGGCGCGGCATGCCGTAGATGCCGAGCAGGTGCATCGGGAAGAAGGTCAGGTTGAACCCGATGAGCATGGTCCAGAAGTTCAGCTTCCCGAGCCGCTCGTCGAGCATCCGCCCGAACACCTTCGGGAACCAGTAGTAGAAGCCGGCGAACAGCCCGAACACGAGGCCGCCGAACAGCACGTAATGGAAGTGCGCGACCACGAAGTAGGAGTCGTGCTGCTGGGTGTCGGCGGGTACGACGGCGAGGCTGACGCCGGACAGGCCGCCGATCGTGAACATGGCGATGAAGCCGAGTGAGAAGAGCATGGCGGTGGTGAGCCGCACCGCGCCCTTCCAGACGGTGGCGAGCCAGTTGAAGATCTTCACCCCGGTGGGGATGGCGATCAGCATGGTGGAGAGGCTGAACGCCGACACCGCGACCGGGCCGAGGCCGGTCGTGAACATGTGGTGGGCCCACACGCCCCAGCCGAGGAACCCGATCGCGATGCCCGAGAACACGACGACCGGGTAGCCGAAGAGGGGCTTGCGCGAGAACACGGGCAGCACCTCGGAGACGATGCCCATGCCCGGCAAGATCAGGATGTACACCTCGGGATGGCCGAACAGCCAGAACAGGTGCTGGTACAGCAGCGGATCCCCGCCCTTGGCCGCCAGGAAGAACGACGTCCCGAAGTTGCGGTCGAAGAACACCATGATCAGCGCCACGGTGATGATCGGCATCGCGAAGAGGGTGAGGAACATCGTGACGAGCATCATCCACACGAACACCGGCATCCGCATGAGGGTCATGCCGGGGGCGCGCAGGTTCAGGATCGTCACGATGAGGTTGATCGCCGAGGTGGTGGACGCGATGCCGAGCATGACGATGCCGACGGTCCAGAAGTCGGGGCCGCGCCCGGGCAGGGCACCGAGCCCGAGCGGGGTGCTCGTCAGCGGCGTGTAGCCGAACCAGCCCCCGTTCGGCGCGCCGCCCAGCAGGAAGCTGGAGTAGAGGAACATGCCACCGAGCACGAACAGCCAGTAGCCGAACGCGTTCAGGCGCGGGAAGGCGACGTCGCGGGCGCCGATCATGATCGGGATGAAGTAGTTCGCGAACGCGACCGACAGCGGCATCCCGAGCAGGAACACCATCGTGGTGCCGTGCATCGTGAACAGCTGGTTGTACTGGGCGGCGGTCAGCACGGTGCCGTTCGGCTGCGCGAGCTGCAGGCGGATGAACAGGGCCTCGATGCCGCCGGCGCAGAAGAAGACGAGGGCGGTCGCCCCGTACATGATCCCGATCTTCTTGTGGTCGACGGTGGTGAACCACGACCAGAAGCCACGGGTGCTGAGGGGGCGCCGCAGGAGCACGGGCGTGCGGACCTGGACGGGGGCCAGGGCCTCGGACGCGGTGGTCATCGCTCCCCTCTCGTTCCGGTCACTTCAGCGACAAGAGGTAGTCGGCCAGGGTCTCGGCCTGGGCGCGGGTCATGGTCGGCTGGCCGCCCGGCGTGTTCTGGGTGAAGGACGGCATGCCGACGCACGTCTCCCCGGGCGTGCCGGGCGGCCCCCGGCGGCACTCCTTGGACTGCATGGGGATGAGCCCGGGCGCGTTCATGATCCACTGGATGAGCTTCTCGCGGGTGAGCGGGAAGTAGCCGCTGGCGAAGGTGCTGCGGCTGCCGAGGTGGGTGAGGTTCGGGCCGTAGGTGCTGGCGGTCGAGTTGCTGGTGGTGTGGCAGTTCGAGCACTGGAAGGTGCCGGTGAAGAGCTGCTGCGCCGGGCCGGCGGCGGCGAGCGGCACGGCGGGGCCCTGCTGCTGGCCGGCCAGCCAGGCGTCGAAGTCGGATGGGGTCTGCACGATCACGCGGAACCGCATGTTGGCGTGGCTGAGGCCGCAGTACTGCGCGCACTGCCCGAGGTAGGTGCCGGGGCTGTCGCTTCTGAGGGTGAGGTGGTTGGTGCGGCCGGGGACGACGTCGCGCTTGCCGGCCAGCTCCGGGACCCAGAAGGAGTGGATGACGTTGCAGCCGGGCCCGTTGTTGGCGCCGTAGGGCAGGGAGGGGTCACAGGCGGTGAGGCTGAGGTCGACGTCCTTGCCGGTCGGGATGTGGAGCTCGTCGGCGGTCACGACGGTCGGGTGGCTGGCCGTGCCCGGGTACTCGAACTCCCACCACCACTGCTTGCCCACGACGGTGACCGAGAGGGCGCTGGTCGGGGCGGCGGCGTCGGTCTTGAAGATGAGGGCGACGGTGGGGACGGCGATGACGGCCAGGATGATGGCGGGAACGATCGTCCAGGCGATCTCGACGGCCAGGTTGCCGTGGATCTGGCGGGGCCGGTCGCTGCCGCCGGGGCGGAGCCGGTAGCGGATGGCGAGGTAGACGACCGCGCCGATCACGATGAGCCCGATGACGATGGCGACGCCCCAGATCGGGAGGATGAGGTTGTCGATCCGGTGGGCGTTGGTCCCGTGGGGGCTGACCGCGTTCTGCTTGTTGCTCGGGGAGCAGGCGGCGAGGACGAGGGTGGCGGTGCCGACGAGGCCGAGTGCCATCCGCCCGCGGCGCGTGTGGAGTCTCCTCATGTGGTGTCGGGCGCTTCCCTCAGCCTGTGGGCTTGGGCGCCGGTCCGGCTCCCCGGCGCGCAATCTATCGCTGGCCATTCTCGGGGCGGCAACTCGCCTCGTGCGTCCGGGCTGGTCAGCGCCCCGGGGGTCACCTCAGGTGCTGGGCGCGTCGCTGACCCGGGTCCGCTCGGCGTCGTCGGCGGGGGCGGGCGCGAGCCGGCGGATGCGCACCGACACGATGCGGCGGCCCTGGACGCGCTCGGCGCGGAACTCGAGGTCCTGGAAGCGGACGCTCTCGCCCTCCTCGGGGACGTGGCCGAGGAGGTTGAAGACGAGGCCACCGACCGTGTCCCACTCGGTGTCGGGGAGCTCGAGGCCCAGGGCCTCGCTGACGTCGTCGATGGGGGTGCGGCCCGGGACGCGGAGGGACCCGTCGGACAGCGTCTCGACGCCGGGCTCCTCGACGTCGTACTCGTCGGTGATCTCGCCGACGATCTCCTCGAGGAGGTCCTCGAGGGTGACGAGCCCGGCGGTGCCGCCGTACTCGTCGACGACGATCGCCATGTGGAACTGCTTGCTCTGCATCTCGCGCAGCAGCTCGGCGACCCGCTTCTGCTCGGGCACGAAGACGGCCTCCCGGTGCACCGACCGGACCGGCTCCTTCCCGGCACCGGACCGGGCCCGGTGGACCAGGTCCTTCAGGTAGACGAGCCCGACGATGTTGTCGGTGGTCTCCTCGTAGGCCGGGATGCGGGAGTAGCCGCCTTCGATGGCGGCTGCGATGGCCTCCTCGATGGTGGCGTCGGCGTCGATGGCGACCATGTCGGGGCGCGGGACCATGACCTCGCGGACGACGGTGTCGCCGAACTCGAAGATGGAGTGGATGAGCTTGCGCTCCTCGCGCTCGATCACCTCCTCGTCGGCGGCGACGTCGGCCATGGTGCGGAGGTCCTCCTCGGTGACGAAGGGGCCCTCCTTGATGCCCCGGCCCGGCAGCAGCGCGTTCGAGAGCGAGATGAGGCCGCGCGACAGGGCCCGCAGAGGCGGGAAGCTCGTGATCGCCGAGAGGAACCCGGAGAGGGCGAGGGCGGCCCGGTCGGTGTGCTGGATGGCGTAGGTCTTCGGGGCCGCCTCCCCGACCACGAAGAAGAGCACGATCTGCACGACGAGGCCGATGCCGATGCCGATCGCGCCGAAGCGCCGCTCGAGCTCGATGCCGAGGAGGCTGGCGGTGGTCAGCTGGGACACGAGCACGAGCAGGAGCAGCGAGTTGATGGTCCGCTCGGGGTGCTCGAGCAGGAGGGCGAGCCGCGCCGCCCCGCGCCGCCCTTCCTCCTCGAGGCTGAGGGCCCGGATCCGGTTCATGCGGGTGAACGCCATCTCGGCCAGCGCGAGCAGGATCGAGAACAGGAAGAGGACCACGACCACCACGACGAGGATCCAGTCGACGCCGTTCATCGCGTATCCCCGTCCCCGGCTTCGAGCTCGGCGAAGCGAGCCAGCAGCTCGGCTTCGCGGCGCCGCATCCGCTCCGCCTCAGCGGGCTCGGCGTGGTCGTACTCGAGGATGTGCAGGACCCCGTGGACGACGAGCAGCGCCAGCTCGTCGTCGACGGTGCGGGACTGGTCCTGGGCCTGCCGGGCCGCGACGGTCGGGCAGACGACCACGTCGCCGAGCACGATCGGCGGCTCGTTGGCGTCGGCGGGCGAGCCGGGACCGCGGCCGCCGTCGTCGGGGTCGCGCCCGGGCGGGCTGCCGCCCTCGTCGAGGGGGAAGGCGAGCACGTCGGTCGGTCCCTCGCCGTCGAGGAAGCGCTCGTTCAGGTCGGTGATGGCGTGCTCGTCGACGAAGATGAGGCCGAGCTCGGCGTCGGGGTCGGCCCGCTCCTCGCGCAGGACGAGCTGGGCGAGCTGCACGTAGCGGGGGACCTCGACCCTGACCGCGTCCTGCTCGTCGAAGCCGCTGACCTGCACCGGTGCGAGGGGCTTCACGCCGGTCGCACCGGCGTGGGTGGTCGGGCCGGGCTCACTCGCTGGCTCGCTCGTAGGCGTTCACGATGTCCTGCACGATGCGGTGCCGCACGACGTCGCCGGCGCCGAGCTCGACGAACGTGACGCCGTCGATGCCGGTGAGGATGCCCCGGACTGCCAGCAGGCCGGAGCGGTTCCGTCCTTCGGGCAGGTCGATCTGGGTGACGTCGCCGGTGACGACGACCTTGGAGCCGAAGCCGAGCCGGGTGAGGAACATCTTCATCTGCTCGGGCGTGGTGTTCTGGGCCTCGTCGAGGATGATGAAGGAGTTGTTCAGCGTCCGACCACGTAGGAATGCGAGCGGCGCGACCTCGATCGTGCCCCGGTCCATGAGCCGGCTCACGACCTCCGGCTCGAGCATGTCGTAGAGCGCGTCGTAGAGGGGGCGCATGTAGGGGTCGACCTTGGCGAGGATGTCGCCGGGCAGGAACCCGAGCCGCTCGCCGGCCTCGACCGCGGGCCGGGTGAGGATGATCCGGTGGATCGCCTTGGCCTGGAGCGCCTGCACGGCCAGCGCGACGGCGAGGTAGCTCTTGCCGGTGCCGGCGGGGCCGATCGCGAACGTGACCGTGCTCGCGTTCACGGCGTCGACGTAGCGCTTCTGCCCGCTCGTCTTGGGGCGCACGGGCTTGCGGCCTCGGAGCACCTCGGTCCCGAGGACCTCCGTCGGGCGCTGGTCGGCCTTCAGCATCTCGATCGAGCGACCGAGGCCGTCGGCGTCGAGGGCGAGGCCCTGCTCGAGCAGCACCACGAGCTCCTCGAAGAGGCGACCGACCCGCTCCGCGTCGGCGGCGTCCCCAGTGACGGTGATCTCGTTCCCGCGCACGTGGATGGTGACGGGGAACGCCTCCTCGACGAGCTTCAGCAGCTCGTCGCGGTGCCCCAGCAGCCCCACCATGAGGTGGTTCCCGGGCACGAGAACCTTGAGCTGGGTCGGTGACGGCGTTGACACGTTCCGCGGCAGCGTAGCGCCGGGTCTGTCCTGGCCCGCAGGACCGCTCAGGTCGAGACGCGCAACCCCAGCTGGTCGAGGCGGGCGCCGAGGTCGTCGGGCGTGGTCCCGAGGACCGCCGCGAGCACCCGGACGTCGTCGCGGCGGATGGTCAGCATCCGGCCGTTGAAGTCCTGGCGCTGCAGCTGGATCGTCGCCGCGTACCGGGACAGCACCTCGGCGTCGGGCTCCTCGAGCTCGTTGAGCCGCACGAGGTCGATCGTCAGCGCGTGGTGCTCGGATCCGTGGGTGAGGTCGATCTCGACCTCATGGCTGCGGGGCAGCAGCTGGTCGGGCGGCACGTCGTAGAGCTCGGCGAGGCGCAGCAGCCGGCTCACCGACAGGGCCCGCTCGCCCCGCTCGTAGGCGCCGAGGACCGACGCCTTGAACTCCTGGCCCGATCTGGCCTCGACGTCGTGCAGGGACAGGCCCTGCTGGCGTCGAATCGCCCGGAGGCGCTCGCCAATATGCGCGCTCTCGAGTCCCACCCGCCTGCTCCCCAACTCGCCCCATTGCCCCAAGTGCACCCCAGCAGGGGTAACGCGGAGCGTATCAAAATCGGGGCTCGCCGTCACGCTCGGTGGTCGCCGGATCGGGGGCTCGCCGGCCGGCCAGGGCCGCCGCCACCGCCGATCCGGCGGTCTGCGCCCGCAGGACGTGGGGTCCGACGGCCAGCCGGGGCGGTCCGCCGAGGGCCTCCCGCTCGGCCGGGTCGAGGCCCCCCTCGGGGCCGACGACGACCAGCCACCCGTCGGCGCCCGGGTCCGGCAGGGCGGCGGCCGGCGCCCCCTCCCGGTCGGCCAGGACCAGCCCGGGCCGGCCGGCCAGGTCCGCCAGCGGCTGCAGGGGCTCGACCACGAGCCGGCGGGCCCGCCGGGCCTGGGCCGCCGCCTCGTCGGCCACCCGTCGCAGCCGGGCCAGCGCCTGGGCCCGCCGGGCCTCGGGCCAGCGGGCCACCGACCGGGCCGCGAGCACCGGGAGGACGGCGTCGACGCCCAGCTCGGTGGCCTGGCGGACTACCGACTCCGGGCCGTCGCCCTTCGTGAGCGCGCAGGCGATCCGCAGCGGCGGGGCCAGGACGGGCTCGAGCACCGGCGGGCCCGCCGCCCGCAGCACGACCCGGCCGCGCCCGGCCTCCACCATTTCATAGGGGCGCCAGGCGCCGGTCCCGTCGGCGGCCGTCACCGCCTCGCCGGGCCGCAGCCGGCGCACCCGCTGCAGGTGGTGGCCGTCGGGGCCGGCGACGGTCAGCTCGTCCTCGAGGGTGGCGACGAGCACGTGCGCCGCCGCGGGGGCCGCTGCGCACCAGCCGAAGGCTGGCACCCGCTACTGGAACGCGGAGCGCAGCTTGGACATCACGCCCTTGTCGGGCGGGCTGACCTCCTCGCCCCGCAGCTCGGCGAGGTGGCGCCACAGCTCGGCTTCCTCTTCGGAGAGGCGGGTGGGGACCTCGACGTCGATGCGCACCAGCAGGTCGCCGCGCCCGCGGCCCTGCAGCGACGGGATGCCGGCGTGCTTGACCCGGAACACCTGGCCGGGCTGGGTGCCGGGCGGGACGACGATCTCGTGCTCGCGGTCGAGGCCGGCGACGACGACGTGGGCGCCGAGCGCGGCCTGGCTGGCGGCGACGCGCCGGACGTGCAGCAGGTCGTCGCCGTGGCGCTCGAAGTCGGGGTGGGCGGCGACGCGCACCGTCACGTACAGGTCACCGGGGACGCCGCCGCGCGGCGCGGCCGGGCCCCGTCCGCCGAGCCGGAGCCGCTGCCCGTCGTCGACGCCGGGCGGGACCTCGACGTCGATGGTCCGGTTGGCGCGCACGCGGCCCTCGCCCCGGCAGTCGCGGCACTGGGTGAGGATTCGACGCCCGCTGCCCTCGCAGACCGCGCACGGCGACGACGTCATCATCTGGCCGAGGATCGAGCGCCGCACCTGGCGGACCTCGCCGGTCCCGCCGCAGACGTCGCAGCGCGACGGATGGGTGCCGGGCTCGCACCCGGAGCCCTCGCACCGGGTGCAGGGCACGGGCAGCGACGCCTCGATCGTGTGCGTCGTCCCGAACATGGCGTCGTGGAGCGTCAGCTGGACCACCACCTCGGCGTCGGCGCCCCGCGCCGGGCCGGCCGGGCCCCGGCGGGCGAACGGGTCGCCGCCGAAGAAGGCATCGAAGAGGTCGCCGAACCCGAACGCGTCCGCGCCGGGGGCACCGCGGCTGGCGCCGGCCGTCTCGCCGAACACGTCGTAGCGGCGACGGCGCTCGGGGTCGCGCAGCGTCTCGTAGGCGATGCTGACCTCCTTGAAGCGCTCGGCCGCCTCGGGGTCGTCGGGCCGCGAGTCGGGGTGGTACCGACGGGCGAGGTCGCGGTAGGCGCGCTTGATCTCCTCGTCGCCGGCGTTGCGGGCCACGCCGAGCACCTCGTAGTGGTCGCGGCTCACGACAGGTGCCGCCCGAGCTGCTGGCTGACCATCGCCACCGCCGCCAGCGCGTGGCGGTAGTCCATGCGGGTCGGCCCGAGCACGCCGACGATGCCGGCCGGGCGCTGGTCGACCTCGTACGGGGCGAGGACGATCGCGCAGTCGCGCAGCTCCTCGAGCTGGTTCTCGGAGCCGATGCTGACCGTGAGCCCGCGCCCGAGCAGCTCGCGGACGAGCGACACGACGATGACCTGGTGCTCGAGCACGTCGAGCAGGCGGGCCGCGCGCTCCGCGGTCTCGAACGCCTCTTGCTCGGCGGCCAGCCGGCTGGCGCCGCCGACGTAGAGCGGCTCGGCGTGGTCGGGCGTCGCCGCCTGCCGCAGGGCGGCGAGGGCGGTGCGCGCCACCGCGTCGATACCGGGCGGCGGCTCGGGCAGGTGCGCCCACTCGTGGTCGCGGAGATGGGCGTCGAGGGCGGCGCCGGCGGCATGGATGCTCGCGTCGTCGAGGTCGTCGGCGAGCTGCACCACCTCCTTGTGCACGGTGCCGTTCGAGAGGACGGCCACGAGCAGCGCGACCCCGGGCTGCAGCGGGACGAACTGGACGCTGCGGACCCGGGCCGCGTGCGGCGGCGGCCCCATGACGAGGGCGGCGTGGTGGCTCACCCGCGACAGCAGCTGGCTGGTCTCGGCGAGCAGCTCCTCGAGCGCCTGGTGCGCGGAGTCGAAGAAGTCGACCACGGCCCGGCGCTGGGTGGCCGGCAGCGCCCCCCGATCGCTCAGGTGGTCGACGAAGTAGCGGTAGCCGCGGTCGGTGGGCACCCGGCCGGCCGAGGTGTGGGGCTGGACGAGGTAGCCGTCGCGCTCGAGGATCGTCATCTCGTTGCGCACGGTGGCGCTCGACACCTGGAGGTCCTCGGCCCGGGCGATGGTCTGGGACCCGACCGGCTGGGCCGTCTCGACGTACTCCTCCACGACCGCCTTCAAGATGGCGGCCTTCCGGTCGTCGAGCTCCTGGTCGGGTCGTTGCATCGTCTACGGGATCTTCTCGCGTCGGGGTACCGGGCTTGGCACTCAATCCTACCGAGTGCCAACGGCGACGCTGGTGGACACGGTGGGCGTGGCGGCGGCCAGCAGTCGCACCGTCACCTCGGTGGCGAGCAGCCGGCCCCGTCGCGTCAGCGCCACCCGCTCGGCGCGGCCCGCCAGCAGCCCGGCCGCCTCGAGGGCGGCCGCCTCCGCCGCCGCCGCGGCCGGGACGGAGGCGCCGGCGCGGGTGCGCAGCGCCAGGCCGAGCGCCTCGTCGGCGCGGGTGGCGGGATCGAGCGTCTCCCGGCCCGCCTCCGGGGACCGGCCGGCCGCGATCCGCTCGAGGTAGCGCTCGGGAGCCCGGACGTTCCAGCTCCGGACCCCGGGCCGGTGGGCGTGGGCGGCGCAGCCGATCCCGACGTAGTCGCCCTGGGCCCAATAGAGAAGGTGGTGACGGCACTCGTGGCCGGGCCGGGCCCAGTTCGACACCTCGTACCAGGGCCGCCCGGAGCCGCCGAGGACCTCGTCGGCCCGCTCGTACTTGGCGGCCTGGTCGTCGTCGTCGGGCCCGGGGCTGGTCCCGGCCGCGACGCGCCGGCCGAGCGGCGTCGGCGGCTCCACCGTCAGCGCGTAGGCGCTCACGTGGGGCGGGTCGAGGGCCAGCGCCGCCTCGAGGGTGGCGTCCCAGTCGGCCCGCGACTCGCCGTGGGCCCCGTAGATGAGGTCGAGGTTGAGGTTCTCGATCCCCGCGTCCCGGGCCGCGGCGACGGCCCGGGTCACGTTGGCCGGGTCGTGGGTCCGGCCCAGCGCGGCGAGGACGTGGGGCTGCATGGACTGGACGCCGAACGAGCACCGGTTCACGCCCGCCCGCGCGTAGGCACGCAGCTTCGGGCCGTCGACGCTGTCGGGGTTGCACTCGACCGTCACCTCGGCAGCGGCCCGGCGCGGGATCTCGTCGAGGATGCGCACCAGCGCGTCGGGGGCCAGGAGCGACGGGGTGCCGCCGCCGAAGAACACGCTCGACGCCGGCGTCAGCTCGCCGGCCGCGACCCGGCCGCGGAGGTCGGTGACGCAGGCGTCGACGTACGCGTCGACGAGGCCGCCCCGGTCGGTCCACGTCGCGAAGTCGCAGTAGTCGCAGCGGATGGCGCAGAACGGGATGTGGACGTAGACGCCGAGGTCGCGCCGGCCGGCGTCGGTGGAGGACGGCACGGTCAGCTCTCGTCCAGCCGGAGCGCGGCCACGAACGCCTCCTGGGGCACCTCGACCCGCCCGATCTGCTTCATGCGGCGCTTGCCCTCCTTCTGGCGCTCGAGGAGCTTGCGCTTGCGCGTCACGTCGCCGCCGTAGCACTTGGCGAGGACGTCCTTGCGCTTCGCCTTCACCGTCTCCCGGGCGATGATCCGCCCGCCGACCGCGGCCTGGATCGGCACGTCGAACAGCTGGCGCGGGATGAGCTCCCGGAGCCGTACCGTCATCCGGCGCGCGTAGTCCTGGGCCTCCTGGCGGTGGACGATGGTCGAGAAGGCGTCGACGGGCACGCCGTTCAGCAGCACCTCGACCTTCACCAGGTCGGCCGGCCGGTAGCCGGCCGGCTCGTAGTCGAGGCTGGCGTAGCCGCGGGTGCGGGACTTCAGCTGGTCGAAGAAGTCGACGACGATCTCGGCCAGCGGCAGCGCGTAGACGAGCTCGACCCGGTCCTCGGCGAGATACTCGAGCTTGGTCTGCTCGCCCCGGCGGGCCTGGGCGAGGTCCATGAGCGGCCCGACGTAGTCGGTCGGGGTGAGGATCGTGACCGTCACGTACGGCTCCTCGATCGTCTCCAGCTCGCTCGGCGGCGGCATCGCCGACGGGTTGTCGACCATCTCGACTGCACCGTCGACGCGGACGGCCCGGTACTCGACGTTCGGGGAGGTGGCGACGAGCGAGAGGTCGTACTCGCGCTCGAGCCGCTCCCGGATGATCTCCATGTGCAGGAGGCCGAGGAACCCGCACCGGAACCCGAACCCGAGCGCGCCCGACGTCTCCGGCTCGTAGGTGAACGACGAGTCGTTGAGGCGCAGCTTCTCGAGCGCGTCGCGCAGGTCGGCGTACTCGTCGCCGACGACCGGGTACAGCCCGCAGAACACCATCGGCTTCGGGTCCCGGTAGCCGGCCAGCGGCGCGCCGGGGTGCGCCGCGCCGGTCACCGTCTCGCCGACCCGGGCCTCGCCGACGTCCTTGATCCCGGCGATGAGGTAACCGACCTCGCCCGGCCCGAGCGCGGCGACCGGGGTCGGGTCGGGGGTGCGGACGCCGACCTCCTCGGCCTCGTGGGTGGCGCCGGCCTGGAGGTAGCGGAGCCGGGCCCCGGTGGTGAGGGTGCCATTGAAGACCCGCACCGAGCTCACGACGCCCCGGTAGGGGTCGTAGTAGGAGTCGAAGAGGAGCCCCTGCAACGGCGCGTCGGGGTCGCCGGTCGGCGCCGGGATGCGGTCCACGACCGCGTCGAGGAGCTCGGGGACGCCCTGGCCCGTCTTGGCCGAGATGCGCAGCACGTCGGGGGCCGGGATGCCGAGCACCCGCTCGATCTCGTCGGCCCGCCGGTCGGGCTCGGCCTGGGGCAGGTCGATCTTGTTCAGCACCGCCACGATCGTGAGGTCGGCCTCGAGGGCGGCGTAGCAGTTGGCGAGCGTCTGGGCCTCGATGCCCTGGCTGGCGTCGACGAGCAGCACCGCGCCCTCGCAGGCGGCGAGGCTTCGCGACACCTCGTAGCCGAAGTCGACGTGGCCCGGGGTGTCGATGAGATGGAGCACGAAGTCGCGCCAGGTCAGGCGCACGTTCTGGGCCTTGATCGTGATGCCTCGCTCGCGCTCGAGGTCCATGCTGTCGAGGAACTGCTCGCGCATGGAGCGGGCGTCGACGGCGCCGCAGAGCTCGAGGATCCGGTCGGCGAGCGTGCTCTTGCCGTGGTCGACGTGGCTGAGAAGCGAGAAGCACCGACTGCGGGCGATGTCCAAACCGGCTCCGGGGGTCACGAGCGGGTCGCCTCGCCCGGAGACCGACCGAGCGGGCCGCGTCGAGCGTAGCGACGGGCCGCGCGCTCCCCCGCCGCTCGGACCCGGGCCGCCTCGGTCGCGGCGAGCCGGGGGTCGACTGCTACCGTGGGCCGCTTCCCAGACGGAACGGACGCGACGCACGTGGCGAACATCAAGGGTCAGCTGAAGCGGAACCGCCAGAACGAGCGGCGGCGCCTGCGCAACAAGGCGGTCCGCACCGAGCTGAAGAGCCGCGTGAAGGGGGCCAGCGTCGCGGCCGCCGAGGGCTCGGTCGACGCCGACGAGCGCGTGCGTCAGGCCCAGCAGCGGCTAGCGAAGGCGGGGGCGAAGGGCCGGATCCATCCCCGGCAGGCCGCCCGGCGCACCTCCCGTCTCATGAAGCGCGCCGCGAAGGGCGCCGGGAGCTAGCTCCCGAGCGACGCCCACCGGCCGGCGCCAGCGCGGCCAGCCGGGCGACCAGCAGCTCCACCACCACGTCGGCGGGGATCGCGCGCGCCCCCTTCACGTCGAGGTCGGCCTGGGCCAGCAGGTCGAAGGCGCGCCGCAGCCCGTCGGAGCCGAGGGCGCGGGCCTGCCGGAGCCGGAAGCCCGCCCCGCGCGGGCTCGTCCTTCCGCCGATGGCGGCCGCCGCGTCCTCGCTCGTGCGCACCGCGGGGTCGTCGAGGACGAGCAGCCGCCGGTAGTGGCCGTGCAGCAGCCCGGTGATCTGCAGCGGGTGCAGCGGGCGCGGCTGCAGCGGGCTGGTGACGGTGAGGAGGCGCCGCACCGTGGCGAGCGCCCGGCCGATGTCGCCCCGCTCGATGGCGTTCGTGAGGTCCCAGTTCGGGATCGAGCCCGCCTCGCCGAGGTACGGCTCGACCTCGGCGACGTCGAGCCGGCCCCCGTCGCCGTGCGCGGCCTGCACGGTGGCGACGAGGCCGGGCACCAGGCCGGCGTCCTCCCCGACGTGGGCCAGCACCGACTCGGTGGCCGCCTCGGTGAGCGCCAGGCCGGCGGCCTCGAGCTCGCGCGCCAAGACGTCGGCGGCGCGCGTCGCGGTCGGTCCGGTCACGGCCGCGTGGTCGCGGAGCCGGCGCTCGAGGGCGTCGGGGGTCTTCCCGCCGCCGGCGACGAGCACCAGCTCGGTGGTGTCGAGCGGCGTCTCGAGGTAGGCGAGCAGCGGGGCCACGTCGCCGGCCCGCAGCGCCCCGAGGTCGCGGACCACGACGATGCGGCGCTCGGTCATGAAGGGTGGGCTCGCCGCCGCGTTCACGACGCTGCCGACGACGCCCTCCCGGCCCTCGGCGGCGCCGTCGTCGCCCTCGCCCCGGCCCGGGATCGTGAACTCCTCGACCGCCAGGGTGCGGTCATCACCGCCGAGCAGCTCGGCGACGAGGGCGGCCGCGGCGTCGTCGCGCAGGAGCGGGTCGGCGCCGGTGACGAGATGGACGCTCATCGCACCGCCACCGGGACGACGGCGAGGATCGCCTCGACGACCCGGCAGATCGCCACGGTGCCGGCCACGTCGTGGACGCGAACGATGCGGCAGCCGCGCTCGACGCCATAGGCGACCGCGGCGAGCGAGGCGGCGCGCCGGTCTTCGAGGGCCAGGCCGAGCAGCTCGCCGAGGAAGCGCTTGTTCGACGCCGACAGCAGCAACGGCGGGCCGAGCCCGGCCAGCACGTCGCTGGCCCGGAGGAGGCGCGCGCTCATGGCGGGCGTCTTGCCGAGGTCGAGCCCGGCGTCGAGCGCGACCTGGTCGGACCCGAGCCCGGCCTGGCGGGCCCGCGCGACGCGCTCCTCCAGGAAGGCGCGGACCTCATCGACCAGGTCGGCGTACATGGGCTCGGGGTCGGGAACCCGCGGCGCGAGCCGGATGTGGGTCGCGACCACGGACGCCCGGCGCCGGACCGCCACCGGCAGGTAGTCGGGGTCGGCGAAGCCGCTGATGTCGTTGCCGACCACCGCCCCGGCCTCGCAGGCGGCGTCGAGCACCGCCGCCCGCCACGTGTCGACCGACAGCGGGACGCCGACCCGGTCGCGGAGCGCGGCCACGGTGGGCACGACCCGGTCCAGCTCCTCGGCCTCGCTGACCTCGGGCCCGGGACCGGCCTTCACCCCGCCGACGTCGAGCAGGTCGGCGCCCTCGGCGACGAGCTGGTCGGCCCGGGCGAGCAGCGCGTCGAGCGAGAACGTCGCGCCCCGGTCGTAGAACGAGTCCGGGGTGCGGTTGAGGACGCCCATGACGAGGACGCGTCCGGTGAGATCGTGCACCTCGTCGCCGAGCCGGAACGACCACCGCACCCGCGGGAGCCTACGCGTGACGTCGCGCAACGCCGCCGGCCGAACGCCGCCCGTCACGGCGTCGAGGGCGGCGGCGCGGCGGTGGTGGTCGGCGACCCGGTCAGAGGCACCAGCACCTGCTCGCCGTCCTGGAGCCGCGCCGCGAGGTTGAGCCGGTCCAGGTCGGCGGCCGCCAGCGCGCCGCCGGCCGCGTCCACGGCGTCGATCACCCGGGCGCCGGCGGGGAGGTCGACGACGCCGGGCCGGGTGACCGCGCCGGCGATGTGGACGACGACCCGCCGGGGTCGGGCGGTCGCGGCCGCGGCTCGGGCCGGCGAAGGGCGCGGCGGGGTCGAGCTCCCCGACGGCCGCAGCGAGAGCGCGCCGGCGGTGACGGCGAAGGCCACGACCGCGATCAGCGTGCCCCGCAACTCGGCCGGGCTCGGGATCCGCGCCGGGCCGCGGGCGGGCCGCCGGCGCGGCCGCGGGGCCGGCGCTCGGCCCCAGAACTGGGGATCGGGTTCCTCGGTCTCGTCGAGCGCGCCGGGCGGCGCGGGATCCGAGGGGGGCGGCTCGTGGAGCACGGCGACCTCCGGGGTCGGGAAACGGACCGGAGGAAGCGCGCGGGGAAGCGGGTCGAAGGTATCAGCCAAGCACGAAGTTCACGATGCGGCCGGGCACCACGTGCACGCGCCGGACGTCGTGCCCGTCGAGCAGCGCCGCCACCTTGGGCTCGGCCCGCGCCTCGGCCTCGATGGTCTCGGCGTCGGCGTCGGCCGCGACGACGATGTGCGCCCGGGGCTTGGCGTCGACCTGCACCACGACCTCGACGGTGTCCTCGACGAGCTCGGCCGGGTCGGCCTCGGGGAACGCCGTGTACGCCAGCGACTCGTCGTGGCCGAGCCGGGACCACAGCTCCTCGGCGACGTGCGGCGCCAGCGGCGCCAGCAGCAGCACCAGCGGCTCGAGCACCTCGCGGGGCGCCGGACCCGAGTCGCCGATCGCCTGGGTGAGCTGGTTGTTGAGCTCGAAGAGGCGGGCGATGGCCGTGTTGAACTTCAGCTCCGCCATGTCGGAGCGCACCGCGGCGATGGTGCGGTGCAGCACCCGGCGGGTGGCCGGGTCGGCGGGCTCGTCACCGACCCGCACCGCGCCCGTCTCCTCGTCGACCGCGTTGCGCCACAGCCGCTGCAGGAAGCGATGCACCCCGATGATGTCGGTGGTGCTCCACGGCCGGCTGGCGTCGAGCGGGCCCATGAACATCTCGTAGAGCCGCAGCGTGTCGGCCCCGTAGTCCCGGTACACGTCGTCGGGCGTCACGACGTTCTTCAGGCTCTTGCCCATCTTCCCGAACTCGGGCGTGACCGGCTCGCCCTGGTACCGGTATTCGCCGCCCCGGTGCTCGACCTCGGACGCCTCGACGTAGAAGCCGCGGGCGTCCCGGTAGGCCGGGGCCTGGATGTAGCCCTGGTTGTACAGGCGGTGGAACGGCTCCTCCGTGGACACCGAGCCGAGGTCGAACAGGACCTTGTGCCAGAAGCGGGCGTAGAGCAGGTGCAGCACCGCGTGCTCGACGCCGCCGACGTACAGGTCGACGCCGCCGCCCCCCTCGCCGGCCATCCAGTACCGCTCGACGTCGGGGTCGACGGGCCGGTTCTCGTTCGTCGGGTCCAGGTACCGCAGGTAGTACCAGCACGACCCTGCCCACTGCGGCATGGTGTTCGTCTCGCGGCGGTAGCGGCGGACGCCGTCGCCCAGGTCCAGCTCCACCTCCACCCAGTGCTCGGCCCGGGCCAGCGGCGGCTCGGGCGTGGTGTCGGCGTCGTCGTCCTCGGCCGCGGCCGGCTCGAAGTCGTCGAGCTCCGGCAGCTCGACCGGCAGCATCGACGCCGGCAGCGCCCGCGGCTCCCCGTCCTCGCCGTACACGATCGGGAACGGCTCGCCCCAGTAGCGCTGGCGGCTGAACAGCCAGTCCCGCAGCTTGTAGGTGACGGTCTCCGCACCGGCGTCCTGCGCCTCGAGCCACTCGATGATCGTGCGCTTGGCGTCGTCGACGCCGAGCCCGTCCAGGAACCCGCTGTTGATCGCCGGGCCGTCACCGAGGTACGCCTGGCCGTCGAAGTCGGGCCGTGGCTGCACGGTCCGCACGATCGGCAGCTCGAAGGTCTCGGCGAACTCCCAGTCCCGCTGGTCCTGGCCCGGCACGCCCATGATCGCCCCGGTGCCGTAGCCCATCAGGACGTAGTCGGCGACGAAGATCGGGACCAGCCTCCCGGTCGACGGGTTCTCGGCGAAGGCGCCGGTGAACACGCCCGTCTTCTCGCGGCCCTCGGCCTGGCGCTCCAGCTCGGTGCGGCGCTCCACGAACGCGCGGTAGCGGGCGATGGCCTCCCCCGGCTCGACGTCGGCGCCGAACACGCCTCGCCACGCGGGCGGCACGACCGGCTCCTCGTCGCCGACCACGGCGCCCGGCCAGTCGCTCGGGACGATCGCGTCGACGAGGGGATGCTCGGGCGCGAGCACGAGGTAGGTGGCGCCGAACACGGTGTCGGGGCGGGTGGTGAACACCTCGACGTCCAGGCCCTCGTGGCGCTGGACCGGGAACCGGATCGTCGCCCCGGTGCTGCGGCCGATCCAGTTCCGCTGCATGACCTTGATCGGCTCCGGCCAGTCGATCAGGTCCAGGTCGTCGAGCAGCCGTTCGGCGTACTTCGTGATTCGCAGCATCCACTGCTCGAGCGGCCGCTTGTAGACGGGGTGGTTCCCGCGCTCACTTCGGCCCTCGGCGTTGACCTCCTCGTTGGCGAGCACGGTCCCGAGCGCGGGGCACCAGTTGACGAGCGCCTCCTCCCGGTAGGCGAGCCGGTACGAGTCGACGACCCGGCGCCGGGTCCGGTCGTCGAGGTCGCGCCAGGCGCGCTGGTCGGGGTTGGCGTCGCTCACCGGCTCCCGCTCGCCCGACTCGAACGCAGCCTCGAGCGCGGCGATCGGGCGGGCCCGGTCGGCGTCGTCGTCGTACCAGGCGCCGAACAGCCGGAGGAAGATCCACTGGGTCCAGCGGTAGTAGTGCGGATCGGTGGTGGCGACGCCCCGCCGGGGGTCGTGGCCGAGCCCGAGCGCCCGCAGCTGGCGGCGCATGTTGGCGATGTTCTGGTCCGTCGTGACCCGGGGGTGCTGGCCGGTCTGCACCGCGTACTGCTCGGCCGGCAGCCCGAAGGCGTCGTAGCCCATCGCGTGCAGCACGTTGTGCCCCGTCATGCGCTGGTAGCGCGCGTACACGTCGGTGCCGATGTAGCCGAGCGGGTGCCCGACGTGCAGGCCGGCGCCACTCGGGTACGGGAACATGTCGAGCACGTAGAGCCGGGGCGCGTCGGCGACCCGGTCGAAGCCGTCGCTGAGCGGCCCGCTCGGGTTGGGAGTCCAGAACGTGCGGTGCTGCTCCCAGTAGTCCTGCCACTTCGCCTCCAGCTCGTTGGCGAGGCGCGCGTCGTAGCGGTGGATGGGCGTGTCGGGTGCGCGCGGCGCGGAGGTCTTCGTCATGTCGTCGCGAGCGTAGCGACGCGCCATCACGACGCCCGGTGACGTTCCGACGGCGCGGTCCCGAACGATTGTTCGCCAACACCGAGCCGCGGGCCTCACTGGTACCGTTGACGAACTTTCTGGGCCTGTAGCTCAGTCCGGTAGAGCGCCTCCATGGCATGGAGGAAGTCAGGGGTTCGAGTCCCCTCAGGTCCACTGGCCTTCCGTTCCGAGCCCGTTCAGGCTGGTCAGGACACGTATTCGATCTCAATCGGTCCGGTACGTTGCGTGGTTACTCGAAGCGACGGTCAGCGGCAGCGTCACGCGGGCGCCTGAGGAGCGGCATGGCCAAGCTGATCTACGTGGCGAATGTGTCCCTCGACGGCTACATCGAGGACGCGCACGGCAGGTTCGACTGGACCGCGCCCGGCGACGAGGTCTTCACCTTCATCACTGACCTCGTGCGACCGGTCGGTACCTACCTCTACGGACGGCGCTTGTACGAGACGATGGCCCTGTGGGAGACCGACCCCACCCTGGCCGCCCAGTCGGAGCTCTCGGCCGACTTCGCGAACATCTGGCAAACGGCCGACAAGATCGTCTACTCCACGACGCTGGGCGCCGTCTCGACCGCCAACACGCGGCTCGAGCGCCGCTTCGACCCCAACGCGGTCCGCGACATGAAGACGTCTGCCGGGGGCGACTTGACGGTCGGCGGGTCGACCCTCGCCGCGCACGCGTTCGACGCCGGGCTGGTCGATGAGTGCCACCTCCTCGTGTATCCGGTGCTCGTCGGTGCCGGCAAGCCCGCATTCCTCAGCGACGCCCGCGTCCAGCTGGAGCTGCAGGACGAACACCGGTTCGGCAGCGGTGTGATGTACCTCCGCTACGGCAGGCAGCAGCAGGCGGCCTGAACCCCCATGCCACCGGTCGACCTGGTACGGGGGCTGGGCCCTCAGGTGGTTGCGCCCTCGTCGATGAGGCCGTACCGGCGTCGGATCGCGCGATCGGCGGAGCCGAAGAGCAGCGCGTCGATGATCACGCCGACGACGAAGATGACGATCATGGTGGCAATGACGCCGCGAGCATCGGCGAACTGGCTTGAGGTCTCGAGCTGCTGTCCGAGCGAGTACTTGCTGGAGATGAGCACGAGGAGCTCGCCGGCGAGAAGGCTGCGCCACGCGAACGCCCACCCCTGCTTGAGACCGCCAACGAACGCGGGGAGGGCGGCGGGGAGAATCACAAGGCGGAAGGCCGCGATTCCTCGGGCCCCGAGCACCCGTCCCGCTCGCAGCAGGAGTGGCGGGATGTTGTCGATGCCGTTGATGAGCCCGTTGGCGATCGACGGGGCGGCGCCGAGCACCACGACGAAGAGGATGGCGCCCTCGCTGAGCTTGAACAGCAAGATCGCGAGCGGGAACCACGCGATCGACGGCATGGTTTGGAGTCCGGTGATCATCGATCCGACACCGGCGCGGAGCACTCGCACCCGTGCGACGCCGGCCCCGATGACCGTGCCGATGACCGCCGCGAGCCCGAAGCCCTGCAGGGCCCGCCAGAGTGTGTTGCCGGCGGCGGTCGCGAGCGTGTCGAGGTTGTTGCCCAGGTTCTCGAACACTTGGACTGGTCCCGGGAGCAGGTAGTTCGGCTTCCAACCCGTCCAGACGACAGCCTGCCAGATCAGCAGGAAGAGCCCCGCCGCCACGAGCTTCGGCCACAGGTTGGACCAGAGCCTTGCGCCGAGACTGCGGCGCCGCGCGACGGGCACCTCCAGGGCGTCGAGACCCGAGAGGGACGCGTCGATGCGCGCGGCGTCGGCGGTGGGCTCAGTGCGCGCCATGTCGCATCACCTCCTCCCGGAGCTGGTCGGTGATGTCGGCCGCGAGGGTCGCCACCTCAGGCGAATCGATGCGGCGCGGACGGCTGATGTCGACGGGAAACTCGGCGATCACCGTGCCGGGCCGGCTCGACAGCATCACCACGCGATCCCCGAGTCGCACCGCTTCGCGCACGTTGTGCGTGACGAACAGCACGCCGACACCGGTCTCGCGCCAGATCCGCTCGACCTCGTCGTGGAGCACGTCCCGGGTCATCGCGTCGAGGGCCCCGAACGGCTCGTCCATGAGCAGCACATCGACCTGCTGCGCGAGCGCCCGGGCGAGCGCCACCCGCTGCCGCATTCCGCCGGAGAGCTCGTGGGGACGCTTACGCCCGAACTCCTCGAGGTTGACCATCGCCAGCAGCGCCCGGGCCCGTGCCCGCCGCTTGCGCCGGGCCATGCCGTCGAGCTGCAAGGCCAGCTCGACGTTGCCGGCCGCGGTGAGCCATGGGAACAGCGCCGCCTCCTGGAACATGAGGCTGGTTCGACCCGCGACGTCCACGGACCCGGCGGTCGGGCGGTCGAGCCCGGCGACGAGGTTGAGCAGGGTGCTCTTGCCGCATCCCGACGCGCCCAGCAGGCAGACGAACTCGCCGGCGCCGACCTCGAGGTTGATCCGGTCGAGCGCGTGCACGGCGTTGGCCGTGTCGCCATAGACCTTGGAGGCCTCGGTGATGCGGACGAGCGCGCCCCCGCCGACACCGATCCCGGGGGGAGGGACCGGCGCCGGCGTCGGCGCGGCCGCTGCAGGTCGGCGCGAGGCGCCGATCATCTCAGAACGCGCTCACGGTCGGCTCGTGCTTGGCCGCGAGCACGGTGTTGAGCAGCTTCAGGCTGTACAGCCGACTGAGGTCGCTGTTCTTGATGAGCACCGCCCCCGGCAGGTGCAGGTCGACCGCAGTCTTCGCCGAAGCGACGAGCGACGAGGCGATGGGATCGTTGGTGAACACGATGTCGGCGAACGACGCGGCGATGAGGCTGGCCGCGAGGGGCTTGCCGGCGTCAGTTTGGATGCGCTGCGCCACGAGCTGCTGCGCGCGTGCTGAATCCTTGGTGATGAGGTCGACCGCGGCCACCTGACCTTCGAGCAGGCGCTGCACGATGTCGGGGTGCGACCTCAGGTAGTCGGTGCGAACGATGAGGTCCGTCGTCACGTACCGGCCCTTCGGCCAGAGCGTGCGCTCGTCCACCAGGATCTTCCCGCCGCCCTCCTTGACCAGCCGTGTCGCCCACGGCTCGGGCACCCACGCACCTTGGATCAGGCTCTGCTGGAACGCCTGGAGCGTCACCGCGTTGTCCTGAGGTCGGATGGAAACGTCACCGCCACCGGCGGTATCGGTCTTGAGGCCGTTCTTCTTCAGGTAAGCCCGCAGGGCGACGTCCTGGGTGTTCCCCAGCTGCGGTGAGGCGACGGTCTTGCCCTTCAGGTCCTTGACGCTGTTGATGTCCGGCTTCACCACGAGGAAGGCGCCGCCCGAGGCCGCCCCCGAGATCACCGTGACCGCGCCGTGGGACTGCTCGAACGCGGTGACCGTCGGGTTCGGGCCGATGTAGCCGGCGTCGATCGAGCCCGTCAGGATCGCCTGCACCTCGGCCGGGCCGGCGTTGAAGATCTGGGTCTTGAGCTGGACGTTCGGCCCGAGCGCGCTGGCGAACAGGCCTCCTTGGAGTCCGACCAGCGCCGGAGCGTGGGTGACGTTGTCGAAGTAGCCGAGCGTCAGCGTGCCGCTGGGGTCGCGCTGGCGGACCGAGCTGCCCGCCGGACCCGCCGAGGCTAGAAGCCCGGCGAGACCGACGACCAGCGTGACGACCAGCGCTGCGGCCGGCCCACGTCGAAAATGGCCGAACAACGGTTCCTCCCGCTA
Source organism: uncultured Actinomycetes bacterium (assembly GCA_937927875.1). Lineage (GTDB taxonomy): Bacteria > Actinomycetota > Acidimicrobiia > IMCC26256 > PALSA-555 > PALSA-555. The sequence goes on along the minus strand of CALEYV010000038.1, from coordinate 13,015 downwards.
TATACGACTAAATCCACCGATTTAATCGACAAGGTAACCTTTTGGGGAGGGCCATGCAAGCCAGTCCCTGAGGCCGGCGTGCCAGTCAGCTCGGAAGCGGCGGGAGCCTCTGCGGGAGGGGTGTGATGAGGATCTCGGCGAAGGCGGACTACGCCGTTCGAGCCGCGGCCGAGCTCGCGGTCGCCCGAGGGCTGGTGAAGGCCGACGACCTGGCGGCCGCCCAGGCGATCCCCCGGCACTTCCTCGACAACATCCTCGCTGACCTGCGTCGGCGGGGATTGGTGCGGACCCAGCGGGGTGCCGACGGCGGCTCGACGCTCGCCCGTCCGGCCGCCGACATCACCCTCGCTGACATCCTCCGGGCCGTCGACGGACCGCTCGCGGCCGTGCGCGACGTGCGCCCCGACGAGCTCAGCTACACCGGCGCGGCGTCGTCGGTCCCAGCGGTCTGGGTGGCACTCCGCGCCAGCATGCGATCCGTCCTCGAGCACGTCACGCTCGCCGACCTCGTCGATGACCACCTCCCGCGCGACGTCACGACGTTGATCGCCGACGACGACGCGTGGCGGCAACACTGACCTCGGCACCAGCCCGGTCCCGCTGAGAGCCAGCGACCGTGGTGCGGCACCACGGTCCGAGGTCCGTGCCGCGTTTAGGACTCCACGAGCTGAGCTCCGCGCGCCGGCTTCGGCGCCAGATCGCGGTCGAGGCACCCGCGCAGAAACCCGAAGAGGCGCGGGAAGAAGTGCGCCGCGACCGACGGCAGGGCGATGCATCCATGCGGAGTGTCCGGGTACACGAGCAGCTGGGTCCGGTTGCCGGCGCACTCCCAGCGGGCCGCCATGAAGAGGGTGTCGTCGAGGAGATGGTCGTTGGTACCCACGGAGAACAGGGCGGCAGGCAGGTCGCGAAGGTCGGCGTAGAGCGGCGAGACGTCGGGGTCGCGGCGCTGCTCGGGTGACCGGCCGGGAAGGAAGAGATCGAGCGGGACGCCGGAGCCGTCGAGGATGTCGGTACCGGGCGCGACGCCGACGCCTCGCTGGCTCGGTGTGCGGGAGAGGTCGTAGGCGCCGAAGACCAGGTTGGCGCCAAGGAACCGATCGGCGGCCTCGTGCTTGTCTCGCATGCGGACCAAGGTGACGGCCGCGAGATGCGCGCCCGCCGACTCACCGCCGATGAGGAGTCGGTCCGAGCCGAACTCGTCGGCGGCGTGCTCGACCAGCCAGCACGCCGCGGCCTCGCAGTCGTCCGGGCCGGCCGGATACGGATGCTCGGGGGCCAGGCGGTAGTCGACGCTGACCACGGCGACGCCGCACTGGTCGACGATCATCTCGTGCAGCAGATCCATCATCTCGGTCGAGCCGGCCATCCACGCGCCGCCGTGGATGTGCAGCAGCACGCCGGCCGGTTGCTCATGGGTGAACGTCCGGAGGCGGATCGGGCCGGCCGGTCCGGTGATCGTCCGGTCGATCGCCCGGTCCGACGGTGGGCCACCGAGCTGGGAGCTCCGGTGGGCGGCGACGAGATCCTCGACCGACGACGCCGACGGATCGCCCCCGCGCCGCGGCACCGAGGCGACGAACGCGGCGGCCTCCTCCCGGAACTGGGGTCGGAGGGCCTCGAGCTCGTCGTCCCAGAGCGCCACGTTCGGGAGCCTACGCCGCCCTCCAGCTCGGGAACCGGGGCGCTCGATCGCTACTCGGTCTTCTCCCACACCGAGACGTGGCTCGGGCTGTCGCTGGCGAACGGCCCACGGTTCCAGTCGCTCCAGCGCTCGCGCCGGCGCAGGGCGGCGAGCCGTGCCATGAGGTCGAGCTCCGACGGCCAGACGTACCGGTGGGGCGTCGAGTACGTCTCCAGCCGGCCGTCGATCATCCAGTAGTGGTGCGAGTGCGCGATCTGCGTCGCCACGTCGTACTCCTCGACGCCGAGGTGCGCGGGGGTTCTCGTGAACACACAGAAGGTCTCCCCCGGCGGAAGGTGCTGCAGCCTCGGGACGTAGCACTCGATCACGAAGCGCCCGCCCGGCTCGAGATGGGCGGCGGCGTTGCGGAAGCACGCCACCTGCGCGTCCTGGGTGACCAGGTTCGTGATCGTGTTGCGCACCAGGTAGACGAGCGAGCACCGGTCGCTGACCGGGGTGGTCGCGAAGTCGCCGATGGTGACACCGATCGCGTCGGAGCCCGGCTTCGTGCGGAGCTGCTCGACCATGGCCGGCGAGAGCTCGATGCCGTGGACGCGGACGCCTCGCTCGCTGAGCGGCAGGGCCAGCCGCCCGGTTCCGACCCCGAACTCCAGCGCGAGACCGCTTCCGGCCAGCTCGGCGAGGAACCGCACGGCAGGCTCCACGACGGCGGGCTCGAACAGCTCCGGCCAGTAGACCTCCATCCGCTTCGCGATGCGTTCGTCGAAGTGGACCTCGGGCACGGGTGCACTGTGTCAGGAGCGGCCGGCCGACGGCGATGGATTTGTTCGGTCTGGTCGGCCTCACCGACCTGTTTGCTCAGCACCATGGCCTGGGGTGTACTGAGGGAGAGCACGGCTGCACGGAGGTGGCCCGAGGATGACCAGCGGCGCGGCACTCGACGTCCGCCCGATGAGTGGTGCCCTCGGCGCCGAGGTGGTCGGCGTCGATCTCTCGGACGACCTCGACGACGACGTGATCGCCGCCCTGCGCGCCGCCTGGCTCGAGCACCTCGTGCTGTTCTTCCCCGACCAGCAGCTCACCGCGGACGAGCAGATCGCCGTCGCGAGCCGCTTCGGGGAGGTCACCACCGCGCATCCGATCGAGCCGCCGCTGAAGGACGAGCCCCGGGTCCTGCCCGTCGACAGCGCGTACGGCCAGACCGACTTCTGGCACACCGACATCACGTTCATGTCCCGTCCGCCGATGGCCTCGATGCTGTACGCCGTCCAGCTCCCGTCGGCCGGGGGCGACACCATGTGGGCCAACATGCGGCTCGCCTACGAGACGCTCGCCGAGCCGCTGCGCCGACTTTGCGACGAGCTGAGCGCCTACCACTACGCCGAGGACTACGCGGCCGCGGCGGAGGCCGGTGACGGCAAGGAATGGGACGGCAAGCCGGTGAAGAAGCTGGTCCCGGTGGAGCATCCGGTGGTCCGCCGTCACCCCGAGACGGGCCGCAACGCGCTGTTCGTGAATCCCGGGTTCACGGTCGGGATCAAGGGCTTCAACGCCCCCCAGTCGACCGACCTGCTCCGGCTGCTCTACAAGCACGCGACCCAGCCCGAGCTCATCTGCCGGTACCGCTGGCAGCCGGGCTCGTTCGCGTTCTGGGACAACCGGGCCACGATGCACTACGGCGTCCACGACTACGGCACCGCCCACCGAGTCATGCACCGGGTGATCTTGCGCGGCGACCGGCCGACCGGCCCGCGGGCGCCGGACGCTGACGGCGCGGCGCAGCCGGCCGCGACGGCAGCCGGCCGCTGACGTCGCGGGACGCGCCCGCGCCCCCGGGCTCAGTACTTCCCGTAGAGGGTGCCGAACTGGGTGCGCACGGCCATGCTCTCCCGCATGCGTGCCACCCACCCGTCGCTGACCGCCGGCCACTTGCCGGCCGGGATCCCGGTGCCCTCGGCGACCTTCGCCGCGTCCTCGGCCGAGGACACACCGGCCTTCGCAATGGCCGCGGTCGCCTTGGCGTAGCTGTCGAGGTCCACGCCCTCGATGGCCGCGAAGGCAGGGTCGTCGCTCATCAGAATCCTCCTGGTCGGATGCGTCGCCCGCAGTGTGGAGGAGCGTCGTCCCGTTGGCCTGAGTAGGCGGTACTCAACCCTCGAGCCCGGGGCTCCGGGCCACCGCGACGAAACCCGACCCCGGGCCGCAGCCCGGGATCCGAGGTACCGGTCGATTCCGGCGGGTCCCGTTCGTCGTAGGGGTGGAAACCATCCGAAGGAGGAACCCAATGCGGTACGCGATGTTGATCTGCACCGACGAGCAGTCGCTCGAGAGCGGTGATGACGCCGTCCTCGCCGAGTACGGGCAGTTCACCGAGGAGATGGGCAAGCGAGGTGTGCTCCAGGGCGGTGAGCGTCTCCGGCCGACGACCGACGCCACCACGGTCCGGGTGCGCGACGGCGAGGTGCTGACGTCCGACGGCCCCTTCGCCGAGACGAAGGAGCAGATCGGCGGCTTCTTCCTCACCGAGTGCAAGGATCTCGACGAGGCCATCAACGTGGCGTCGAAGATCCCCGGTGCCCGCACCGGCTCCGTCGAGGTGAGGCCGATCTGGGAGATGTAGCGGGGGACGTCGAGGCCGCCGTCGCCCGGGCCTTTCGCGACGACTGGGGTCGCGTCGTCGCGACGCTGATCCGGGTGACCGGCGACTGGGACGTCGCCGAGGAATGCGCGCAGGACGCCTTCGCGCGGGCACTGGAGCGGTGGCCGCGCGACGGCGTCCCGCGCAACCCCGGCGCCTGGCTCACGACGACGGCGCGCAACGGCGCGCTGGATCGGCTGCGGCGCGCCACCGCGGGCGCCGCCAAGCTGCAGGAGGTGGCCGTGCTGTCGGGACCCGACGACGCGGGGGCGCGTGACGAGTCCGGCGTCGAGGACGACCGGCTGCGGCTGATCTTCACCTGCTGCCACCCGGCGCTGGCGGTCGAGGCCCAGGTCGCGCTGACGCTGCGGACCCTCACCGGCCTCACGACCGCCGAGATCGCCCGCGCGTTCCTCGTCCCTGAGCCGACCATGGCCCAGCGGCTGGTGCGGGCCAAGCGCAAGATCCGCAACGCCGGGATCCCGTACCGGGTGCCGCCGGCCCACCAGCTGCCGGAGCGCACCGCCGCCGTGCTGGCGGTGCTGTACCTGCTCTTCAACGAGGGCTACGCCGCCAGCGCCGGCGAGGACCTGGTGCGCCAGGCCCTGTGCGCCGAGGCGCTGCTGCTGGCCCGCACCCTGGCTCGACTGATGCCCGACGAGCCCGAGGTGCTCGGACTGGTCGCGCTCATGCTCCTCCACGACGCGCGCCGCGCCGCCTGCGTCGACGAAGCCGGGGACCTGGTCCCGCTCGAGGAGCAGGACCGCAGCCGCTGGGACCGCGCCGCCATCGACGAGGGGGTTCGGATCCTCGACGGCGCGCTGCGCCGCGGCGAGCCCGGGCCGTACCAGGTGCAGGCCGCGATCGCGGCCTGTCACGCGAGCGCGGACGCGCCGTCGGCCACCGACTGGACGCAGATCGCGGCGCTCTACCGTGAGCTGGTCCGCATGGTTCCGTCACCGGTCGTCGAGCTGAACCGGGCGGTGGCCGTCGCCATGGCCGAGGGTCCCGCAGCGGGCCTTCGGGTCGTCGAGGCGCTCGAGAGCTCGGGCGCGCTGGGCGGATACCGCTTGCTGCCGGCGACGCGCGCGGACCTGCTCCGCCGGCTCGAGCGCCACGCCGAGGCCGCCGACGCCTACCGTCAGGCCATCGACCTGGCCACCAGCGACGCCGAGCGCCGCTACCTCCAACGCCGGCTCGCCGAGACCACCGCGCCTCGCTGAGCCCGTCGGGCCCGCCGGTCCGGTCCGGGAGACCGCCGCTGGCGCACCGGCCGCATCGGACGACGGCGCCCGTAGAGTTCCCGTACCGCGTCGCCGAGCCTGCGGGAGGTCGTGAGCGATGCTGCTGAACGGGTACAACCACGTGGCCGTGCTCACGAAGGACACCGGGCGGCTGCACCGCTTCTACGAGGAGGTCTTCGACGCCACCGTGCGCCGCGACGGACCGGAGGGCGGGGACGCGCCGGCCTCGGTGCGGCTGTCGATCGTCGACATCGGGCCGACGGCCGAGCTCAATGTGTTCGAGATCGACGGGAACACCGAGGCGGACCGCCAGACCCCGATGTTCGGGCGGGGCCGCATCGACCACCTGGCGCTGCAGGCGGCCTCGCTCGACGCGTTCGAGACCATCCGCGACCGCCTCATGGCCCGCGGCGCGGCCGACGACTTCGTCACCGACTTCGGCCCGATCCTGAGCGTCTTCTTCCGCGATCCCGACGGGCTCGAGTGCGAGGTGTGCGTCGCGAACCCGGACGCCAAGCCGGGCGTGGCCAACCCGCCCGGCACCCCGGCCGCCCGCTACCAGCGAGCCGGCTGACCGGGCGCCCGCCCGCTCGGCCCGCGACTCGCAGTGACCGCGACCACATCGCCGCTGTACGCGCGCCGGTACTGGACGCTGGCCGTGCTGTGCATCTCGCTGATGCTCGTCGGGATGGCCATCACGATCCTGAACGTCGCCATCCCCGACATCGTCCGCGCCCTGCACGCCGATCCCGACCAGCTGCAGTGGATCTTCGCCGTCTACGGCGTCGTGTTCGCGGGCCTCGTCATCACGATGGGCGCGATCAGCGATCGGTTCGGTCGCAAGCGGCTGCTGGACATCGGCCTCGTCGTGTTCGGGCTCGCGGCCGGGCTCGGCGCGCTGGCCCACTCCCCCGGCCCGCTCATCGCGGCCCGGGCCGGCATGGGCGTCGGCGCCGCCATGCTGATGCCGGGAACGCTGTCGATCGTCACCACCGTGTTCCCGCCCGAGGAGCGCCAGCAGGCGATCGGGATCTGGTCGGGCGTCGGCGGCCTCGGGTTCATCCTCGGACCGCCGATCGGCGGGATCCTCCTCACCCACTTCTGGTGGGGCTCGGTGATGCTCGTCAACGTGCCGGTCGTCGTCGTGGCGCTCATCGCGGGCGCCAAGCTCGTCCCCGAGTCACGCGACCCGGAGCGCCTGCGCCTCGACCTCGTCGGCGCCGCATTGTCGATCGTCGCCATCGCGGCCATGGTCTTCGCGTTCATCGACGCCCCCGACGCGGGCTGGCTCGGCGGCCCGGTGCTCGGCGCCATCGCGCTCGCCCTCGTTGCGGGGACCGCGTTCGTCGCCTGGGAGCTGCGGGTCGACCACCCGATGCTCGACGTTCGGCTGTTCCGGAACCCGACCTTCCGGGTGCCGGCACTGGTGATCACGTTCGGGTTCTGGACCGTCTGGGGCCTGCTGTTCCTGCTGCCGCAGTACCTGCAGTTCGTGCGGGGTCAGTCGGTGCTCACCGTCGGCCTGGTCCTCGCCGTCATCTCGGTGACGTGGAGCATCAGCGCCCCGCTGATCCCCCGGGTCTCGGCGCGCGTCGGGGAGCGGAACGTGATCGCGGTTGCGCTCCTCTTCTCGGCCGGCGGCGTGCTGTGCCTCCTCGGCGTCGGGGGCGGCGCCACCACCGCAGTGGTGCTCGTCGCGCTGCTGGCGATCGGCCTCGGGATGGGCTCGGTGACGACGCCCGCCACGACGCTGCTCGTCTCGGGTCTCCCGCCCGAGCAAGCCGGCGTCGGCTCGGTGATGAACGACGTGACCCGGGAGTTCGGCACTGCGTTCGGCATCGCGGTGCTGGGGACCGTCCTCGCCATCCGGTACTCCGACCGGCTCTCGCGCGTGCCCGGCCTGACCCGGGCCGAGGCGGCGACGGCCCGGGACGGCGTCGGCGACGCGGTTCGGGTCGCGCGTCAGGTCTCCCGGCCCGACGTGGCGTCCCGGCTGCGGTCGGTCGCCGAGGCCGCGTTCACGAGCGGGTTCCGGATCGCGGTGGTGGTGGGCGCGGCCGTGCTGGCCGTGATCGCGGCGCTGACGTGGCTCGGCCTGCCCCGGCCCGACGGGTCCCGACCCCGACCGAGGGTGCCGATCCGTCACCGGTAGCCGGCGCCGGTCGGCGACCGGAGGCTCGGGTCAGCCGGTGCGGGCCGCTCGGGGCGCGAAGGCGACGTGGTCGCCCATCGTCCGCTGGAACCAGCCCACCGACACGCCGATCGCCACCCCGGTGATGACCAGCGACGAGACGGTGCGGGTGACGACGAACACGCCCACCGACTGGCTCAGCAGCAGGGTGATCGCGACGGCGGCGATCACGAGCTCGGTGACCGCCCACAGCAGCGTGATCTGCACGAAGAACCGCCGCATCGGCGCCGCCGAGGCGACGTGGTCCGGGATGGGGCAGAAGTCGCGAGCCAGCCGGGCGGCGAGGGGCCGGCCGGTGAGCACCGAGGCGAGGAACGCGGTGGCGACCAGGGCCGTCCCGAGCATCGGCTGGAGGAAGTAGAGGAAGGTGCTGCCGGTAGCGAGCGCGAGCGCCGAGCGGGCGGTGATGGTGGCCGCCCCGAGCAGCACGACGCCCGGCACGGGTCGGCGGGCGACGAGCCGCCAGGCGATCGCCGCGTACGCGAAGCCGAGCCCGACCACGACCGCCCCCATGACGTTGAGGAAGTGGAGCGCGAGGAGGAAGATGCCCACCGGGGCGACGAAGCCCTCGATCACCCGCGGCGCGGCGTGGCGGAGCAGACCGCCGAGGCGCGGCAGCAGGTAGGGCGTCCCGTCCACGGGGTTCCTATCGTCGTCGGGGCCGAGCTCCTGAAACCCGATCGGGGACGGGCGTCGGCGGCGCCTGCCAAGATCGGTGGCGCGGCCGGGCGGGCGGCTCCCGGCCACACCCCCCAGGTCGAGGAGGCCTCGGCCGGCCGACGGCCGCGTCAGTCCCCGGCTACGACAGCACGTCCTTGCGGCGGAAGCTCCACCACGCGTAGGTGCCGAAGACGACCACGTACGGGATCTGCAGCAGCGTGCCGCGCAGCATGTCGCCGGTCGGCCCCGAGCCCTCGAAGAGGGACGTCCAGGCGTCCATGTAGTGGGTGGGGAAGATGAAGCTGATCGGGTCCAGGCTCGAGATGTTGTTGAGGATCTGCGAGACGATGTAGAGGCCGACACCGGCGAACACGGCCGCCGCCGGCGAGTCGGTCATCGTCGACACCATGAAGGCCAGCGCCGCCACCCCGACGATGCTCCACAGCACGTAGCCGCTGGCCAGCCCCAGGTTGCCGAGCAGCTGGCTAGTCGACTGGAACGCGTTCGCCTGGATGTGGAAGAGATGGAGCCCCGAGACGGTCTGCTGGTTCAAGGGGTGCCACCCGAAGGCGATCGTCCCCGCGATCAGGCCCGTCACGCCGATCAGCGCGGTGGCGATGATGGCCATGAGCCCGGCCGACTCCAGCTTCACGAGCAGGAGCCGGCTCCGGCTCACCGGCCGGGTGAGCATGCTGCGCAGGTTGCCCCAGTTGGCCTCGGAGGCGACCGCGTCGCCGGCGAACAACGCGACGAGGATCACGAGCAGGAACCGGCTCATGAATCGCAAGGCGAGCACCGGCAGATACAACCCAGTGGCTTGGGAGATGATCGCGAAGTTGCCGAGCCCACCGCCGCCGCTCGGACTCGACGGCGGGTTCGTCTTGATCGCGATCGTCGTGATGACGGGGATCGCGACCGTGATGCCGAGCGCCACGTAGGTGCGCGGCCGGCGCCACTGCTTCGTCATCTCGGTGCGGAACAGGGCCGCCATCAGCTCTCCTCGTGGGCGAGGAGCCCGAGGAACGCGTCCTCGAGCCGGTGGGTCGACTCGACCGTGTCGACGCCGACGTCGGCGTCGACGAGCGCCGCCACCAGGTCGGAGCGGGGCACCGCGTCGAGGTCGACGAGCAGCCCGGGCGGCTGCGGGCGCACCGTGCGCACACCGGCGTGGGTGGCGAGCACCTGGCGGGCCTTCTCGACGTCGTCGACGCCGAAGTAGGCCGACCCGGTGGCGGCGGTGAGCTCGGCCATGGTGCCCGCGGCCACGAGCTTCCCGCGGTCCATGACGACCACGTTGCTGCACACCTGCTCCACCTCGGAGAGCAGGTGGGAGGACAGCAGGACGGTGGCACCGCGGGCGGCCAGCCGGCGGATGAGGTCGCGGATCTCGCGCATCTCGGCGGGGTCGAGGCCATTCGTCGGCTCGTCGAGGACGAGCACCTCGGGCCGGCCGAGCAGCGCGCGGGCGATCCCGAGCCGCTGGCGCATGCCCTGCGAGTAGGTCTTCACCTTGCGGTTGATGGCCTCACCGAGGCCGGCGACCGCGAGCGCCTCGTCGACGTTCGCGTCCGACCACTTGGCGCCCGCCTCCTGCCAGTGGATCCGGAGGTTGCGCATCCCGGAGAGGAACGGCACGAAGTCGGAGTGCTCGATCATCGTGCCGACCCGCGCCAGCACCGGGTTGCTCGGCGTCATCGGAACGCCGAGGAGGCGGACACCGCCCGCGCTGGGGCGCAGCAAGCCGACCAGCACCCGGAGGGTGGTCGTCTTGCCGGCGCCGTTCGGTCCGAGCAGCCCGCACACCTGGCCGTGGTCGACGCGAAAGCTGAGGTCGTCGACGGCGAGGACGTCGCCGAAGTCCTTGGAGAGGCCCGCGACTTCGATCGCGGGCTCGCGGGGAGCCACTGCGGGCGAGGCTACTCATCGGCGCGCTGACCCCCCAACGCAGTGCATAAAGAACCGGTAAAGGTCGGCGACGCGACGCAGCGCCGTCCTCGCGCCGCGGTTTCCGGGCCGGCCCCGACCAGGCGGTTCGTAGACTCGCCGCGTGATCGGCGTGATCGACTACCGGGCCGGCAACGCGCCCAGCGTGTCGTACGCCCTCGCGCACCTGGACCTCGAGCACCGGCTCGTCGCCGGCCCGGCCGAGCTGCGGACCGCCGACCGGCTGGTGCTCCCGGGCGTCGGCGCAGCCAAGGCCACCCTCGACTCGCTGTTCGAGGCCGACCTGGTCGACGCCCTGCACGAGCGGGTGCTCAGCGACCGGGTGCCGTTCCTCGGCATCTGCATCGGGCTCCAGATCCTCTTCGAGCACTCGGAGGAGGGAGACGTCGACGGGCTGGGCTGGATCCCCGGGGTGGTGCGGCGCTTCCCGGACTCGGTCCGGGTGCCCCAGATCGGGTGGAACACCGTCGAGCCGACCCGGGCCCACCCGGTCACCGACGGGCTCGTGGCGCCGGCGCACTGCTACTTCGTGAACTCGTACCACTGCGACCCTGCCGACCCGGACGACGTGCTCGCGGTGACCGACTACGGGTCGCCGTTTTGTTCGGTGGCGGGCCGGGCCAACATCGTCGCGACCCAGTTCCACGCCGAGAAGAGCGGCCCGCTCGGGCTCGGCCTCCTCGAGCGGTTCGCGGGCTGGGAGCCCCGGTGCTGACCAAGCGGCTCATCGCCTGCTTCGACGTCATCGCGGGTCGGGTGACGAAGGCGCAGCAGTTCCAGGACAACATCGACGTCGCGCCGGCCGAGGAGCTCGCGGCGCGCCTGTACGCGGACCAGATCGACGAGATCGTCTTCTACGACATCACCGCCAGCGCCGAGCGCCGCAAGATCGACCTCGAGACGGTCCGGCGCGTCGCCGGTCACGTGTTCGTCCCGTTCACGGTCGGGGGCGGCATCCGCTCCCTCGACGACATGTTCGAGGTGCTGAAGGCGGGTGCCGAGAAGATCAGCGTCGATTCGATGGCGGTGCGCGACCCGACGATCATCCGGGCCGGCGCGGAGGCGTTCGGCCGGCAGTGCATCGTGCTCAGCACCCAGGTGAAGCAGGTCGGCCGTCGAGCGGGGATCCCGAGCGGGTACGAGGTGTTCATCGACGGTGCCCGCCAGGCCACCGGGCTCGACGCCCTCGAGTGGGTGCGGCGCGGCGAGTCGCTCGGCGCGGGCGAGGTCGTCGTCAACAGCATCGACCGGGACGGCGCCGCGAGCGGCTACGACCTCGACGTGACCCGAGCGGTCGCCGACGCGGTGAACATCCCGGTCATCGCCTCCGGTGGCGCGGGCACGGTCGACGACATCGCGGCCGGACTCACCGACGGCGGTGCGCAGGCCGCCATCATCAGCTCGATCCTCTACTCGCCGCGGCTCGCCAACCTCGGCGTGGCCGAGCTGAAGGCGGGCCTGGCGGCCCGCGGCGTCGAGACCCGGCCCTTCCTCGACGAGACCGGCGCCGAGGCCGGCGGCGCGCGCTAGCGACGCTCGGCGCCGACCGAGGCCTCGGCGCCCCAGTCGAGGCGGGTGGCGTCGGCCCAGAGCCGGTCGAGGTCGTAGTAGCGGCGCGTCTCCTCGAGGAACACGTGGATCGCCACGTCGCCGAAGTCGAGCAGCACCCAGGTCGCGTCGTCGAGACCCTCGACCCCGATGGGCGGACCGTCGTCGGCCAACGCGTGCCGGACCTCGTCGACGATGGTTCGGACCTGCCGGGTGTTCGACGCGCTGACGAGCACGAAGCAGTCGACGATGGCGATGATCTCGCCGACCCCGAGCACCACGATGTCGGTGCCCTGCTTGTCAGCCGCGACCCGGGCCGCCATCGACGCCCGCGCCAGGGTGACGGGATCGGTCTTCGTCAAGAGGCGGTCCCGGCCTTCGACAGGAGCGGGCGGGACGCCAGGGGCATTAGTCGTCAGTGTAGAGCCGGCGTGCTCGGATCTCCCGCACCACCGCCGGCGGGACGAGCCCGTCGACCGGCCGTCCGGCCGCCAGCCGGGCCCGCACGTCGCTCGACGAGACGTCGAGGCGCGGGATCGACAGCCGCTCGAACCGCCAGCCGGCGCCCGGCGGCTCGGCGTGGGCGTCGCCGGCCCGCTCGATGACGACGATCGTGGCGAGGTCGCGCGTCTCCTCGAGCCGCCGCCACGTGGGCATGTTCGCGACTGCGTCCGCGCCGAGCAGCAGGAAGAACTCGCGGCCGGGCGCGGCGAGCTCCTCGAGGGTGTCGGCGGTGACCGACGGCGCGGCGCGGTCGACCTCGACGCTCGAGGCCTCGACCCCGTCGACGTCTTCGACCGCCGCGCGCGCCAGCGCCAGCCGGTCCTCCGCGGCGGCGACGACGTGCCCGCGCTTCTGCCACGGGTCACCGGCGACGACGAGCAGCACCACGTCGAGGCGGAGGGACCAGCGGGCCTCGGTGGCGGCGACAACGTGCCCGACGTGCACCGGATCGAACGTGCCGCCCAGCACGCCGATGCGCTCCCCCACGACATCAGTTTACGAGGCCGTCACACGCCCGACGCAGAAGCGTGCCTACATCGGGTCGTATGGTGACGGCTCGTGGACGCGCCCGCGGCTCCTGAGCCGGCTGACGCGGCGCACGTGCTCGTGCGTGTGTGGCTGCCCGACCGCCACCTCGGTGC
>CALEYV010000037.1 GCA_937927875.1 uncultured Actinomycetes bacterium | reverse complement strand
GGGCCACGAAGATCGAGACCAGGTCCCGCGCCGACGCGATGGCGATCATGCCGAGCACCGAGGTCAGGAGCAGGACGTAGTACTCGCCCTGGTAGTAGTCGCCCTCCCCGATGTAGTCGAACGACACCAGCAGCGTCACGTAGCCGGCGATGAGGAAGAAGCCGGTGAGCACGAGCGAGTAGGGGTCGACGACGAACGCGCCGCCGAACAGGGACCGGGTCGAGCCGTCCACCGCCAGCGTGAGCACCGGGATCAGCGAGCCGAGGAGCCCGAACGTGGCCAGCCGGGCCGGCAGCTTGGGGTCCTCGGTGAAGAGGTCGACGAGCAGCACGATGACGATCGTCGCCGTGAGGACGATCTCCGGCGCCAGGGCGTGGAAGTCGATGGACGGGTTCACGCGCTAGCCGCCGAAGATCCGGCTGACGTTCGTGACCGCGCCGTTGCTCATGTGGAACAGCAGGTTCGGGTAGACGCCGAGGGCCGTGATGAGCAGCAGCAGCGGCGTCCACGCCACCCACTCCGGCACGTGGACGTCGTGGACGTGCGCGGACTCGAACTCGGCGCCGACGGAGCCGAAGGCGACCCGCTGGTACATGGAGAGCAGGTAGCCGGCCGCCAGCACGGTGCCGATGGCGGCGACGACCATGAAGATGCGGAAGGTCAGCAGGTGGTCGCCGTTCAGGAGGCCGGGGGCGAGCCGGGCCGGGCTGTACGCCGACAGGATCGCCGGGAACTCGCCCCAGAATCCGGCCAGGCCCGGCAGGCCGAGCGAGGCCATGACGCAGAAGCCGAGGATCCACCCGAGGCGCGGGATCTGGGTGAGCATCCCGCCCAGTCTTCGCATCTCGCGGGTCCCGTAGCGCTCCTGCACCGAGCCGGCGATGAAGAACAGCATCCCGGTGATGAGGCCGTGGGCGACCATGCCGAACACGGCCGCGTTCAGGCCGAAGCTGGTCAGGGTCGCGATGCCGAGCATGACGAAGCCCATGTGCGCCACCGACGAGAACGCGATGAGGCGTTTCATGTCACGTTGGGCGAGACAGCAGAGCGCGCCGTAGATGATCCCGATGACGGCCAGCAGCCCGATGTACGGGGCCCAGGTCCGGGCCGCGCTGGGCAGGATCGGCAGCGCGATGCGGATGAACCCGTACGTGCCGAGCTTCAGCAGGATCGCGGCCAGAAGCACCGAGCCGACCGTCGGCGCCTCGGTGTGGGCGTCGGGTAGCCAGGTGTGGAACGGGAACATCGGGACCTTGATCGCGAAGCCGAGGAACAGGCCGCCGAACACGAGCACCTGGGTGCCGTGGGCGATGCCGGCTCCGCCCAGCTGCGCGAGCTCGTTCATCTGGAAGGTCTGGTGCTTCGAGAGGAAGAAGATGGCGAGGAAGCTCACCAGCATGAGCGCGGAGCCGAACAGGGTGAACAGGAAGAACTTGATCGCCGCGTACTGCCGGTTCGGGCCGCCCCACACGCCGATCATGAAGAACATCGGGAGCAGGACGAGCTCGAAGAACACGAAGAACAGGATCAGGTCCTGGGCGATGAAGGTCCCGTTCATCCCCACCTCGAGCAGCAGGATGAGGGCGAGGAAGCCCTTCGGGCTGTGCGGCTCGGGAAAGTGGTTCCAGGAGTAGATGACGCAGGCGACCACCATCAGCATCGAGAGGATGAGCAGCGGCAGCGCGATCCCGTCGATGCCCATGTGGTACCGGGCCTTGATGACCGAGATCCACGGCTTGTCGATCGTGAACTGCAGCCGCCCGGCGTGGCTGTAGTCGAAGTCGGCCAGGATCCCGACCCCGACCAGGGCCGCGGCGACCGACGCCACGAGCGCGGTGACCTTGATCGCCTGCTCCTTCGCCCCCGGGATGAGCAGCACCAGCGCCAGCCCGACCAGCGGGATGAACGCGGCCAGGGTCAGGGCCGAGTCGTCGAACCACTGCATGGCTTCTCGGTACCTCGCTTCAGATGGTGTTGGTCAGGAACAGGGCGAGCGAGAGGATCCCGACCCCGCCGAAGAGCAAGAGCGCGTACCGCTGCACGCGCCCGGACTGCACGCGTCGGAGCTCGGCGCCGGCCTGGTCGGCCTCGTGCGCGAGCTCGTTGACGGCGCCGTCGACGAGCCGCTGGTCGACGATGTCGTAGGTGTAGTGGGCCAGCTGGGTGGTGCCCCGCCCGAGGCCGTTCACGACGCCGTCGATGACGTGCTGGTCGAACCAGTAGGTGGCGCGCGCGACCGCGCCCTGGATGCCCCCGACAATGACCTTCTCGTAGAGGTCGTCGAGGTAGTACTTGTTCACGAGGAACCGGTAGCCGGCCCGGGCCAGGGGGCTGCGCTGGGTGAGGCCGGACAGCAGCGGCCGCTCCGCGTTCCGGTACCAGTAGTACGCGGCCACACCGATCGCGACGACGGCGATGCCGACCGAGAGGACCGCCTTCGGGTAGTCGAAGGCGGCGTGCCCGACGACCGGGAACGCGAACGTCGGCTCGATCCAGTCCTTGATCTTCTCGAGTCCGAGCGGCGCCGCGTTGATGACGCCGGCGCCGACCGACAGCGCGCCGAGGACGACGAGGGGGCCCGTGATCAGCCGCTCGGATTCGTGGGGGTGCCCGTGGCCCCGGAACTCGCCGAAGAAGGTGAGCCACACGGCCCGGGTCATGTAGGCGGCGGTGAGGAACGCCCCGATGAGCCCGACGATGAGGAAGGCGTCGAAGCCGTTGGCGCCCGCGTTCACGAGGATCTCGTCCTTCGACCAGAAGCCGGCCAGCGGGAAGATCCCGGCCAGGGCGGCGGACCCGATCAGGAACGTCCAGAACGTGATCGGCATCGGCTTGCGGAGGCCGCCCATCTCGCGCATGTCGAAGGTGTGGCCCGCGGAGTGGCTGACCGAGCCCGCCCCGAGGAACAGGAGCGCCTTGAAGAAGGCGTGCGTGAAGAGGTGGAACACGGCCGCCGACCAGGCGCCGACGCCGAGGGCCATCACCATGTAGCCGAGCTGGCTGATCGTCGAGTAGGCGAGGACCTTCTTGATGTCGTGCTGGACGAAGGCGAGCACGGCGCCGATCACGATCGTGACCCCGCCGATGAGCGCCATGAAGTTCACGCCGCCGCTGGCGATCGAGAACCCGTTGAAGAAGACCGGGTAGAGGCGGGCGCCGAGGAACACGCCCGCGACCACCATCGTGGCGGCGTGGATGAGCGCCGACACCGGCGTCGGGCCCGCCATCGCGTCGGGCAGCCAGGTATGGAGCGGGAACTGACCCGACTTCCCGATGATGCCGACCATCAGGCACACCGCGGCGGCGAGGAGGAGGTCGTGGTGGGCGCCGGCACCGGTGGCGTAGAGGTTGGTGGCGCCGACGCCGAACGAGCCGACGGTGAAGAACAAGACGATGATCCCGATCATCAGGCCGATGTCGCCGGTGCGGGTGGTGAGGAAGGCCTTGATGGCGGCCCGGCTGTTCTCGGGCTCCTCCCACCAGTGACCGATGAGCATGAACGAGCAGAGCCCGACCAGCTCCCAGCCCACGAGCAGCTGGATGGTGTTCTCGGCCACGACCAGCGTCAGCATCGACGCGGTGAAGAGCGACAGCGCCGCGAAGTACCAGGTGAACCGCCGGTCGCCGCGCATGTAGGCGACCGAGTAGATCTGGACCAGCAGCGACACCAGCGTGACGACGACGAGCATCAGCACGGTCAGGCCGTCGACGTAGGTGCCGACCCCGAACTTCACGGCCCCGTTCTGCCACCAGGTGACCGATTCGGTGACCGGCTTCACGACGTGGTGCACGTCGTTGGTGGTGACGACGCCCTTCGTGAAGGCGGCGAGGCCGTTGCTCGTCCCGGTGGCGTCGTCGACCCGCTGAACCCACTGCACGGCGGCGACGCAGGAGGCGACGAACGACGCCGCCACCGCGGTGATGCCCCACCAGGCCGCGCTCTTCCCGGCCCGCTTCCCGAAGAGGAGGATGACGAGGAAGGCGGCCGCGGGCAGCGACGGGACGAGCCAGGCGTTCTGAAGCACGGTGCAGTCAGCCCTTCAGCTGGTCAACTTCGTCGAGGTCGGGGCTGTGCAGGTTCCGGTAGATGAGCAGCACGATCGCCAGGCCCACCCCAACCTCTGCGGCGGCGATCGTGATGACGAAGAGCGCGAACACCTGGCCGCTGACGTTCTTCGTGAACGCCGAGAACGCGACCAGGTTGATGTTCACCGCGTTGAGCATCAGCTCGACGCTCATGAGCACGAGCACGCCGTTGCGGCGCGCCAGGACGCCGTAGATGCCGGTGCAGAACAGGAAGGCGGAGAGGATCAGGAACTCGTTGAGCTCCACCTCAGTCCTTCCTCGCCAGCACGACCGCGCCCACGAGGGCGGCCAGCAGCAGCATCGACACGACCTCGAACGGCACCACGTAGACCCGGAAGATGTCGCGGCCCACGCTGCCGGTGCGGCCCAGGTTGACCAGCGTGTGGCTGAAGTGGATGTCCTGGCCGCCGAAGGCGTCGACGAGCAGCGCGATCAGCACGCCGAGCACGAAGAGGCTGACGACGACCGCCGCCCACCGCTGGTCGTTGTCGAGCCGGGACCCTTCGCCGCGCATCGGGGCCCGGGTCAGCATGATCCCGAAGAGGAACAGGATCACGACCGCGCCGATGTAGATGAGCACCTGCACCCAGGCCGTGAACTCGGCCGCCAGCAGGATGTAGATGGCGGCCGCGCCGGCGAGCACCACGACGAGGAACAGCGCCGCGTGCACGACGTTGCGGGACCGCACGACGCCGATCGCGGCCGACCCGATGGCGAGCGCGAGCACCGAGAAGGCGACCTGCTGCTCCCACATGGTGCGCTCAGCGCTTCCCCGACTCGGCGCCCGTCTCGAGCGGCTCCGGCTCGGGGACGGACTCCATCCACTCGCCGAGCTTCACCTTGTCGTGCAGCATCCGGGAGATCTGGAACTCCGAGTACTCGTACTCGGGGCTCCAGAACAGGGCGTCGAACGGGCACACCTCGACGCAGATGCCGCAGTACATGCAGAGGGCGTAGTCGATGTCGAAGCGGTCGAGGACGCTTACCGACCGGGGCCGTCCGCCCTCCCGCCGCGGGGGCCGCTGCTCCTTGTGGCCCTCGATGTAGATGCACCAGTCCGGGCACTGGCGGGCACACAGCATGCAGACGGTGCAGTTCTCCTCCTTCAGGGCGATGACGCCCCGGGCCCGGGGCGCGGGCGACTCCTTCTCGTGCGGGTACTGCACCGTGACCGCGGGGCGCAGCATCGTCTTCAGGGTCACACCCAGGCCCCCGATGAGCCCGGGCAGCTTGGGCTTGGGGATGGTCGGCATCAGAACGCCACCTTGAAGAGGCCGGTGAGGAGGATGTTGGCGAGCCCGAGCGGGATCAGGAACTTCCAGGCCACCGCCTGCAGCTGGTCCTCCCGCAGCCGGGGGTAGGTGAAGCGGACCCAGAACATGAAGAAGGCGATGATCATGAGCTTCGCGAAGAGGACGGGCGGACCCAGGATGTTGGCCCAGTCGCCGTGGACGCCGGGGATCGCCCAGCCGCCGAGGAAGAGGGTGGCGGCGATGGCCGCGAAGGCGAACGCGGTGCCGAACTCCCCGATGAAGAAGAAGAGGAAGCGGAACCCCGTGTACTCGACCATGTAGCCGGCCACCAGCTCGCTCTCGGCGACCGGCATGTCGAAGGGGGTCTGGGTCAGCTCGGCCTGGGAGGCGACGAGGAACAGGGCGAGGCCGACGAACTGGGTGAGCAGGAACGGCTCCCCGAGGCCGCCCCAGCCGAAGATCTTCCCGTGCTGCTGGGAGAGCACGATCCCCTGCAGGCTCATCGTGCCGGCCTGGATGACGACGCCGACGACGGCCAGCAGCAGCGGCAGCTCGTAGGCGATGAGCTGGGCGGCGGCTCGCAGCGCGCCGAGGAGGGCGAACTTGTTGGCGCTCGCCCAGCCCGCCATGAGGACGCCGACGACCGACAGGCTCGAGACCGCGAGGGCGTAGAAGACGCCGACGTCGAGGTCCTTCACCACCAGGTCGGGTCCCATCGGGATCACGAGGAACACGAGGAAGGTCGACATGACGACGACCGCCGGCGCGACCGCGAACACCCGCCGGTCGGCCTGGGCCGGCATCACGTCCTCCTTCTGGAGGAACTTCAGGCCGTCACCGACCAGCTGGTACCAGCCGTGGAAGCCGCCGGGGTCCATCGGCCCGAGCCGGCTCTGCATGTGGCTCATCATCTTCAGCAGGAACACGTAGCCGAGGATGAGAGCGCCGAGCGGGATCACGGTGAGCACGACGATCGTCTTGATCGCCAGCGTGGAGCCCCACCCGATCGAAAGCGCCAGCGTCATCGGTCGATGTCACCGAGGATGAAGTAGAGGGAGGCCAGGATCGTGATGACGTCGGGGACGTACACGCCCCGGAGCAGCCACGGCAGGGTCGAGACGTTGCTGAACGACGCCGAGCGGATCTTGACCCGGAACGGACCCGTCGCCCCCTTCGAGATCACGTAGTAGCCCATCTGGCCGAGCGGGTTCTCGGTCTCGACCCAGACCTCGCCCTCCGGGACCTTGATGATCCGGGGCACCTTCGCCATGATCGGCCCGCTCGGGATCTGGTCGAGGCACTGCAGCACGATGCGCGCCGCCTCGCGGGTCTCCTGCAGGCGCACCCAGTAGCGCGAGTACGAGTCGCCGTCGGGGTGGGTCCAGACCTGGAAGTCGACCTCGGGGTACGCCAGGTACGGGCGGTCGCGGCGCAGGTCCCAGTCGACGCCCGACGCCCGCAGGTTCGACCCCGACACGCCGTAGCCGGCGCCTACCGACGCCGGGATGATGCCGATGCCCTGGGTCCGGGCCTCGAAGATCTCGTTGCCGAGCACGAGGTCCTCGAAGTCGTCGCAGGCGTCGAGGACCACCTTCATGGTGGAGCGGCACTCGGCGATCCAGCCCCACGGCAGGTCGTCCTTCAGGCCGCCGATGCGGTTGAAGTTGGGGTGGAACCGGCCTCCGGTGGCGGCCTCGATGAGGTTCAGCACGTACTCGCGGTCCCGGAACCCGTAGAAGGCGGGTGTGAGGGCGCCGACCTGCAGCCCCATCTCCCCGAGGAAGAGGAGGAAGGTGGCGATCCGCGACAGCTCGGTGAGCACGGTGCGGATGTAGACGGCGCGGGGCGGCGCCTCGATCGCCATCAGCTGCTCGGCCGCGGTCATGAACGGCACCTCGTTGGCGAAGCTCGACAGCCAGTCGATGCGGTTGATGAGCGTCGTGACCTGGGGGTAGGTGCGGAACTCGGTGAGCTTCTCGTAGCCGCGGTGCATGTAGCCGATCACGGGGTCGGCGCTCACGACCCGCTCGCCGTCGAGGCGGACCACGATGCGCAGCGTCCCGTGGGTGGCCGGGTGCTGCGGACCCAGGTTCAGGATCATGTCCCCCGTGTCGAGCTCGACGCCGACCTGGGCGTCGGCAAGGTGCCGCATCGACGACCGCTCGACGGTCAGGCTCGGCACCGGGGACTCGCCGGTCGTGCTCACGACGGCTCCTCGGCGGTCGCGGCCGGCTCCGCCGGCGCGTCGTCGCCGGGCATGGCCTCGACGTCGACGAGGCCGGGCCAGGGCTTCACGACCCGGGCCAGCAGCGGGAAGTCCTTGCGGAGCGGATGGCCCTCGAACTCACTCGGCAGGTAGAGGTGACGGAGCGACGGGTGCCCGTCGAACGCGATCCCGAACATTTCCCAGCACTCGCGCTCGTGCCAGTCGGCGCCCGGGTACACCGACACCCACGACGCGACCGACGGCGCGTCCTCGTCGACGTCGGTCTTCAGGGTCAGCCCTCGGGGCCGGCTCGTCGACTCGACGTGCGCGAACACCTGGAACCGACCCGCCGACCCGGCCGCGCCGTAGCTGCGCTCGGTCGGCTGCACCGGCGCCGACGTGTCACCGCCCGCTTCGTCGCCCTCGCGCGCGGCCGGCTCCCAGTCGATGCCGGCGATGAACGAGAGGTAGTCGCACGACAGGTCGCGCTGCGTAACTGTGGCGGCGCCGCGCCAGGCGGCGGGCGCGACCCGGACCACGAGGTCCCCGAACGCGTCGGCGTGCTCGAGGACGGCGTCGTCGCCGAGCCCGGCCCGCAGCGCGGCGAGCATCGTCTCGTGGTCGGGGTCCGGCGCCGGCGGCGCCTCGGTGACCTCGGGGCCGGGCTCGTCAGCCAACGACGATCGGCTCCCCGCGCCACCGTCGCTGGAGCTCGTCGTTGTCGACCCCCTCGCGCTGGATCCGCTCCTGGAGCAGCACGATGCCCTGGAGCAGCGCCTCGGGTCGGGGCGGGCAGCCCGGCACGTACACGTCGACCGGGATCACCTGGTCGACGCCCTTGGTGACCGAGTACGAGTCCCAGTACGGGCCGCCGCAGTTGGCGCACGAGCCCATCGAGATCACGTACTTTGGGTCCGGGATCTGCTCGTACAGCCGCTTGATCGACGGCGACATCTTGTCGGTGACGGTGCCCGAGATCACGACCAGGTCGGCCTGGCGGGGGCTGGCCGGGAACGGGATGACGCCGAGCCGCATGCAGTCGTAGCGGGGGCTCGCGAGCGCGGCGCCCATCTCGATCGCGCAGCAGGCCAGGCCCCACTGGAACATCCAGAGCGAGTACTTGCGGCTGTAGTTCAGCAGCCAGGTCAGCGGCTTCGGCAGCCGGCCCTGGTCCATCAGGCCCACCGCAGCACCCCCTTGCGCCACGCGTAGGCGAGGCCGAGCGTGAGCACGAGGATGAAGATCGTCATCTCGACGAGGCCGAAGGTGTCGAGCGTCTTGAGGTTCACGGCCCAGGGAAAGATGAACACCGCCTCGACGTCGAAGATGACGAAGAGCAGCGCGTACACGTAGTACCGGACGTTCGACTGGCCCCACCCGCCCACCGGGTCGGAGCCGGCCTCGTAGCTGACGTACTTCTCGGGCTGGGGCCGGTTCGGTCGCAGCAGCCGCCCCGCGCCGAGCATCGCGCCGAACATCAGCGCGGCGGCTCCCATGAGCACGGCCACCGCGAGATACTGGCGATAGAACTCGGTCACCGCGAACCGGCCCTCTCGATCCCCCGGGAATGCACCGGACGCGGAGGCTATCAGTGGCCCTCCTCGCTCCCTGAACCGTCGTCGTCGCGAGTGACCGCGCGACGATGCAGGTGAGCGACCCGACCGGGAGGCCGGATGCGACCAGCGCGAACCGACGGCGGGCCGGTGACGGCCTTCGTCCTGTCGGGCGGCGCCAACCAGGGCATCGCCCAGGTCGGGATGCTGCGCGCGCTCCTCGAGCGGGGGATCACGCCCGACGTCGTGATCGGGACCTCGTCCGGGGCGCTGAACGCGGCCGCCATCGCGCGGTCGCCGACGCTCGAGAGCGTCGACCGACTCGAGGAGATCTGGGTCGGGCTGACGAGCGAGCAGATCTTCCCCGGGAGCTTCCTGAAGCGGGCCTGGAACGTGCTGCGGCGGGGCGACCACCTGTCCGCGAACGACGGGCTGGCCGAGGTCCTGCAGCGCGCCGCCGGGCCGGTGCGCGACTTCTCCGACCTCGAGGTCCCGCTGCGCGTCGTGACGACCGACCTCGACACCGGCGAGGAGGTCCTCATGGTGGCCGGCGAGATCGGCCTCCCGCTGCTGGCGAGCGCGGCCATCCCCGGCATGTTCCCCCCGGTGGAGATCGCCGGCCGCCGCCTCGTCGACGGCGCGGTCGTGAACCTGGTCCCGATCTCGCACGCGCTGGCGGGCCCGATGGACCGGATCTTCGTGCTCGACGTCTCGGACCCGATCGGGCAGCGCCCGCTGCGGTCGCCGCTGGACGTGGCCATCCGCGCCTTCGCGATCTCCCGCGACCAGCGCTTCGAGCTCGAGCTGCAGCACGTGCCGGACGACGTCGACCTGGTCGTGCTGCCGGCGCCGCGCGACGACCGCGACTTCTTCGACTTCCGGGGCGGCGCCACCATCATCAACGAGGCCCACAAGCTGGCCCTGCAGGCCCTCGACGACTACGAGGCCGGTCGGCGGCGACCGATCCGGCGGCGCTGGCTCTCGTGGCTGGGACGCTGACCACGCCGTCGGTCAGGCGTTCCAGTGGCGGAGGGTCTCCTCCTCCCGCTCGTGGCCGAGCACGTTGATGGTGGCGGTGTCGAGCGCGAACTGGGCGCCCGCCTCGGGCGGGAACCGCAGGTACACCGCCGTGAGCACGCGGAGCACGTGCGCGTGCGCGAACAGCAGCGCGTCACCGGGCGCGGCGGCGCAGCGAGCGATGACCCGCCGGACCCGGGCCGCCACGTCGGCGGCCGTCTCCCCGCCCGGGATGGCGGCCGTCCAGACCGACCAGCCGGGCTGGGCCTGGCGCAGCTGCGCGGTCGTCATCCCCTCGCACTCGCCGTAGTTCCACTCCACCAGGTCGTCGTCGACCTCGGCGTCGGGGAAACCGGCCAGCCGCGCCGTGTCGCGCGCCCGCTTCAGGGGGCTGGTGAGCACGAGCGCGAACCGGTGATCGGCCAGCCGGGGCGCGAGCGACCGGGCCGCCGCCTCGCCTGCGGGCAGCAGCGGTAGGTCGGTGTAGCTGGTGTGCCGGCCGTTCTGGCTCCATTCGGTGGCACCGTGGCGGATCAGCCACAGCTGCGGGTCGGGGTCGCTCACCCGCGCTGGGCCCGGTAGCGGCGGATGAGGGCGTTCGTCGACGTGTCGTGCGCGAGTGGCGGCTCGGCGGCGGCGTCGAGCTCGGGCACGATGCTCAGCGCGAGCTGCTTGCCGAGCTCGACGCCCCACTGGTCAAAGGAGTTGATGTTCCAGACCGCGCCCTGCGTGAACACCTTGTGCTCGTAGCAGGCGATGAGCTGGCCGAGGGTGTGGGGGGTGAGCTCGGGCATCAGGATCGTGTTCGTCGGGTGGTTGCCGGCGAAGGTGCGGTGCGGGACCTGCGCCTCCGGCACCCCCTCGGCGCGCACCTCCTCGGGCGTCTTGCCGAAGGCCAGCGCCTGGGGCTGCGCGAACAGGTTCGCCATCAGCAGGTTGTGGTGGTCGCCGATCGCGTGCCGGGGCCGGGAGACCCCGATGAAGTCGCACGGGATGAGCTTCGTGCCCTGGTGGATGAGCTGGTAGTAGGCGTGCTGGCCGTTGGTGCCGGGCTGGCCCCACACGATGGGCCCGGTCTGCCAGGCCACCGGCTCGCCGTCGCGCTGCACCGACTTCCCGTCGCTCTCCATGTCGAGCTGCTGGAGGTAGTCGGTGAGCCGGGCCAGGTACTGGTCGTAGGGCAGGATCGCGACCGTCTCGGCGCCGAAGAAGTTGTCGTACCAGATGCCGATGAGCCCGAGCGTCATCGGCAGGTTCTGCTCGATCGGCGCGGTCCGGAAGTGCTCGTCCATGCGGTGGAAGCCGGCGAGCATGTCGCGGAACGCGGTCGGCCCGATGGCCACCATCAGCGACAGCCCGATCGCCGAGTCGTAGGAGTAGCGGCCGCCGACCCAGTCCCAGAACTCGAACATGTTGGCGGGGTCGATGCCGAACTCCTGCACCGCCTGCCGGTTGGTCGACACGGCCACGAAGTGCTTGGCGACCGCGGCGTCGTCGCCGAGGGCGGCCAGGGCCCACGCCCGGGCCGTGCGCGCGTTCGTCATCGTCTCGAGGGTGGTGAAGGTCTTCGACGCCACGACGAACAGGGTCTCGCCCGGATCGAGGTCCCGGGTCGCCTCGTAGAAGTCGGTGGCGTCGACGTTGGACACGAACCGGAACGTCATCGACCGGTCGGTGAAGTCCAACAGGGCCTCGTTGGCCATCCGGGGCCCGAGGTCGCTGCCGCCGATCCCGATGTTGATGACGTTGCGGATCCGACGGCCGGTGTGGCCGGTCCAGGTGCCGCCCCGAACCCGGTCCGCGAAGGCGCTCATGCGGTCGAGCACGGCGTGGACCTCGGGGACGACGTCGACGCCGTCGACGTCGATGCGCTCGTCCTTCGGCGCCCGCAGCGCCACGTGCAGCACCGCCCGCTGCTCGGTGACGTTGATCTTCTCGCCCGCGAACATGGCGTCGCGGAGCTGCTCGACGCCGGCCCGGCGCGCCAGCGCGGCGAGCATCGTCATCGTCTCGGGCGTCAGCCGGTTCTTCGAGTAGTCGAGGTACAGGTCGCCGGCCTCGAGGACCATGGTGTCGCCGCGAGACGGGTCCTTGGCGAACAGGTCGCGCAGGTGGACGGGGGCGAGGTCGACGTGGTGACGGGCCAGCGCCTGCCACTCGGCCGTGTCGACGATGCCCGCCATCGGTCCTCCCGGTCCCCGGGTCAGCGTAGGGGCGCCGCCTGCGGGCGGGCGGGGTCGAGCGTCAGAGCAGGAACGTGGCGTCCTTCGCCCAGTGGACGAACGCGCCGGGGACGACGCCGACCACGAGGACGAGCGCCGCGCAGGCGAGCAGCACCACCGCGCTCCACACGTCGACGCGCCGGAGCGCGGCGACCGGCTTCGGCGCCTCGGCGCCGGGGGTCAGCAGCGTGTAGGCGATGCGCAGGTAGAAGAACGCGGCGACGACCGACGCCAGGACGCCGATGATGAGCAGCCCGTACTGGTTGGCCTGGGCGGCGGCGCTGAACACCTCGAGCTTGGCGATGAACCCGCCGGTGAGCGGCACCCCGGCCTGGGCGAGCACGAAGAAGATGAGGAGGCCGCCGACGACCGGCCGCTCGAGGGCCAGGCCCCGGTAGTCGTCCAGGGAGTGGTGGTCGTCGCCGCGGCGGGCGGCGACCGTGATGACCGCGAAGGCGCCGATGGTCATGAACGCGTACACGAAGAGGTAGAGGAGGGCCGCCTCCCGGCCCCGGGACGTGCCGGCCTGGAACCCGATCAGCACGTAGCCGGCGTGGGCGATCGACGAGTAGGCGAGGATGCGCTTCACGTCGGTCTGGATCACCGCCGCCACGCTGCCGACGACGAGGGAGAGCACGGCGAGTGCCCACACCGCGGGCCGCCAGTCGCTGCGGTAGAGGGGGAACGCGACGCCGAAGACCCGCAGCAGCGCCGCGAAGCCGGCCGCCTTCGTCGCCGCCGACATGAAGGAGGTCACCGGCGTCGGGGCGCCCTGGTACACGTCCGGGGTCCACATGTGGAACGGCACCGCGGCGACCTTGAAGCCGAGCCCGACCAGCAGCATCGCGATCCCGGCGAGGAGCGTGCCCTGGTCGAGCAGGGTGTTGCGGGACAGGAAGTCGGCGATGCCGGTGAGCGACGTGGTGCCGGTGGCGCCGTAGCAGAGCGCGACGCCGTACAGGAAGATCGCCGACGAGAACGACCCCAGCACGAAGTACTTGATGCCGGCCTCTTGGGAGCTGAGCCGGCGGCGGTCGAAGGCCGCCAGCACGTAGAGCGGGATCGAGAGCACCTCGAGGGCGAGGAACACGACGATGAGGTCGTTGGCGGTCGTCATGGCGAGCATCCCGGCCGCGGAGAGCAGCACCAGGGCGAGGTACTCGGGCGCCTCGAGCTGCTCGCGGTGCAGGTAGGCGACCGACAGCAGGATGGCGAGGATCGTGGCCGCCAGCACGACGACCCCGAGGAAGACGCCGAAGAGGTCGACCCGGACCATCCCGGCCACGGTGGTGATGGCGTGGTGGTGACGGATGACGTGCCAGAGCCGGTACTCGACCGCGCCGGCGGCCACGGTGCCGGAGATGGCGACGACCGCGCACAGCGGCGTGGCTAGCGGCCGGCGTCGCAGCAGCGCCCGCAGCATCACGATGACGACCCCGGCCGCGGCGAGCGCCAGCTCGGGCGAGATGGCGAGCCAGTCGACGGACGGCGTCGAGATCGGCGGCCTCATGGGTTGCCGAGCCCGAGCCGGATCGACTGGTCGGCCGTCACGCCGGGCGGCAGCGCGGTCTTGGCGTAGCCGTGCGGGCGCTTCTCGTGGAAGTTGGTCTTCAGCTCCAGGTTCACGATGCTGCGCTTCAGCGACGGCTCGACCCGGTCGATCGCCGCCCGCGGGTACAGGCCGAGGAAGAGGCTGAGGATGAGCAGCGGGGCGACGACCGCGACCTCGCGCACGCTCACGTCTCGGAGCGACAGCGTCGATTCGGACGGCTTGCCCATGAACGCCCGCTGGAACGCCCACAGCATGTAGACGGCGGCGAAGATGACGCCCGCCGCGCCCGCGATCGCCCACGGCCGCCGCGAGACGAAGGTGCCGGCCAGCGAGAGGAACTCGCCGATGAACCCGGAGAGCCCGGGCAGCCCGATGCCGGCGAACATGGCCAGGAGGAACAGGCCGGTGAGCACGGGCGCCGAGCGCCAGATCCCGCCGTAGTCGGCGAGGTCGTAGGTGTGGCGGCGCTCGTAGAGCATCCCGACGAGGAGGAACAGCGCCCCGGTGGTGAGGGGGTGGCTGAGCATCGTGAACACGGCGCCGTCGAGCCCGAGCAGGGTCAGCGAGAAGATGCCGACGACCACGAAGCCCATGTGCGCGATCGACGAGTAGGCGATGATCCGCTTCAGGTTCTTCTGCATGGCGGCGACGATCGCCCCGTAGAGGATCCCGATGACGCCGAGGGTCAGCAGCAGCGGCGCCAGGTCGACCGACGCGTGCGGGAACAGCTCGAAGGAGAACCGCAGGAAGCCGTAGGCGCCCATCTTGATGATGACGCCGGCCAGGACGACCGAGCCCGCGGTCGGCGCCTCGGTGTGCGCGTCCGGCAGCCAGGTGTGGACGGGGACGAGCGGGATCTTGATCGCGAACGCGGCCATGAACCCGAGGAACAGGAGCGTCTCGGTGGTGCCGGCCAGGCCGTGGAACGACCACGCCGCCAGCACCCGGTAGTCGAAGGTGAGCACGCCGGTGCTCGACTCGTGGAGGAAGCCGAGGATCAGCGTGCAGGCGAGCATCAGCGCGGACCCGGCGGCGGTGAAGAGGAAGAACTTCAGCGCCGCGTACTGCCGGCGCTCGTGGCCCCATCCCTGGATGAGGAAGTACATGGGGACGAGCAGGATCTCCCAGAACACGAAGAACATGATCAGGTCGAGGGAGAGGAAGATCCCGAGGAGCGAGAACTCGAGGAGCAGGAACCAGGCGGTGAAGGACCGGGGCCGCTCCGTCGGGTAGCGCTCCGAGGCGACGAGCCCGACCGGGATCAGCAGCGCGGTGGCGACGACCATGAAGAGGCTGATGCCGTCGACGCCGACGATGTAGCGGGACCCGAGCCCGGGGAACCAGGGCCGGTTCTCGACGAACTGGAAGAAGACGTTCTTGGTGGAGAAGTTGGCGAGCAGCCAGCAGGTCAGGCCGAGCGTGGCGGCGGTGAACGCGTAGCCGGCCGCCTTCACCAGCTCCGGTCGCCGGGCCGGGATGAGCATCACGACGACGGCGCCGATCAGCGGCGTGGCGATGATCGCGGTGAGGATCGGGAAGTCCGACATCAGCGGCCCGCGTAGGCGAGGAGGAAGAGGAGGACGGCGGCGGTGCCGAGCGCGATCCCGACCGCGTAGCGCCGCACGAACCCGCTCTGGACGTGGCGGAGCCCGACCGCGGCGTCGCGCACGACCCGGGCCGTGCCGTTCACGGCGCCGTCGATGACCGCCTGGTCGACGTCGCGGTCGAGGAAGTCGGCGCCGGCCCGCACCGGCCCGTCGACCGCGTCCGAGATCGTGTCGTCGTAGTAGTAGGCGTGGCCGAGGACGGGGGCCGCGGGGCCGAGGCGCTCGCCGAGCGGGTCGACGGCCGGGTCGGGCAGCCCGCGCCGGTAGGCGAGGTAGGCGGCGAGGATGCCGAGGGCGCCGAGCCCGAACGCCACCGCGCTCAGCGCGGCGGCGCCGCGGAACGACTCGGCGGACGGCTGGACGACGTCGCGGAACACTGGGGCCAGCCACTGGTCGAGCCAGGTCCAGCCCTTGAGCGGGACGTTCAGGAGCCCGCCGACGACCGCGAGCGCGGCGAGCAGCGCGATCGGCACCGTCATCAGCCACGGGCTCTCGTGCGGCTCGTGCCCGTGCAGGCGCGGCGCCCGGGGCGGCTCCCCGTAGACGACGGTGGGGAAGTAGTCGGGGTCGTACCCGAGCTCGGCCTCGACGCCGGGCTCGGTGGCACCGACCGCAGCCTCGGTCGCGGCGGGCTCGGTCCCGGCCGCCGCCGTCGCCGGCGCCGCCCCGAACCGCTCGTTGCCGAAGAAGGTGAGGAAGACGAGCCGGGTCATGTAGAGGCCGGTCATGACGGTGGCGAGGACGCCGAGGACCCAGACGCCGTAGTCGTGGTTGAGGTAGGCGCCCTCGAGGACGGCGTCCTTCGCCCAGAAGCCGGCGAAGGGCGGGACGCCCGCGATCGCCAGCCAGGCGACGATCATGCCGGCGCTGGTGATCGGCAGGAGCGCTCGCAGCCGGCCCATCGTCCGCATGTCCTGGTTCTCGTCGTTGCCGTGGATGACGGATCCGGCGCCGAGGAAGAGGCAGCCCTTGTAGAAGGCGTGCGCGAGCACGAGGAAGATCGCGGCCGTGTAGGCGTGGGCGCCGAGGGCGAGGAACATGTAGCCGAGCTGGCTGATCGTCGAGTAGGCGAGGACCCGCTTGATGTCGGGCTGCAGCACCGCCATCGTCCCGGCGAGCAGGGCGGTGCTGGCGCCGATCCACGCCACCACCGTGGAGGCGGCCGGGCTGGCGTCGAAGAAGGGGTGGGCCCGGCAGACGAGGAACACCCCGGCCGTCACCATGGTGGCGGCGTGGATGAGGGCGGACACCGGGGTCGGGCCCTCCATGGCGTCGGTGAGCCACGGGAACAGCGGGATCTGGGCGCTCTTGCCGACGCAGCCGAGGAACAACAGCAGCGCCACCGCGGTCGTGACGCTGCCCGAGGCGTGGGCGGCCGCGTGCCCGGTGGCGCCGTAGTCGAGGGTGCCGAACTTCGCGATGAGCAGGAACATGGCGAGCATGAACCCGAAATCGCCGACCCGGTTGTAGATGAACGCCTTCTTGCCGCCGAGGGCGGCGGTGTTGCGCTCGAACCAGTACGAGATCAGCAGGTACGAGCACAGCCCGACCCCCTCCCACCCGAGGAAGGTGAAGAGGTAGTTGTTGGCGAGGACGAGGACGAGCATCGACCCCGCGAACAGGTTGAAGTAGGCGAAGAAGCGGGGGAAGTTCGGGTCGCCGCGCATGTAGCCGATCGCATAGAGGTGGATGAGCGATCCGACGCCGGTGACGAGCAGGCACCACGTCACCGAGAGCGGGTCGGCGAGGAACCCGACGTTGACGCGCAGCTGGTCGGCCGGCAACCAGGTGAAGATGACGCTGGCGTGGCTTCGGGCGTCGGGCGGCAGGCTCAGCAGCGCCGCCAGCAGCACAACCGACCACGCGAACGCGACGACCATGAGGCCGGTCGCGAGCCAGCCCGCGCGCGGCTGGCCGATGCGGCGGCCGCCGAGCATCAGCACGACCGCGCCGACGAGCGGCAGCAGCGGGACGATTCCCGCCAGGCCGAGGAGGTCGTTGGCGCTCATCACCGCCTCCGTCGCACGCTCAGCCCTCGAGGACCCGCAGGTCGTCGGCGGTGGCCTCCCGGCGGCGGCGGAAGATGGCCACGATGATGGCGAGGCCGACCGCGACCTCGGCCGCCGCCACCACCAGGGTGAAGAAGACGAGGACCTGGCCGCCGATGTCGTTCAGCGCCTTCGCGAAGGCGACGAACGTGAGGTTGACCGCGTTCAGCATCAGCTCGATGCACATGAACATCACGAGGACGTTGCGCCGGACGAGGAGGCCGATGGCGCCGATGCTGAACAGGGCCGCCGCCAGCACCAGGTAGAAGGTGGGCGTGACGTGGAAGGCGGCGATCACCGCGCGTCCTCCTCGGCCGGCGCGCCGTCGATCGGCAGCGGCTCGGGCCGCTCGCCGCTGCGCCGGGCCAGCACCACGCTGCCGACGACCGCGATGACGAGCAGGGCGGCGGTGATCTGGAACGGCCACAGGAAGGTGGTGAAGAGGACCCGGGCGACCCGCTCGATGTTGCTGCCGAACGGTCCGCCCTTGATCCCGACCCCGCGGGCGGTGTGGGCGCCGGTGGCCCAGCGTTGCCCGGCGAGGAACAGCACCTCGGCGAGGACGATCGCGCCGAGCGAGAACGCGACGGGACGCTGGAACCGGAGGGGCTCCTCGAGGGTGTCGGGCCGGTCGACGCCGAGCAGCATGATCACGAAGAGGAACAGGACGACGATCGCGCCCGCGTAGACGATGATCTGCACCGCGGCCACGAGCTGCGCGTCCTGGAGCAGGAACAGGACCGCCACGCTCACGAGCGTGAGCACGAGGAAGAGCGCGCAGTGCACCGGGTTGCGGGCCAGCACGACGCCGAGCGCGCCGCCGATGGTGAGGGCGGCGAAGAGGAAGAAGAGGACGACGGTCACGAGCCCGGTCCGTCGTCGCCGGCGGGGAGGGCCGGCATCTCGTCGAGCTGGCCCCGCTCGGGCGGGCGGACGCCGAAGCCGAGCTCGCCCGACCAGGCGACCCGGCCCTCGTACTCGGCGTTGCCCGACGGTGACGTGGCGCGCATCCACGCGCTGGTCTCGTCGTCCTCACCGCCGAGCCACAGCTCCCACGGCTGGCGCTTGGCCCGGCCGTCGTCGCCGACCAGCAGCTCCTCCCGGGTGTAGATGGCCTCCCGGCGGGTGTGGAACGAGTACTCGAACAGGTTCGTCTCGGTGATCGCCTCGGTCGGGCAGGCCTCGACGCACAGGTCGCAGTGGATGCAGCGGAGGTAGTTGATCTCGTAGACGAACCCGTACCGCTCGCCCGGTGACACCGGCGCGTCGGGCGGGTTGTCGGCGCCGCGGACGTAGATGCAACGGGCCGGGCAGACGCCGGCGCACAGCTCGCAGCCGATGCACTTCTCCATCCCGTCCTCGTACCGGTTGAGGACGTGCCGGCCGTGGAAGCGCAGCGGCTTCGGGCGCTTCTCCTTCGGGAAGTCCTCGGTGATCTTGGGCTTGAACACCTGGGTGAGGGTCACCCGGAAGCCGGACAGGCGCCCCATCAGCGGATCTCCTCGAGCTCGCCGGCGCGCGGCACGCACGCCATGAGGAACCCGTACACGAGGAGCGCGGCCGCGCCGGCCGCGAAGGCGGTGAGGTAGACGTTCCAGCCCCGGTCGCGTGCGACGACGATGACGCCGGTGACCATCGCCCAGAGGAAGGCGGCCTCGATGAGCACCTTCCAGCCCAGGTTCATGAGCAGGTCGTAGCGAAGGCGGGGCAGCGACGCCCGGATCCAGACCGTGCCGTACAGCACCGCCCAGAGCTTGAGCAGGAACCAGAACACGGGGACGATCCACACGTTCACCCAGCCGTGGTGCGCCACGAGGGTGAGCCACGGGCCGGAGGGACCGCCGAGGAACAGCGTCACCGCGATCGCCGACATCGTGATGACGTTCATGAACTCGGCCAGGTAGAAGATCGCGAACCGGATGCCGGAGTACTCGATGTGGTACCCGCCCGCGAGCTCCTCCTCGGCCTCGGAGAAGTCGAACGGCGGGTGGTTCGTCTCCGCCGTCGCCGCGATCAGGAAGATGATGAAGGCGCCGATCGCGGGCAGCCAGAGCCACTGGCTCACGAACGAGTCCCAGCTGTGCCACGCCTGCTGGCCGACGATGCCGCGGGTCGAGAGCGTGTTGGTGAGCACCAGGACGCCGACGACCGAGAGGCCGACCGCGGCCTCGTAGCTCAGCACCTGGGCGGAGGCGCGCACCGAGCCGAGCAGCGGGTACTTCGAGCCCGACGACCAGCCGGCCAGCATGACGCCGTACACGCCGAGGCCCGACATGGCCAGCAGCCAGAGGATCCCGACCGGCGGGTCGGCCAGCTGGAGGAACGTGGCGTGGCTGCCGATCCGGACCGCCCCGCCGAAGGGCACGATGGCGAAGGCGAGGAAGGCGGCGAGCGCGGACACGAACGGGGCCAGGAGGTAGACGGGCCGGTCGGCGGCGATCGGCGTCGTGCGCTCCTTGAAGAAGAGCTTCACGCCGTCGGCGAGGGTCTGGAGCATCCCGAACGGCCCCGCCTTGTCGGGCCCGATCCGGTTCTGCATGTCGGCGATGACCTTGCGCATGAACCAGATGTAGAGGAGGACCGACACCAGCAGCAGCCCGAACACCACGAACGTCTTCACGATGAGCATGACGACGACGGTGAGGTCGATGCCGTGGTCGAAGAGCGGGTCGCCGCCGGCGAAGACCGCCATCAGATGGTCTCCACCCTGAGGTCGGTCACCGGTTGCTCGATGTCGATCAGGTCCTGCGCGCCGGGCCCGGCGACGTTGCTGACGATGAACGCGGTGCCGAACGCCACCCGGTCGTCGGTCTGCACCGGCAGCTCGACGGTCCCGCGGGTCGAGGTGACGCGGACCCGGGTGCCGTCGGCGACGCCGAGCCGGTCCCGGTCCCGGGCGCTGACGCCGAGCGCGGCGCCCCGCATCAGCAGCGCGAGGGCCGGGCTGGCGGCCACCACCGCGTCAGCGCCGTACAGCGCGGGGCCGGCCACGAGGCGCAGAGCGTACGCGTCGGTCGGTGTCGCAGCCGGCGCCTCGCCGCGGCCGTCCCACTGGTGAAGCGGGATCGCCGGCGACGGGGGCGCCTCGTGCGCCGACTCGGGCGCGCCGTCGTCGTCGGTCGCCTCGGGGACAGGCGGGATCGGCTCCCACGACGGCCGCCCGCCTCGCTCGCGGGCGGCGAAGACGAGCTCGGCTGCGTGGTCGGCGAGCGGCAGCACGACGCCGTCGCGCGCGCGACGCAACAGCGTCGAATCGACGCCGGCGAACGCCGGCGCGACCCGGGCGATCTCGTCCTGCACCTCGGCGACGCGCTCGAGGTCGAAGTCGACGCCGAAGCGGGCCGCCAGCTCGGCCGGGATGCGCCACGACTCGAGGGTGGAGCCCTCGGGCGTCACGCGCCGGCCCAGCCGCAGCACCCGTCCCTCGAGGTTGGTGGTGCTGCCGGCTTCCTCGCCCCACACCGCGGGCGGGAGCACCACGCTGGCCAGCTCCGCCGACCCGTCGAGGAACGGCGAGACGGCGATGATCTGGTCGACCTTGTCGAGCGCGGCCTGGGCCAGCGTCCGGTCCGGGAAATCGGCGAGCGGGTCGCAGGCCAGCAGCACCAGCGTGTCGATCTGGCCGTCGGCGGCGGCTTGCAGGATGCCGGTCGCGTCGCGGCCCGCGGTCGCCGGGGCCTTGCCCCACGCCTGCTCGTAGTGCTCACGCCCGGCGTCGAGCGTCACCCGGCCGGGCAGGAAGCCGGGCGTGAGCCCGAGGTCGAGCGCGCCGTGGACGTTGCCGCGTCGCAGCCCGAAGAGGAAGCGCGCGCCGGGGACGTCGGCCAGCGTCGCGGCGGCGTGCACGGTGGGCGCGGCCGGTTCGGCGATCGAGGCCCGGCCGAGGATCACGACCACCGGGCCGTCGCGGTCGCCGACGGCGGCGGCGACCGCCTCCCCGGGGCCGGACCGGGCGTGGCCGGCGAGCGCGTCGCGCACCGCGATGACGGCGGCGCCGGGCTCGCCGGGCGGGTGGCGGAACACGCCGGTCGCGTACGGCGTGAGGCCGTGGTCGCGCGCGGCGACGTCGACGAGCGGCACCCCGAGGTCGACCGCGGCCATGCGGGCCCGCAGGTAGAGGACGGGGAGCTCCTCTTTCAGGTCGGAGCCGACGAGCACGATGGCGCGGGCCCGGTCGAGGTCGGGGATGGTGGCGCGGGGCATGCCGAGCACGACCCGGGCCGGCAGCCCGTCGCTGAGCTGGGCGTCGACGTGGTCGGTGCCGAGGACGCCCTTGGCGAAGCGGGCCCACACGTACGCGGCCTCGTTGGTGCCGTCGGCGCCGCCGAGCACCGCGACCGCGTCCGGGCCGCGCACGTCGACGGCGTGGCGGATCGCGGCGGCGGCCTGGTCGAGCGCGTCGGCCCAGGTCGTCTCGACGAGCTCGCCGGTGGTCCGCACCAGCGGCGCCGCGAGGCGGGCGTCGGTGTGCACCCACTCGAGGCCGTAGCGGCCCTTGTCGCACAGCCAGCCCTGGTTGACCGGCTCGAGGTCGACGCCGAGCAGTCGCACCAGCCGGTTCGAGGTCGATTCGAGCGATCCCCGGCAGCCGACCGCGCACGCCGTGCAGGAGGTCTCGGTCGCCTCGAGGTCCCACGGCCGGGCCCGGAACCGGTACGGGCGGGCGGTGAGCGCGCCGACGGGGCAGATCTGCACCGTGTTGCCGGAGAAGTAGGAGCGGAACGGCTCCTCCGGGTAGACGATGACCTCGGTGTCGCCGCCCCGGCCTCCGAAGTCGATGAGCGGGTCGCCGGCGACCTCGGCCGCGAAGCGGGTGCACCGCCCGCACTGGATGCAGCGCTCCCGGTCGAGCATCACGAGGTCGCTGATCGGGATCGGCTTGTCGAAGTGCCGCTTCTCCTCGATGAAGCGGGACTCGCCGGGCCCGAAGGCGAGGGTCTGGTCCTGCAGCGGGCACTCGCCGCCCCGGTCGCACACCGGGCAGTCGAGCGGGTGGTTGACGAGCAGGAACTCGAGGACGCCGTCCTGGGCCGTCCTCACCGCGTCGCTGGTGGTGTGCACCACCATCCCGTCCGCGACCGGGGTGGCGCAGGAGATCTGCAGGCCCCGCATCCCCTCGATCTCGACCAGGCACATGCGGCACATGCCGACCGGCTTCAGCCGCTCGTGCCAGCAGAAGCGGGGGATATAGGTGCCGTGGTCCTCGGCGGCCTTGATGAGCAGCTCGCCGCGCCGGACCGGCACCGGGCGGCCGTCGATCGTCACCGTGACCTCGTCGGGGCCGGGCGCGACGGGCAGCGTGTACTCGTGCTGGGACGGCCACTGCGACATCGGGACCGCGTTGGCGGTCATGCCGGCACCACGTCGAGCGTGTCGCGTCGCTCCTCGTCGCGGCGCATGCGCTCGGTGATCTCGTCGCGGAACCACCGGTCGAGGCTCACGACCGGGCTCATCGTGCTCGGCCCGAGCGCGCAGATGGTCGTCTGCGCGAACGGGGCGTTGAGGCCGGGGACGATGTTGTTGCCGAACGACAGCAGCAGGTCGAGATCCTCGGGCCGGCCCTGCCCGTGCGACATGCGGTAGAGGACCTTCTCGATCCAGCCCGAGCCCTCCCGGCACGGCGTGCACTTCCCGCACGACTCGTGGGCGAAGAACTTGGCCAGCCGCCAGGCGATGAGCAGCGGGTCGGTGGTCTCGTCGAAGACCATCACCGCGCCGGAGCCGAGCATCGACTTCAGCTCGCCCTGGACGTAGTCCATGTCGAGCGGCGCGTCGAGGTGCTCGGGCACGAGCCAGGGCGACGACGCGCCACCCGGCACGAAGAACTTCACGGACCGCCCGTCCCGCACGCCGCCCGCGAGCCCGAAGATCAGGTCGCGGAAGGTCGTGTTGTGGAGCTCGACCTCGTAGTTGCCGGGCCGCTCGACGTGACCAGACACCGAGAAGATCCGGGTGCCGGTCGACTTCCCGCCGCCCATCGAGTTGTACCAGTCGGCGCCCCGCCGCACGATGTGCGGCACGGTCGAGATCGTCTCGACGTTGTTGACGATGGTCGGTGCCGCATAGACGCCCTGCGCGGCCGGGAACGGCGGCTTGATGCGCGGCATGGCCCGCTCGCCCTCGAGGCTCGAGAGGAGGCCGGTCTCGTCACCGGCGATGTAGCACCCGGCGCCCCGGTGGAGGACGACGTCGAGGTTGAAGCCGGAGCCGAGGATGTTCTTGCCGAGGTAGCCCTGGGCGTACGCGTCACGGATCGCCTGTCCGATCCGCTCCGCGCCGAGCGCGAACTCGCCGCGGACGTACACGAAGGCGAGCTCGGTCTCGACCGCGTAGGCGGAGATGATGATGCCCTCGAGCAGCTGGTGCGGGTCCCGCTCGATGAGCATGTGGTCCTTGAACGTGCAGGGCTCGCCCTCGTCGCCGTTGACGCAGAGGTAACGCGGGAAGGAGTCCTTCGGCAGGAACGACCACTTCTGCCCGGTGCCGAACCCGGCGCCGCCCTTGCCGCGCAGCACCGAGGCGGTGACGGCCTCGACGATGGCGGGCCGGCCCATCGCGAACGCCTGCTCGAGCGACTGGTAGGCCCGGTTGTGGGTCCGGGCCGCCTCCATCGTCCACGAGTCGTCGGGCCGGGCCCGGAGGAACTCGGTGACGATGCGCGTCTCGTGTGCCCCGTCGGCGTCGGCCATCACGGCACCGCGGCCGGCGAGGTGCCGGAGATCGTGCGCGCCACGAGGTCGCCGCGCTGGTACTGCCCGATGACGCCGGCCGCCCCGTCGGCGTCGGCGGGGCCGTGGAAGTCGTAGTTGATCTGGAACGCGGGCGCCCGGTCGCAGTGCGCGATGCACTCGACCTCCTCCACGAGCACGTCGGGGTCGGCGGCGTAGCGGGCCCGGAGCTCCTCGAAGAGGTCGCTGCCCCCGTTCACCATGCACGAGACGTTGGTGCACACCGAGACCACGAGCCGCCCGACCGGCTCTCGCTTCAGCATCGAGTAGAAGGAGCAGACGCCGAGCACGAGCGCGGGGGTGAGGTCGAGGAGCGCCGCGATCTCGACCATGGCGTCCGGGGTCACCCAACCGTCGCGGTCCTGGGCCAGGTGCAGCAGCGGCAGCAGCGCCGACTTCGGGTGCGGGTAGCGGGCGATGATCTCCTGGGCCCGGCCCCGGTCGGCGTCGGTGAGTCCCATCAGCGGTCGACCTCGCCGATGATGGGGTCGATGCTGGAGACGATCGCCACCGCGTCGGCGACCAGCGCGCCCTTCGCCATGGTGCCGAGCGACTGCAGGTTGTAGAGGGACGGCCCGCGAATGTGGAGCCGGGCCGGCTTCCCGGTCCCGTCGGCGACGAGGTAGCAGCCGATCTCACCGCGGGGGGACTCGATCGACACGTACGTCTCACCGGGCGGCACCCGGAACCCCTCGGTGAACAGCTTGAAGTGGTGGATGAGCGCCTCCATCGACTCGTCGATGCGAGCCCGGGGGGGCGGGGTGACCTTGCGGTCCTGGACCCGGTAGTCGCCGGCCGGCATGCGCTCGGCGCACTGGCGGACGATCTTCACCGATTCGAGGATCTCGTGGAGCCGGACGAGGTACCGGTCGTAGCAGTCCCCGTGCTCGCCGCAGACGACGTCGAAGTCCACTTGGTCGTACGCGAGGTACGGCTGGGCCTTGCGCAGGTCCCACGCGAACCCGGTGGCGCGCAGGATCGGCCCGGTGATCCCGAGCGAGATCGCGTCGGCGGTCGAGATCCGGCCCACGTCGACGAGCCGCTCCATCCAGATCGGGTTCTCGGCCAGCAGGTCGGCGTAGTCGCGCACGCCCCGCTCGATGGTGGCGCAGAGCTCGTCGAGGTCGGCGCGCCAGCCGTCGGGCAGGTCGGCGGCCAGCCCGCCCGGGCGGATGAAGTTGTTGTTCATGCGCAGGCCGGTGACCCGCTCGAGGAAGCGCAGCGTGAGCTCCCGCTCCCGCCAGCCGTAGATCATCATCGAAGTCGCGGCGAGGTCGAGCCCGTTGGTGGCCTGGAACAGGAGGTGGGACGCGATGCGGTTGAGCTCGACGAGCATCATCCGCATCCACACCGCCCGGGGCGGGAGCTCGAGGTCGAGGAGCCGCTCGACCGCCATCGAGTACACGAGCTCGTTCGACAGCGGGGAGAGGTAGTCCATCCGGGTCACGTTGGTGCCGCCCTGCACGTACGTGAGCTCCTCGCCCGTCTTCTCCATGCCGGTGTGGAGGTACCCGACGATCGGCTTCGACTCCACGATCGTCTCGCCGTCGAGCTCGACCATGATTCGCAGCACCCCGTGGGTCGACGGGTGCTGGGGCCCCATGTTCACGATCATCGTGTCGTCGCCGTCGGCCCAGATGCCGTCGGCGACGACGGCCCGCCGGCTGGCCGTCAGCATCTGGTCGCCCTCGTCGGTCTGGCGCTCGAGACGCTCGTCGGGCAGCCGCGGGTGCGCGGGGTGGCTCATCGCGGGGCCGGGTCTTCCTTGAACTCGACCGGAATGCGCGCCGGCGCGTCGTCCTTGCGCAGCGGGGATCCGACCCAGTCGTCGGGCATCAGGATTCGGGTGAGGTCGGGGTGACCTTCGAACTCGATGCCGAACAGGTCGTACACCTCCCGTTCGGCGAAGTTCACGCCCGGGTACACGTCGGCGAGGCTGGCGATCTTCGGCTCGGCCTCCGGCACCTCGCAGAGGGCGCGGATCCGGCGGTTGCGCGGGTGCGACAGGAAGTTCGCCACCACCTCGAAGCGCTCGAGCGTCACACCCGGGATGGCGGCCCGCTCCTCGTCGACCAGGTGGTCGACCGCGGTGACGTCGACGCACTGCGTGAACCGCTCGTCGTCGTGCAGGAACTCGGCCAGGTCGTGCCAGGCATCGCGCTCGACGTAGACGACCGGCTGGGTGTGCGACACCCACGGGATGGTGGCCGGGAACCGGGCCACGACCGCGGCGACGACCTCGTCGTCGGGCGCGGGCCGGGCCGCGGCCGCGCCGTCGCTGTCGTCCCCGTTCGCCATCCGGGCCTCAGGCCGACTTGCGGCGGACGGGGATGGGCTGGACGTGCGAGGGCGTGCCGTCGCGCTGGTCGAGCTGGATGCCGGCGCCGGCGCCGCTGTCCTGGCGCCGGCGGAGGATCTCACCCGACCGGATCTGCGCGTGGAGGGTGAGGATGCCGTGCAGCAGGGTCTCCGGTCCGGGCGGGCACCCGGGCACGTACACGTCGACCGGCACGATCTGGTCGACGCCCTGCACCAGCGCGTAGTTGTTGAACATGCCGCCGGTGCTCGCGCACACGCCCATCGAGATGACCCACTTCGGCTCGACCATCTGGTCGTAGACCTGGCGCAGCACCGGGGCCATCTTCTGGCTGACCCGCCCGGCCACGATCATGAGGTCGGCCTGGCGGGGGCTGGCCCGGAAGACCTCCATGCCCCAGCGCGCCATGTCGTAGTGCGCGCCGCCGATCCCCATCATCTCGATGGCGCAGCACGCGAGCCCGAAGGTGGCGGGGAAGACGGACCGCTGGCGCGCCCACTGCACGAGGTCCTCGAGGCGGGCGGTGAGGAAGTTGCGGGACAGCTGGTCGAGACCCACCTACGCGGCCTCCGCGTCCGGCGCCGGGCCGGGGTCGAGGCCCTCGCGACCGGGGGTGCCGGCGACCCGGACCACGCGCCGCGGGGCGAGGTGCTCGGCGATCCGTCGGGCCGGCCCCCAGTCGACGGCGCCCGTCGAGAGCAGGTAGCCGAACGGGACGAGGAGGACGAGCAGGAACACGCCCATCGCGACCAGGCCGTAGGTGCCGAGGGGCCGCAACACGGTCGTGAACGGGTAGAGGAAGATGATCTCGACGTCGAGGACGATGAACGCCATCGCGACGAGGTAGAAGCGGACCGGGAAGCGCTCCACCGGCTCGGTCTCGGGGACGATCCCGCACTCGTAGGGCGCCTGTTTCGCCGACGTGGGTCGTCGACGCTGGCCGAGCAGGCCGGAGACGAGGAACGAGAGGCTCACGAAGAGCAGCACGAGCACGACCATGGCCAGGATCGGCAGGTACTGCGCCACGAGTGCCCTCCAGTTCCTCCGGGGGACGCCCCCGCGCGCAGGCTATCGGAGCGGTCTGGAGGCCGGGGAAGTGGGTTGGCGGCGGTGGCGCCTTACGGCTCGGGCCCGATCGCGACCAGCCGCTCGACGATCCGGTACGCGGCCTCGGCCGGCCCGAGCTCGTCGGGACGCAGGAGGTTGGCCATGATCCGCAGCACCCACTCCATGAGCGAGCGCGACTGGAACCCGATCCGGGTCAGCTCGCGCATCACGGCCGGGTTCCCGATCGCCCGCACGAACCCGCGCGCGACCTTGAAGTAGAGCCCGTACTGCTCCTCGAGGCGCTGCGGGTAGCGCTGCAGCGCGAGCCCGTCGCCGGTGCGCAGCGCCTCGTCGATCGCGTCGGCGGCCAGCCGGCCGGTCTCGTAGGCGACCGAGATCCCCTCCCCGTTGAACGGGTTCACCGAGCCGGCCGCGTCGCCGACCGTGCACCAGGTCGGCCCGACCTTCGGGAACACCGACAGGCCGGTCGGGAGCTTCCCGCCCGTCGGCGCGCCGCAGGCGGTGTCGGGCGAGATCCGCCAGCGGGCCGGCGCGGTGTCGCAGAACGCCTCCATCAGCTTCGAGGTGTTCACGTCCTTCCAGCCCGCGAAGGTCGAGAGCAGCCCCACGCCGACGTTCACGGTCCCGTCGCCGACCGGGAAGATCCACCCGTACCCGGGCAGGTGGTTGCCGTGCCGGTCGCGCAGGTCGAGGTGGCTCTCGATCCACGGCTCGTCGTGGTACGGGCTCTCGAAGTAGCCGCGCACGGCCATGCCGAGCGGGTAGGTCCGGTCGCGGGCCGCGCCGAGGGCGCGGCCGAACCGCGAGTTGGCGCCGTCGGCGACGACGACGTACCGGGCGCGCACGGCCTCGGTCCCGCCCGGCCCGCGGAGCACGGCGCCGGTCACCAGGCCGCCGGTGGTGAGCGGCTCGACGGCCTCCGTCCCGGTGCGCAGCGTCGCCCCGGCCTTGGTGGCCCGGTCGGCGACCATGGCGTCGAGGTCACGGCGTCGGACCACGTACCCGTAGGGCGGGAAGTCGGGGTGCTCGGGCCAGCGCAGCTCGAGGGTGACGCCGTGCGCGATCGACCGCAGGCCCTCGAACCGCAGGTGCGGGGCGAGCTCGTCGGCGAGCCCCAGGTCCTCGAGCTGGCGCACGGCGCGGGGCGTCAGCCCGTCCCCGCACGTCTTGTCGCGGGGGAAGCGCTTGCGCTCGACGATCAGGACGCGGTGACCGGCCGCGGCGAGCCACGCCCCGGCGGCGGCGCCGGCCGGCCCGGCGCCGACCACGAGCACGTCGAATCGGTCGTCGGCACCCATCGGGGACATCGTGCCATCGCGCCCGGCCGCGACGACCAACCAGGTGGGGCCCGATATGCCGTTTCCGCAGTTAGCGTGGTAGGAAACGCCTACGGGACAAGGCTTCTCGAGAGCCTGGCTCTCCGGGGCGTCGGCCCGAAGAGGGGAGAAGCACCGGCGGCATGCCGAACCTGTTGCCCGACTGGCTGCCGTGGATCCGGCCCGCCGGCCGGCTCATCTGGGGCTCGATGGCGCTGGTCGTGGGACTGACCTTCGCCGTCACGCTCCTGAAGCGGCCGCTCGTCCGCCGACCGTTCCCCGACCGGGTCGGCTACTGGCTGTTCCCGGCCATCCTCGGCGTCGGGATCATCGGCGCCCGGTTCCTCACCGACATCCAGACCCTCGTCGTGTGGGCGACCGCGGTGGCGCTCCTCTTCCATGCGCTGCTCATGGTGGCGAGCAGCAAGGGTCGCGGCCCCGACGATCCGGCCACCTGGGCCGAGTCGTTCGCGGGGGCGACGGCCGTCTTCGCGCTCCTCATCGTGGCGTACGCCATCGTGCCGAGCGAGTGGCTGAACTACGCCAACGCGTACCTGCAGTGGGGCGACACCACGAAGTTCGTGTGGAAGAGCAGCGAGCAGATGCTCTTCTTCCCGTGGCACTGGCCGTTCAACCTCGACTTCCCGGCGCTTCGCGACATCGTGGTCACCGTCATCTACGGCGCCGTGATCGGCGCGAACCTGAAGCTCTGGGTGATGTGGCAGCACCGCCACGAGGTGAAGGAGGCCCCAGCCGAGGGTGCCGAGGCGCCGGTGCGCCGCTCCCGGTTCGGGCGTCCGCTGCGAGTGAGGGGCTGAACGCGATGGCTCGAACCGACGCCAACCCGCCCATGCCGGACTTCGTGACCGACTACCAGCTGCAGGAGGTCGATCCCGCCTTCTTGACCCAGTCGGTCAAGCCCAAGCAGTTCCTCCACATCGACCAGGCCGAGTGCATCCTGTGCGAGGGCTGCGTCGACATCTGCCCGTGGAAGTGCATCCACATGGTGTCGGTCGGCGCGATCGCGGAGGCGGTCGGCACCGATCAGCCCGGCGAGGACCCGCACGACCACGTCGCGTTCATCGTCGACGAGGACGTGTGCACCCGCTGCGCGCTCTGCGTCGACCGGTGCCCGACGGGCGTGATCATCCTCGGCAAGCTCGGCGGCGGCATCGCCGACGGCGACACTCACACCCGGACCAACCGGCACGGGTACGCGTACGGGGTGCGGTTCTAGGGCGCGCCGGCGCCCACGAGAGCGAGGAGCGAGGGTTCGTGGCCATCGGCAACGGGAGGAACGGCAACGGGAACGGCCGTGTCCGGGTGTCGGCCGCGCTCGACAAGGTCGACGAGAAGGTCCGCGGGTCGCAGGCGTGGAACTCGATCTTCCGGCCCGGCTCGATCTACCGCCGCGGCTACACGGACAGCCCCCGCAACCGCTCCTACGTGATCATGAACAACGTGCTGTACCACCTTCACCCGGTGAAGGTGAAGCGGCACGCGGTGAAGGTCTCCTACACGCTGTGCCTCGGCGGCCTGTCCTTCTTCCTCTTCATCCTGCTCACGGTCACCGGCATCTTCTTGATGTTCTTCTACCGGCCGACGACCGCGACGTCGTGGAACGACATCCGCACCCTCGAGACGGCGGTGACGTTCGGGTCGCTGGTGCGGAACATGCACCGGTGGGCGGCCCACCTCATGGTGCTCACC
Organism: uncultured Actinomycetes bacterium; assembly: GCA_937927875.1. Classification (GTDB taxonomy): domain Bacteria; phylum Actinomycetota; class Acidimicrobiia; order IMCC26256; family PALSA-555; genus PALSA-555. Next base: position 95,770 of record CALEYV010000037.1, on the reverse strand, counting down.
GTGTTCCTGCACATGTGCCGGGTCTTCTACCACGGCGCCTACAAGGCGCCCCGCGAGTTCAACTGGGTGATCGGCGTCATCCTGCTGACGCTCACGCTGCTGCTCTCGTTCACCGGCTACCTGCTGCCGTGGGACCAGCTGGCGCTGTGGGCGGTCACGGTCGGCACGAACATGATGGGGTACACACCCGTGTTCGGGAGCAGCGTGAGATACGTGCTGCTCGGATCGCAGCAGATCGGCGATCAGACCTTGCTCCGATGGTATGTGCTGCACGTGCTGTTGTTGCCGTTCGTCATCGTCATCTTCATGGCCGTCCACTTCTGGCGGGTCCGGAAGGACGGCGGCCTCTCGGGTCCGCTGTAGGCGAGGAGACGCGACGTGCCTGAGGTCCCCGAACACCTGCTGCGCCGCTCCCGCGAGCGCCGCAAGGCGCTCGGCCTCCCCGTGGAGGGCGAGGAGGGCGAGGCGCCGGCCGACGAGCCCGCGGCCGCGGACGCCGGCGCGGCCGACGCGGGCGCGGCGGCTGCGCCCCCCGCGGCCGGTGGCGACGACGGCGGCGAGGGCGGCGGCGAGGACGTCGAGACCCAGGGCGGCGCGAAGATCCCGGCCCACCTCCTCGAGCGCTCGAAGCGGCGCCGGGCGGCCGCGGCCGGGGAGGCCGCGCCCGCGGCCGCCGGCGGGGGAACGGCCACCGCGGTCGCGGCGCCGCCGGCACCGACCGCCACCGGGCCCGGCGGTCACACCCAGCGCCTGCTCACGGTCGTCAAGTCGGGGTCGATCCAGCAGACGCGCGCCGAGGCCCAGGACAAGGTGCACGTGTGGCCGCACCTGCTCGTCATCGAGTTCGCCTCGATCCTCATCGTCATGGCCGCGCTCACGATCTTCTCGGCGCTCGTGAAAGCGCCGCTGCTCGGGCTCGCCGACACCAACAAGACGCCGAACCCGTCGAAGGCGCCCTGGTACTTCCTGGGGCTCCAGGAGCTGCTGACGATGTTCCACCCGATGGTGGCCGGCGTCACGATCCCCGGCGTCGGGCTGCTCCTGCTGGCGGTCGCGCCGTTCGTCGACAAGAACCCGTCGCATCGCCCGACCGACCGCAAATTCGCGATCGCGATCTTTACGATCTTCATCATGCTGTGGGCCGTGCTCGTCATCATCGGCTCGTTCTTCCGCGGCGAGGGCTTCAACTTCGTCTTCCCGTGGAACAACGGGACCTTCTTCGAGCTGTAGGAGCGACGTGGCCGTCATCATCATCGGCGTCCTCGCCGTCGTCGGGCTGTCCCTGCTCTTCGTCGTCGGCACCGCCCGCCGCCGGGCCACCGGCCAGCTGAGCCGCGAGACCCGGCGGGCCGACGCGTCGGAGCCGCTGGCGGCCGCAGAGCCGAGCGAGCCGACCGCCGAGGAGGGCGCCCCGGGCGAGGACCCGCGCCAGCGGGCCGACGACTCGCGCCGCGCCATCGAGAGCGGCAGCGGCGTCCCGGTCCCGGCCGGGCCGCGCGGCGTCACCCGCTACGAGCCGGTCGACGAGGAAGAGCTCGGCGTCACCCGCCGCCAGTTCTTCAACCGCGGCATCCTCACCGCGACGGGGCTCGCGGTCGGCGCGTTCGGCGCCGCCGCGCTCGGCTTCCTGTGGCCGGGCTCGTCGAGCGCGGGCGGCTTCGGCAGCAAGATCAACATCGGCACCAAGGCCGACATCGACACCCAGATCGCCAAGAAGACGCCGTACTACAACGCGGCGGCGAAGGTGTACATCAACCCGTACCCGAAGGACGCGCTGCCGAAGGCCAAGAAGATCTACGCGCCGACCATCCTCGCCGGCATGCAGCTCGGCTACGTCGCCCTCTACCAGCGCTGCGTCCACCTCGGGTGCCGGGTGCCGTGGTGCCAGAGCTCCCAGTGGTTCGAGTGCCCCTGCCACGGCTCGAAGTACAACCGGGTCGGCGAGAAGCGCGGCGGCCCGGCCCCGCGTGGGCTCGACCGGTTCCCCTTCGAGCTGTCGGGGGGCTCCATGGTCGTCGACACCAGCACCACCGCACTCGTCCAGGGTCCCCCGATCGGCACCGACACCACCGGGCAGGCCGCGGAGGGCGCGCCGTGCGTCTGAGCGGTGTCGAACGAGGAACGGGCGCGGGAGGACCAACCGGCCCGTGATCCTCGGCTTGAGCTTCGAGAGCAGCATCGCGGTCGTCGACGCGGTCGCGGCCGTCGTCATCGCCAGCATCATCATCTGGCGCGTCGTCAGCCTGCGCCGCAACCCGGAGCCGAAGCCGCCCCTCAACCTGGCGCCCGGCCTGCCCGACGAGGAGCTCGAGGGCCGCAAGCTGGAGCGGGTGCTCGGGTGGGCGCTGCTGTTCACCGTGGTGCTGGCCCTGGCGCTGCCCCTCTACTTCGTCCTGGAGCCGACCCGGGAGGCGACCGCCAACACCGAGTTCCTGAAGGAGTCCATCGCCCGGGGCGCCACCCTGTTCGCCAACTCCCAGAGCAAGTCCTACGACTCCGCGACGTCGCTTCGCTGCGCGGACTGCCACGGCGTCAACGGCGAGGGCGGCCAGGCGTCGTTCACGCTCCAGCCCGAGGCCGACCTCTGCCAGAACGTCCAGAACCAGGCCAACCTCAACGTGCCGCAGTGCCTCGCCCAGCAGGTGGCGTGGCAAGCGCCGGCGCTGAACACCGAGCTCTTCCGGTTCAGCCGAGATCAGGTCACCCAGATCATCACCTACGGGAGACCGGGCACCCCCATGCCCGCATGGGGGGTCGCCAGCGGCAAGGGGGTGCTCGGGGATCAGAGCATCGATGACCTCGTCAACTTCATCCAGAGCATCCAGATCTCCCAGAAGAAGGCGCAGCAGGACGCGGCCCAGCAGGTCACGAACTTCAAGCAGCAGGCCCAGACGCTGGTGTCGACGACCCAGTCGGCGCTGACCGCGGCCCAGGCCCAGCTCGCCCAGGCCCAGGCCAAGGGCTCGCCGCCCATCGCCATCAACAACCTGCAGGCCCAGGTCAACGAGCTGCAGGCCGAGCTGACGGCCGCCCAGCAGAGCAACACCGAGGTGCAGGGCCTCAGCGACGGCGCCATCCTGTTCCGGGTCAACTGCGCGCGCTGCCACACCAAGAACTGGTCGTTCTATGACCCGACGAAGCTCTCGCAGCCCAAGCCCGCGCCCCAGGGCAGCGGTGCCTACGGCCCGCCGTTGAACGGCGGCACGGTGCTGCTGCAGTTCCCGGGCCTCACCGGGCGCACCCAGCAGATCATGTGGGTGACGGTGGGCGTGCCGGCCAACCAGGCCTACGGCACCCGCGGGATCTCGTCGGGGCGGATGCCGCACTTCGGCGAGTTCCTCTCCGCGCAGCAGATCGCGGAGATCGTCGACTACGAGCGCGGGCTGTAGGGAGGCGCCATGCCCGTGTTCACGATCCTCGCCCAGACCGTCGCCAAGCCGCCGCCGAGCGGCATCTGGTACCCGACGATCGTCGGGATCCTCGTCGTGTCGGCGGCGATCGGGCTGTTCTGCGGGTCGATCTACGTGCTCCTGGCGACGAACCTCGGGGCGCGCCTCGGCTTCCTCGCCGCCTTCACCGGGCTCATGGGGTTCATGGTGCTGCTCACGGTGCTGTGGATGTCCACGACGTCGCCGCTGAACACGCTGCGGGGCTCGATCCCGGCCTGGCAGGTGCAGAAGGTCGTCACGAAGCTGAACGACCCATCGGTCCCCCCCGACCTGCGCAACGCGCCTCACACCGGCCGCGTCGTGCCGACCACCCAGGCCGCGGTCATCAAGGCCGCGGTCGACGGCAAGCTCGTCACCACGCCGCCGGTCGCGGCCTTCAGCCTGCCCGCTGACATCAACAAGTTCGCCCGTTTCCAGACGGTCACCGATTTCAAAGAGGTCAAGTTCTACGAGATCGGCGGCAGCAAGCCGCACCTCCTCGACTGGCAGCTGAACCACAAGCCGCTGTACGCGGTGGTGCAGTTCTGCGGCGTGCTGCCGAACACCCTCCCCTTCGGTGTGCCGCCGCCCACGCCGACCTGCGACCCCACGTCGACGAAGAGCGGCTTCGCGATCCTGAAGTTCAACTACGGGTCGCTGCGCATCCCGCCCTTCGTGGCCTTCCTGGCGTCGTCGATCCTGTTCGGCCTCGGCCTCCTCTCCCTGCACTGGCGGGAGAAGGACGAGCGGGCGGCCAAGGCCGCCGCCGAGGAGATCCCGGCCGTCGCGCCCCGAGAGGAGCGCCCGCTCGTGGGAGCGCCACAATGAGGCCCATGCGGACCCGCCTCGCCCGGATCGTCGCCGCCACCGTGCTCGGGACCGGCCTCCTCGCGGTTGCCGCCGGGCCGGTGGGCGCCCAGCAGCTCGTCGACGCCGGCTCGCGCGACAACGGCTCCGGCGCGATCGCGTTCATCGCCTTCGCGCTCATGGTCTTCGCGATCGGCTTCGCCCTCTTCTTCATGGACCGGGTCCGGCGCCGCCGCGAGGAGGAGCGCTCCCGCTCCTCCTAGTCGGCGCTGGCGACCTCGGCCGCCGCGTCGGCGGCCGCCTGCACGGTGGCGTCGAGGTCGGCGTCGGTGTGGGCGAGGCTCGGGAACCAGGTCTCGAACGGGCTCGGCGGCAGGAACACGCCCCGGCGCAGCATGGCCTGGAAGAACCGCGCGTACCGCTTGGCGTCGGCCGCCTGGGCGCCGTCGTAGTCGTGGACCGGCTCCGGTGAGAAGAACAGCCCGCACAGCGTCCACGCCCGCGGCACCTGGGCCGTCAGCCCCGCGCTCGCCATGGCGTCGATGAGGCCGAGCTCGAGCCGGCGCGCCTTGGTCTCGAGGGTCTCGTAGGCGCCGGCGTCGAGGAGGCCGAGGACGGCGAGGCCGGCCGCGGTCGCGAGCGGGTTCCCGGCCAGTGTGCCGGCCTGGTAGACGGGGCCGTCGGGGGCGAGCTCGCCGAGCAGCGCGGCGGGACCGCCGATGCCGGCCAGCGGGAGGCCGCCGCCGAGCACCTTGCCGAACAGCGAGAGGTCGGGCGTGACCTCGAACCGCTGCTGGGCGCCGCCCGGCCCGACCCGGAAGCCGGTGATGACCTCGTCGGCGATGAGCAGCGCGCCGGTGTCGTCGCAGCGGCGTCGCAGCGCGCGCAGGAAGCCGGGATGCGGGTCGACGAGGCCCATGTTGGCGGCGATCGGCTCGACGAGCACCGCCGCCAGCTGGTCGCGGTGGTCGGCCAGCACCGCGTCGACGCTCGCCTCGTCGTTGAACCGGGCGACGAGCGTGTCGGCCACCGCGCCGGGCGTCACGCCCGCCGAGCCGGGCAGCCCCAGCGTCGCCACGCCGCTGCCGGCCGCCACGAGGAGCGCGTCGACGTGGCCGTGGTAGCAGCCGGCGAACTTCAGGATCTTCGGTCGCCCGGTGACGCCGCGGGCGAGGCGCACCGCCGTCATCGCGGCCTCGGTGCCCGACGACACCAGCCGCAGCTGCTCGACCGACGGGACCCGGTCGGCGACCGCCTCCGCCAGCTCGACCTCGCCCGGGGTCGGCGCGCCGTAGGAGGTGCCGGCGGCGGCGGCCCGCTGGACCGCCTCGACGACGACCGGGTGGGCGTGGCCGAGGATCGACGCCCCCCACGACTGCACGTAGTCGAGGTACCGGGCGCCCTCGACGTCGACGAGGTGCGCGCCCTCGCCGCGGGCCACGAAGAACGGGTCGCCGCCCACGCTGGCGAACGACCGCACCGGCGAGTTGACGCCGCCGGGGATGCGGGCGCGCGCCCGGTCGTGGAGCTCCTCGTTCACCGCCGGGCTTCGGCGATGCGACGCGCCGCGTAGGTGAGGATGAAGTCGGCGCCGGCCCGCTTGATCGACGTGAGGTGCTCGCGCATCACGGCCTCGCCGTCGAGCCAGCCGTTGGCGGCGGCCGCCTCGACCATGGCGTACTCGCCGCTGACGTGGTACGCGCCGACCGGGACGTCGACCGCGTCGCGGACATCGGCGATGACGTCGAGGTACGACAGGGCCGGCTTCACCATCACGAGGTCGGCGCCCTCGGCGACGTCGAGGAGCGTCTCGGCCCGCGCCTCGCGCCCGTTGGCGGGGTCCATCTGGTAGCCGCGCCGGTCGCCGAAGCTGGGCGCGCACTCGGCCGCGTCGCGGAACGGCCCGTAGAGCGCCGACGCGTACTTCGCCGAGTAGGCGAGGATCGCGGTGTCGGCGTGGCCGGCCGCGTCGAGGGCGGCCCGGATGGCGCCGACCTGGCCGTCCATCATCCCGGAGGGCGCGACGACGGCCGCGCCGGCGTCAGCCTGGCTCACCGCCGCCGCCGCGTACCGCTCGAGGGTGGCGTCGTTGTCGACGCTGCCGTCGGGGGCCAGCACGCCGCAGTGCCCGTGGTCGGTGTACTCGTCGAGGCAGGTGTCGGCGATCAGCACCAGCTCGTCGGCGACCTCGTCGCGCAGCGCCCGCAGCGCGGTCTGGACGACCCCGTCCCGGTCGTCGGCGCCCGAGCCCCGCTCGTCCTTCACCGCCGGCACCCCGAACAGCACGACCGCCGGGACGCCGAGGCCGGCGAGGACCCGGACCTCCTTGGTCAGGCTCTCCAGCGTGTGCTGGACGACGCCGGGCATCGAGGGCACCGGCTCGGGGTCCCGGAGCCCCTCCTTCACGAACAGGGGCGCGATGAGGTCGTCGACGTCGACGCGGGTCTCGCCGACCAGGCGGCGGAGCGCGGCGGTGCGGCGCAGCCGTCGGGGCCGCTGCTCGGGGAACGCCATCCCGACGATGGTAGGGCCCCGTGGTTCCGGGTCCCGCCGCGGTGCCGTCAGGCCAGCGCGTCGAGGAGCGCGGCGACGAGCCCGTCGATGGTGTGCTCGCCGGCCTCGGCGTCGACGCGCAGCCCGCGGTCGCGGACGGTCGCCGAGGTGACCGGCCCGATCGACACCACGAGCGGCTGGGGGTCGAGCGGGCCGACCGCGTCGACGAAGTTCGTGACCGTCGACGACGAGGTGAACGTGATCGCGTCCACCTGCCCGCCGCGGACGCGCTCGAGCGCGGCGGGATCGGGCGGCGCGGGACGGGTCCGGTAGAGGGGCAGGACCTCGACGTCGTAGCCGCGGGCGGTCAGCCCGTCGACGAGGACGTCGCGGGCCTGCTCGGCCCGCGCCACCAGGATCTGCTCGGCCCCGCCCGGCGACGGGAATGCCTCCACGAGCGCCTCGGCGACGAAGCGCTCCGGCACGAGATCGGCCCGCACGCCGCGGTCGGCGAGCGCGGCCGCGGTGCCGGGCCCGATGGCGGCGACGCGGAGCCCGGCCAGCGCCCGCGCGTCCCGGCCCTCGCGCGCCAGCTCGGCGAAGAGGGCCGCGACGCCGTTGGCCGAGGTGAGCACCAGCCACGCGTACGGCCCGAGGTCGGGGATCGTGACGTCGAGCGGCTCGACGACGATCGCCGGGAGCTCCTCGACGCGGGCGCCGAGCGCCTCGAGCCGCGCCCGGAGACCGCTCGCCTGCTCCCGGGCCCGGGTCACGACGACGGTGCGTCCGAACAGCGGCCGCCGCTCGAACCAGGCCAGGTCCAGCGCGGCCGCGGGCCCGATGACGATCGCGGCCGGCGGCGCGAGCCGCTGGTCGGCGATGGTGGCGAGCGTGGCGCGGACGGTGACCTGGTCGGGCCGGGTGCCGTGCTGCACCGCCGCCACCGGGGTGTCGCCGGGCAGGCCACCGACGAGCAGCCGCTCGGCGATGACCCCGATCCGGCCCGCGCCCATGAGCACGACCAGCGTGCCGCCGATCTGCGCGAGCGCGTCCCAGTCGACGTCGGCCCGGCCCTTCGCCGGGTCCTCGTGACCGGTCACGACGGTGAAGTGGCTCGCCACGCCGCGGTGCGTGACCGGGATCCCCGCGTAGGCGGGCGCGGCGACCGCGCTGGTGATGCCGGGGACGACCTCGAACGCGATCCCGGCCGCGGCGAGCGCGGCCGCCTCCTCACCGCCCCGCCCGAACACGAACGGGTCGCCGCCCTTGAGGCGGACCACCTCGCGCCCGGCCCGGCCGTGCTCGACGAGCAGCGCGTTGATCTCGTCCTGGCTGGCCTCGGCCCGGCCGGGGGCCTTGCCGACCGAGATGCGCGCCGCGTCGGGCGGCGCCCGCTCGACGACGGCGTCGGCGACGAGCCTATCGAACACGACGACGTCGGCGCGGGCGAGCACCTCGGCGCCGCGCACGGTGAGGAGGCCGGGATCGCCGGGCCCGGCGCCGACCAGGTAGACGGTCATGCGTCCCCGGTCACGCCACGTCCTCGAGCACCGCGCGGCCACCGTGGTCGTCGAGCAGCCGGCGCGCCGCGTCGCGGCCGACCGCCAGCGGGTCCTCGCCGTCGGCGGCGGCGCGCAGCACGACCCGCCCGTCGAGCGAGGCGAGCACCACGGTCAGCGTCACCGCGGTCCCGTCGACGGCCGCCAGCGCGCCGACCGGCACGTCGCAGCCCCCGCCCAGCTCGGCGAGGAAGGCCCGCTCCGCGTCGACCGCCCGCCGCGCCCGCTGGTCCTCGATCGCGACCAGGGCGGCCCGGGTCTCGTCGTCGTCGGTCCGGCACTCGACCGCCAGCGCCCCCTGGGCGACCTGGGGCAGCACCACCGACGGGTCGAGCGGGTGGGCGCGGGCGTCGACGAGGTCGAGTCGCTCCAGCGCCGCCAGCGCGATCACGACCGCGTCGTGCTCGGCCAGGCGCGCCAGCCGGGTCGGGACGTTCCCGCGCAAGCCGGCGAACGTGAGGTCGGGGCGGGCGTGCGCCAGCTGGGCCCGGCGTCGCACCGACCCAGTCGCGACCCGGGCGCCGGTCGGCAGCGCGTCGAGGGCGCCGCCAACGAGGGCGTCGCGGGGGTCGGCCCGCTCCGGCACCGACGCCAGGACGAGACCCGGCGGCGTGGTCGAGGGCAGGTCCTTCGCGGAGTGCACCGCGAGGTCGGCGCGGCCCTCGAGCACCGCGTCCTGGATCTCCTTGGTGAAGGCGCCGCGTCCGCCCAGCTGGTGGATCGGCGTGTCCGGGGCGCGGTCGCCGCTCGTGGTCACGATGACGAGCTCGCCGGCCCCGCCGAGCCGGGCCAGGACGCGCTCAGCCTGCCATCGGGCGAGGGCGCTGCCGCGCGTCGCGACGCGCAGCGGCCGGGTCACTCGTCGAGCGCGAACAGGTCGGCGAGCGCGTCGGCGAGCGTCTCGCCCTCGGCGGTGCCGGCCGCCTCTTTGACACGCACGGTCGGCTCGTGGAGGAGCTTGTTCACGACGGCGCGGGTCACCTGCTCGACGAGCTCGCGGGCGGCGGGGTCGAGCTGGCCGAGCCGGGCGGCGCGACGCTCGAGCTCGGCGGCGCGGATGGCGTCCCCCCGGGCGTGGAGGGCGGCGATCGTCGGCGCGACCTCGCGCGCGGCCCGCTCGAGCCGGAACCGGTCGAGCTCGTCGGTGATGATCACGCGGACCCTGCCGACCTCGGCCCGCCGCTGCTCGAGCGACTGCTCGCCGAAGGCCCGCAGGGCGTCGATGTCGAGCAGGGTGACGCCGAAGACCTGCCCGACGCCGGGGTCGACGTCGCGGGGCACGGCCACGTCGACCACGAGCAGGGCGCGGCCGCCGCGCCGCTCCATGACCGCCTCGATGTCGCCCCGCTCGATGAGCACGTCGGGGCTGCTGGTCGAGGCGAGGAGGACGTCGGCGTCCACGAGGGCGTCCGGCACCTCGTCGAGGGAGATGGCGCGCCCGTCGACGCGTCGGGCCAGCTCGCGGGCCTTGGACCGGGACCGGTTGGCGACCACGACCTCGCCCACGCCGGCGCCGGCCAGCGCGACCGCCATGCCCACGCCCACGTCCCCGGCCCCGAGGACGAGCACCCGCCGGCCGGTCAGCGACCCCACCCGGTCGCCGGCCAGCGCCACCGCGGCCGAAGACACCGACACCGCGTGGCGGCTGATCCCGGTCTCGGTGCGGACCCGCTTGCCGACCTGCACCGCGTGCCGGAAGGCGCGGGACAGAAGCGGCCCGGCCTGTCCCTCCCGCTCCGCGGCCTGCCAGGCCTCGCGCACCTGGCCGAGGATCTCGGCCTCGCCGATGATCATGGAGTCGAGGCCGGCCGCGACACCGAACAGGTGCGCCACCGCGGCGTCGTCGTGGTACGTGTACAGGCTCTCGGCCAGGTCGTCGGGGTCGAGGCCGGCCAGCTCGGCGAGGAAGTGCCGGACGTCGTCGACGCCGGGGTGGAACCGGGTGGTCCGCGCGTAGACCTCGGTGCGGTTGCAGGTGGAGAGCAGCACCACCTCGGCCAGGTGCTCGCGCGCGGCCAGGGTGTGGAGCGCCTTCGGGAGCCCCGGGGGCGGGACCGTCATCCGCTCGAGGAGGTCGACGGCCGCCGTGCGGTGGTTCAGTCCGACGACGACGAGAGACACGCCCGGAGCAGCTCCTTCGCTTGGGCCACGCGCCCGGTGCGGATGAGGTCGAGCATGCCGGAATCGATCGCCCGTCGCCAATCGACGGTCTCGGTCGACGTCCCGGCGGCGCGGAGCCGCTCGCGCTCGTCGCTGAGCAGGTCGAGCAGCACCTCCCACTCCGGGCCGATCTCGGTGGCCAGGTGGTCCTTCAGGTAGGTGGCGAGGGCCGGGCTGCGGCCCCCGGTGCCGATGGTGACGACGAGGTCGCCCCGCCGCACCGTCGACATGAGCGTGAACGAGCAGTGCTCGGGGTCGTCGGCCGCGTTCACGAACACCCGCCGGGCCTGGCCGGCCTCGTAGACCGACGCGTTCACGGCCGGGTCGGGCGTGGCGGCGGTGGCCAGCCAGGCCTCGTCGAGGTCGGCGGGCTCGAAGGGCCGCTCGGCGACGGTGATGCGGCCCTCGTCCCGGAGGGCGCCGACCTCGGGCCCCACCTCGGGGGCGACGACGTGCACCACGGCCCCGGCGGTCAGCAGCCCCTCGATCTTGCGGGCCGCGATCCGGCCCGCGCCGACGACGACGCAGCGCCGCCCCGCCACGAGCAGGTTGACCGGGTAGCCGAGGAGGCCGGGCCGTCCCATCGGCCCATGGTCACACGCCGGCGCCGTCCCGAGCGCGCCGACCGTGCTGCTGGTAGAAGGAGAGGATCTGCAGCTCGGTGGCGAGGTCCACCTTGCGCAGCGACACCTCGGGCGGGACGACCACCACCGCGGGGGCGAAGTTCAAGATGGCCCGCACGCCGGCCGCCACCAGGCGGTCGGCGACCGCCTGGGCCGAGTCGGCGGGGGTGGCGATCACCCCGATCGCGACCCGGCGCTCGTCGACGATGGCGCGGAGGCCGTCGACCGGCTCGATGGTGAGGTCGCCGACCCGCTCGCCGACCTTGGCCGGGTCGGCGTCGACGAGGGCGACGATGCGGAAGCCCCGGGCGCTGAACCCGCGGTAGTTGGCGAGCGCCCGGCCGAGGTTCCCGAGCCCGAGGATGGCGACCGGCCAGTCCCGGGTGAGGCCGAGCTCGCGGGAGACCTCCCGCACCAGCTGGTCGACGTCGTAGCCGACGCCCCTCGTGCCGTAGGAGCCCAGGTACGAGAGGTCCTTGCGCACCTTCGCGGCGTTGACGCCCGCCAGCTCGGCCAGCTGCTCGGACGAGACGGTGTCGATCGCCTGGTCGGCGACCTGCAGCAGGGCCCGGTAGTAGAGCGGAAGCCGGGCCACCGTGGCCTCGGGGATGAGCCGAGCCTCTGGGATGTCGGGCTCCTCTCGCCCCACCGCGCCCGGGGCCGGCGCGCCTGCGCTCCGATCAACGCTAGCCGCGCTTGTGCACGCGGTCACAAGCGTCTCGGGGCGGGGGCTCGGGCCTACGATCGCGCCCGAGATGGTCCCGGGGCTGGCGTTCGTGGCCGCCGCGGTGGCCTTCCTCTTCGCCGAGTCGACCCTGGCCCGCGCCACCCAGCGGCGGCGGCGGGAGCTGTGGGACTGGACGGTCGCCCTCGCCCTGTTCGGCGGCGCGGCGACCGCGCTGGCCCTCGGCAGCTCGAACGGCTGGGACCGCGGCACCTATCGGCTGTTCTTCCTGCTCGGCGCGGTCCTCGACGTGCCGTGGCTGGCCCTCGGCACGGTCGACCTGCTGCTCGGCCCGGCGGCCGGACGTCGGGCCCAGTGGTTCGTGGTGTTCTTCTCCGGCCTGGCCGGCGGCGTGCTGCTGACCGCCCCCCTCCGGCCGGTGGCGGGGACCGCCATCCCGGTCGCCGGCCGGGTGTTCGGGACCTTCCCGCGGGCGCTGGCCGGGATCGGCAGCGGCGTCGGCGCGACCGTGATCCTCGTCGGCGCCGTCGTCTCCGCCGTCCGCTACGCCCGGGACCGCACCCGCGCCGGGCACGCGGCGAGGGCGGGCGCCAACGTGCTCATCGCGGCCGGGACGCTGGTGCTGTCGAGCGGCGGGCTGGTGCAGGGCTTCGTCGGGCACGACCAGGCGTTCGCGGCGACCCTGGCCGCCGGCATCGTCGTCATCTACGCCGGGTTCCGGGTCGCCGGGGGCACCCGGGTCGCGGCGTGAGCGGTCAGCCCGGCAGGGCCCGGCGGCGGAGCTTGCCGGCCTCGTCCCGGGGCAGCTCGTCGAGCAGCTCGACCCGGGTCGGGCACTTGTAGCGGGCCAGCGACTTGCCGCAGAAGGTGACGAGCGCGGCCGGGTCGGGGGTCGCGCCCGGCTTCGGCTGGACGTAGGCGACGACGGTCTCGCCGGTGCGGGGGCTGGCCTCGCCGGTGACGGCGGCGTCGGCCACGTCGGGGTGGGCGCGCAGCACGTCCTCGACCTCGGCCGGGTACACGTTGAAGCCCGACACGATGACGAGGTCCTTGCGGCGGTCGACCAGGCGGAGGTCGCCGTCGTCGTCGAGCACCGCGACGTCGCCGGTCCGCAGCCAGCCGTCGTCGGTGAGCGCGTTCGCGGTCGCCTCGTCGTCGCGCCAGTAGCCGGCGAAGACGTTCGGCCCCCGGACCCACACCTCGCCCGGGTCGCCCTCGAGCACGTCGGCGCCGTCGGCGTCGACGAGCCGCACCTCGACGCCCGGCAGCGGCCGGCCGATCGACCCCGGCCGGGGCGGGCTCGGGCCGAGCACGGTGGTGGTGACGATCGGCGACGCCTCGGTGAGGCCGTAGCCCTGGTGGAGGACCACCCCGAACCGGGTCGAGAAGGCGGCCGCCACCGGCTCGGGGAGCTCGGCCGCCCCCGAGACCGCGAGGCGCACGCTGGCGAACGTGTCGGGCGGCGCGGCGGCGGCGTCGAGGTCGAGCCAGTCGGCGAACATGGTGGGCACCCCGGCCAGGATCGTCACCCGGTGGCGGCGGACGAGCTCCGCCGACGGGGCGGGCTGGAACCGGTCGACGAGCACGGTGGTGGCGCCGGCGGCGAGGGCGACGCCGAGCACGACGTTGAGCCCGAAGATGTGGAAGCACGGCAGCGCGCCGAGCGTCACGTCGGTGCGCTCCACCGCGAGGCCGGGGTGGCCCTGGACCTCGGCGATGTTGGCGGCCAGGTTCGCGTGCGTGAGCTGGGCCGCTCGCGGCTGGCCGCCGGTCCCGGACGTGAAGAGCAGCACCGCGACGTCGTCGGGCGCCCGCTCGGCGAGCGGCGCCCCGGCGGCCGGCAGGGCGTCGAGGTCGATCGTCCGCAGCCGCTGCGACGCCGCGGTGACGACCGGCGCCGACGACCCGGCGGCGAGCGTGAGGCGCGGCTCGACGACTGCGAGCTCGGCCTCGAGCGCGGCGGGCGGCGAGCCCGGGTTCAGCGGCGCGCAGGTGGCGCCGGCGTGGAGGACGGCGAGGTAGCCGGTGACGAACGCCTCGTCGTTGCCGGCGACGAGCGCGACCCGGTCGCCGGGCTGCACGCCGTCGTCGGCCAGCCCGGTGGCCAGGCGCGCCGCGGCGTCGGCCAGCTGCCCGTAGGTGGTGGTCCCCCGCCGGCCGATCAGGGCCGGGGCGTCGGGACGGCCGAGCCCGCCGTGCAGGAGGGCCGCGGCCAGGTTCACGACCGGGGATCGTATGGGGGTCGCTGCGCCGGTCGTGGCGGTTCCGGGAACGAAGGTGGCTCCAGCCGCGGGCGTGGGTCTTGGGGCGGGCTGGGAGGCCAGTGATCGCCACTTTGTCGTGGCGTCACGCTCCCCACGCCCGCGGACCGGAACCGTCACCCTCATCGTCGCTCTACGTGACCGGCTTGAGCCCTTTTGCCACCCAGCGTGGGCCCGATTCGGGGGCCGGAGCTAGGGGCTGAGGCGCAGGACGAACTGGGCGAAGGCAGCGGCGAAGATCAGGACCAGGAGCGCCGCGATGGCGATCGTCGTGCCCGGCCTCACCGCGGCACGGTAGCGCCGGGGGGTCGGAGCACCACGCTCGACCCCGGGCGCAGGCCGTACTCGCCGGCCGCCGACTGGCGGTCGAGGGCCAGGGCGAGGAGCCCGTAGGAGTCGACGAGGAGCACCAGCTCGGAGGGCCGGGCGTCGGCGTACGCCTCGACCCAGCGGGCCGACTTGGCGCGCTCGCCGATGAGGACCTCGACCGTGCCGCCGGGCTGGGCGCCGGCCGCGGCCAGCTCGTCGGGGCCGCAGTTGAGCTGGCAGTTCCCGAACCGGTCGACCCACCACACGTCGGCTTCGATCGCGCCGCCCTCGAGCGGGCGGGGGAGCCCGAGCACACCGGGCACGAGCGAGGCGGGGTCGACCGGCTCGCCGAGGTCGGCGAGGTCGCCGCCGCCGGCCAGGTGGGCGGCGGCCGGTGCGAGCACGTCCCGCCCCGCGAACGTGGGCCCGGGGGCGGGGAGTCGGTGCTCGGGGCTGGTGAGCGTCACCGCCCGGCGGGGGCCGCCGAGCATGGCGACGGCGGGGGCGAGCAGCCCGTTGTCGGGGCCGACGAAGGTCGCCGGCTCGCACTCGACGCCGAGGAGCCGACGGTCGGTGCCGACGCCGGGGTCGACGACCGCGAGCACGACGCAGCCGTCGGGCAGGTACTGCACGGCCCGGACCAGGGCCAGCGCGCCGGCCCGGATGTCGTGGGCGGGCAGCTCGTGGGTGAGGTCGATGACGTCGAGGCCGGGCACGAGGCCGAGCATCACGCCCTTGCAGACCCCGACGAACTCGTCGACGAGCCCGTAGTCGGAGAGGAAGGCGACCGGCTTGCTCAGTGGCCTCGTGCCACCCGGGCCCGGCTACCCGGCCTGGGTGTACCGGGAAGAGAGGTACGTGTCGACGTCGACGTCCCGCACCCGAAACGACCGCCCGACGCGCACCGCCGGCAGGTCACCCGCCTTGATGAGCCGGTAGACCGTCATCGACGACACGCGCATGAGATCGGCGACTTCCTGAACCGTCAGGAAGCGCGCTTTCGCAAACGAATCCTCCGCTTCCGCCACGAGCTCACCCCTCTCCCCCGCTCGGGGGGGCAGAGTAGGGCCCCGGGGTCTCTGTTGACAACTGCGGCCCGTGGCGTGTGCCGTCGCCGTCGTGGGTCACGGGGCCCGACTCGAGGACGGGGCCGACGAGGAGCCGGGCGATCGGCGCGTAGGCCGCCGGCGGCCGGCGCAGCGCCACCGGCACCACCACCACCGGCCGGCCCCGGTGGGCGGCGAGGGCCGGCGCGGGCGCGTCGAGATCCGCGAACGCGACCGTCGGGAGGCCGGCGGCGATGGCGTGCTCGGCGAACACGCCGTCGGCGACCACCAAGGCGGGTCGACCGACCACGAAGAGCCACTCCTCGCCAGCCTCGGGCCGCGTCTCGTCGACGAGCGTCTGGCCGTCGGTCGCGACGGCCACCCCGTCGTGCCACCACAGCGAGCGCCCCGACGCATACGGGCCGCACGCGCCGGCGTCGGCGACGACCGCGCCACCGGCGCGCCCGGCCCGCGCCGCGGCGGTATACACGCTCAACAGCGACGCCGGGGCCGCGGTCGCGAACGCGACCCGCCGGTGGCGGTGCGCCGCCTCGGCGAGCTGGTCGCCGGCGGTTCTCGCCGCCGCGAGCGTGCGCTCGGGGTCGATCTCGCCGCGACGACGACCCTGGGGACCGGCGACCGCCTCGAGCGCGGCCGTGACCTCGTCGATCGTGACCGCGTCCTCGGTCGGGCTGGCGCCGGGACGTACGAGCCGGCGGGCGGCGGCCAGCACCTCCTCGCGGCCGAGCCGGGGGTGCGAGCCGCAGACGCCGGCCTGCAGCAGCTGCCGCGACGCGCTCGGCGTCGATGGGCGCCGCGGCGCCCGGGGCGTGCTGGCGGGGCGGTCCGCCGGCCGGTCCGGCAAGCGGGGCGGGCGGTCGCGGCGGGGGCGTCGGGTCATCGGCGGCTGGCGTCGCCGAGCTCGCGGGAGCGCTCGGTGGCGGCGAGCACGGCGTCGAGGAACGCGCCGCGGACCCCGCGCCGCTCGAGGATGCGCAGGCCGGCGGCCGTCGTCCCGCCCGGCGAGGTCACCGCGGCCCGCAGCGCCGCCGCCGAGTCGTCGCCGTGGAGCAGCTGCGCCGCCCCGAGCAGTGTCTGGCGGGTCAGGTCCTCGGCCACGTCCCGGGGCAGGCCGGCGAGCACGCCCGCCTCGACCAAGGCCTCGGCGACGAGGAACACGTAGGCCGGGCCGGAGCCCGAGAGCGCGGTCACGGCGTCGAGCTGGTGCTCGGGGAGCCGCACCACCGTCCCGACCGCCCCGAGGACGCGCTCCGCGATCTCGAGGTGGGTGGCGTCGGCCCGCTGCCCGGCCGCGATCGCGGCCGCCCCGTGCCCGACCAGGGCCGCCGCGTTCGGCATGGCGCGAACGACCGGGCGGTCCGGCGCGGCGCGCTCGAGCTCGGCGAGCGGCACGCCGGCCGCGATCGAGAGCACCAGGGCATCACTGGGAAGCGCCTCCGCGCTCGCCTCGAGGGCCGACCCGACGTCGGCCGGCTTCACCGCGACGACGACCACCTCGGCGTCGGCGACCGCCCACGCCGGGCTGGGGACGATGCGGACACCCGGGAAGCGGTCCTCGAGGAACCGGCGCCGGTCGGCGTCGACCTCGGCGACCGCGATGCCGTCGGCGTCCCAGCCCGCGTCGCGGAGGCCGGCGACGAGCGCCTCGCCCATGCGACCGCCCCCGAGAATCGCGAGTCGGACCATGGAAGCAAGTTACGGCAGCCGGGCTTGCGGGTCAGGAGATTGGGTCTTGTGTCGCGGCGCGCCCGGCGCGAGTCTCCCAATCCCGGCACCGACGGGTGCCGGTCGCAGCGGGCCCGAGGTGCAGGAAGGCCTCTCCGTTCGGGGAAGTGCGGAGAGACCGGATCGTTCCTCGGGCTCGCTCGCGCTCAGCGGCGGAAGGCGAGCCGCACCGAAGGCTGGAACCACGTCTCGACGATCTCGTAGAGGACGCCGATGACCCGGTCGAGCTCGGCCCGATCGAGGTGCTCGAGCGCGACCCGACCGGTGAGGTACAGGTCGCCGTCGGGCCCGATCGAGAAGCGGGCGCCGTACAAGCCGTGGTTGCGCTGGAGGAGGAACCGGTACAGGTCGAGCTGGTTCCGCGGCGGGTCGGGCAAGAAGTAGACCTCGTAGCGAAGCGTCCGCTGGTGCAGGTCGAAGTAGATCGTCGTCGCGTCGCGCCCCTCGCACCCGAACCGCACGTACCAGCGCGGGATCTCGGGGTCGTACTCGACCGTCTGCACGTACGGCTGGCGCGCCACCTCGCCTTCCAAGTGGTCCGCGATCAGGTCGTGCGCGGCCCGCTCGCGCGCCTCGAGCTCCGCGACCTCCGTCACGAGCAGCGGACGAGGGCGCGGGCGGTGAGGTCCGAGTAGAGCCGCCGCAGCCGGGCGGCCGCGATGCTCCACGTGTACCGGCCCGCGCGCGTCGCCGCGCTGGCGCCCATCGCCGCCGCCAGGGCCTCGTCGTCGAGCAGCCGCTGCACGAGCGCCGCGTAGTCGTCGGGGTCCCGGCCCTCGACGAGGAAGCCGGTCCGGCCGTGGTCGACGAGGGTGCGCAGCCCGCCGACGTCAGCGGCCACCACCGGCGTCCCGCAGGCGGCCGCCTCGAGGGCGACCAGCCCGAACGACTCGGTCCGCGACGGCACCAGGCACACGTCGGCGGCCCGGTACCAGTCGGCCAGCCGCTCGTGACGAACCGGCGGGACCCAGCGGACGCGCGCCGCGACGCCGAGCTCCTCGGCGAGCCGGTGCAGGCGGGCGACCTCGGCCGGGCCGTCGGCGCCGCTCGGGCCGCCGACCACGACGAGCTCGGTGGCCGGGTCGCGAACCGCGGCGAGAGCCCGTACCGCGACGTCGACGCCCTTCAGGGGCTGGATCCGCCCGACGAACAGCAGGACCGGCCGGTCGGTCGGCAGGCCGAGGTGACCGCGGGCGGTGCGCGGATCCCCGGGCGAGAAGAGGGTGTGGTCGACCCCGGGGGGGACGACCTCGATGCGGCCCGGGTCGGCGTCGGTGCCGGCGCACAGTCCCGCGCCCTCGTCGGCGGTCGCGACGACGAGCGCGTCGGCGCAGCGCAGCAGCTCGGCCTCGACCGCGCTGCGCTCGGCCGGGTCGTCGGCGATGCCGGCGTCGGCCTTGACGCGGGCCAGGGTGTGGAACGTCGCCGCCAGCGGCAGGTCGAGCTCGTGCTTGAGCCGGTGGCCGACCGCGCCCGAGATCCAGTAGTTGGCGTGCAGGGCCTCGAAGCACGCCCGTCCGCACTGCAGGTGGTCGCGCGCGGCGGCGACGAGCTCGTCGAGCAGTCCGAGCAGCTCGTGCTTGGCGACCGGGGACCGCGGCCCGGCGTCCAGGTGCACGACCTGCAGGCCCGGCTCGAGCTCCACGATGGCTCGCTGCCGCGGCCGGTCGGCGCGCGTGAGGATGTCGCAGGGGACACCGGCCCGGGCCAGTGCCTCGCCGAGCGACCGCACGTACACGTTCATGCCGCCGCCGTCGCCGGCGCCGGGCTGGGCGAGGGGCGACGTGTGCACGCTGAGCATCGCGACGCGAGAGGGGCTCATGACGTACGTGATCCTACCGACGGGTCAGGCGGGGCCCGACTTCCCTCGCGCCTCGGTGGCGGGGCGAGGCTCGCGCTCGGCTTGGAACGACCGGTAGACCTCGAGCAGCGCCTGCTTCTGGCGATCGGTGAGCGTCGAGTCGCGCAGGATCTCGCGCTCGAGGTTGGGCTCGCCGTCGGTCGGGTCCAGGATGCCGGCGCGCACGTACAGCGTCTCGGCGGACACGTGGAGCGCGCGCGCGAGCTGCTGCAGGATGTCGGCGCTCGGCTTTCGCAGCCCCCGCTCGATCTGGCTGAGGTACGGATTCGAGACGCCGGCCAGCTCGCTCAGCCGTCGCAGTGACAGCCGCGCGTCCCGGCGGCGGTCACGGATGAAGGTCCCGAGCTCGCGGAGGCGCTGCTCGAGGCTGTCGGCCACGTCAGACGTGGTCGACGCGATGCCGGGTCGCGAGGTTGCTCTCGATGCCGTCGATGACCCCGTGCAGGGCCCGCCGCCGGGTCGACATCTCGCGCTCGAGGGTGCCGAGCTGCTCGAGGGTTTCACGCAGCTCGTCGTCGCCCAGCGTCGGCAGGTTCACGAGCGTGGCGTCGGTGATGAGGTGCTCGAGTCCCCGCCGCCACGCGATCGTCGGTGACGGCGCCAGGTGGCGCGGCAGCCGGCTGTGGGCGGGATCGGTGCGGGGCTGGTCGTCGGCGAGGATCTCGGGGAGCATCGCCACCAGGTCCTCGACCGAGCGGCCGGTCGACCGGCGGTCCAGCTCGGCCGACACGATGTCGATCCGGGCCTGCGCGAGGCGTCGCACGTAGGAGATCTCGGTCTCGACCTCGAGGCACTCCTCGTGCATCGCGCGGACCTCGTCGATGGTCTTGGCGTCGAGGCCGTCGAGGTAGCCCTCGCCGAGCACGACGTCGAGGCGGCGTCGGTGCGGGGCGCTCACCGGACCGAGGGTACCGCTTGCGGCGCCGCGTTAGCGCGCCGCCGGTCGGTGGGTAGGGAGCAGCGGGTCGCCGCTACCGTCGCTGCTGACGAAAGGAGCCCGCCATGGCCTTCTACGCCTTGCCGGAACTCGGGTACGACTATTCGGCGCTCGAGCCGCACCTGAGCGGGCGGATCCTCGAGCTGCATCACGACAAGCATCACAAGGCTTATGTCGACGGCGCGAACAAGGTGCTTGAGCGCCTCCAGGAAGCCCGGGCGACGGGCGACTTCGGGTCGATCAACCTGCTGGAGAAGAACCTGGCCTTCCACCTCTCCGGGCACATCCTGCACTCGCTGTTCTGGAAGAACCTGACCCCGGCCGGCGGCGACAAGCCGGTGGGCGACCTGGCGGCCGCCATCGACGAGCATCTCGGCTCGTTCGACCAGTTCCGGTCCCAACTCGTCGAGGCGGCGAACAACGTGCAGGGCTCGGGCTGGGCCGCCCTGTCCTGGGAGCCGCTCGGCCAGCGCCTGATCGTCGAGCAGGTCTACGACCACCAGGGCAACGTCGGGCAGGGCGGCCCGCCGCTGCTCGTGCTCGACATGTGGGAGCACGCCTACTACCTGCAGTACGAGAACCGGAAGGCCGAGTGGGTCGAGGCGTTCTGGCACCTCGTCGACTGGGACGACGTCGGGTCGCGCTTCGACAAGGCCCGCACCATCGACCTCGACCTCGGCTGAGCTCAGCCGCCGGGCGGTGGCGACCCGCCGCTGACCGGCGGCAGCACCGCCACCTCGTCACCGGGCGCGAGCACGGTGGCATCCCCGTCCCGAGGGTCGTCGCCGTTGACCCAGACGCGCGCGGTGGCGAGCACGCTCGAGAACTCGGGGCCGTGATCACGCCGCAGGGCCGCGAGCAGGTCGCCGAGGGCCTGCGGGTCGGCGCTGAGCTCGGCGCGGCCGGCCGCCTCGCGCGCGGCGGCGAAGAGCCGGACCCGGACCGTCCTGCCGGCCCCGCTCACGCCTCGGGAGGCTCCTCGGCGCCGTCGATCCGTCGGAGCTCGCGCTCGAGCTCGGCCAGCTCCTGCTCGGCCTCCTCGAGGGACGCGTAGTCGCGGTCGGCGTCGCTCGGCTCGCGCGGTGCGGACGGGTCCATGGCTCCGAGCGTAGGCCGCGCCGTCACTCGCCGAGCCGGAACTCGAGCACCGCGACCTCGTCGCGCACCAGCGACGAGAGATCGCGGAGCCGCTGCCCGGCGTCGTCGAGCTCGAGGAGCCGCTGGCCGTCGAGCGGCCCGAGAGCGGCGAGCGCGCACGCCTCGAAGGAGGCATGGACCGGGTCGTCCGGCAGCGCGACCTCGACGCCCGGCACCGGCTCGCCGAGCTGCGCGCGCAGCTCCAGCAGCCGCCGGAGATCGGCGGCGAGGTCGGGCAGCGCGGCTCCCGCGTCGTCGTCAGCGTGGTCGGACAGGGGCACGACGTTGGCCCGCGGATACGGGTCGTCGGGGAGCCATTCCTGCACCCGGACCCGCTGCTCGCCGACGGTCATCAGCACGTAGCGCCCGTCCTCGAGCCGGCCGGCCTGCAGGATCCGCGCTGCGGTCCCGACGTCGAAGCGCTGGTCGTTGCCGCCGACCTCGCTGCCCCGCTCGATGAGGACGACGCCGAACGTCGCGTCGTCGGCGAGGCAGCGCTCGGTCATCGTCCGGTAGCGGGGCTCGAACACGTGGAGCGGGAGCACGCCGTGCGGGAACAGCACCGTGCCGAGCGGGAACATCGGGAGCTCCCGAGCCACGCGCGCCTCAGTTCGCGCGGGCGCGCAGTCGGGCCGCGTCCTCGCGCGCGCGGGCCGCGCCCGCCTCGTCCAGGTCGTCGGCGACCTCGTCGAGCACCGACGCGGCCTCCCCGAACCGGCCCAGGGTCCCGAGCAGCGCCGCGGTCTCCCGGCGCTCCCCCGCTGCCACGCCGGGCACGGCGAGGCGCAGGCGGAGCGCCCACACCGCGTCCGCCGGCGAGCGCTCGACGAGCGTGTGCACGAGGTTGGCGAGCATCCGCACGAGGATGGCGCGGGGCCCGACCGGCTCGAGGTACGAGCGATGCCACGGCGCGCCGGGCCGCAGCCGCTCGCTGATGGCGCGGCACCCCTGCTCGTCCAGCGTCGCGCCGGCGTGGAACGGGTCGTAGTACCGGCCGTCGCCATCGCCGACCAGGAAGTGCCCCGGCATCCCGACCCCGTGGAGGACGACGCCCCGCCGGCGCGCCACCTCCAGCAGCAGGACGCTGAGCGTGATCGGCAGCCCGAGCCGGCGGCGCAGCACCGAGTCGAGGTACGAGTTGTGCGGGTCGCCGTAGTCGACCTCGTTCCCGGCGAAGCCCCGCTCGACGAACAGGAGGCGCGCCATCCCCTCGGCGTCGTCGGGCGCGTCCCGGGCCAGCTCGTCGAGCGCGGCCAGGTTGGCGGCGATGTCGACCTCGTGGTCGTGAGCCGCGATGAGCAGCGCCGCCTCGTCGAGCGCGAGCTCGGGCTCCGGTTGCCGCACGAGTCGCGTGAACGCGTCGGTCGGATTCATCGAACTCGACGGTACACTCGCCGCCGTGAGCGACGAGCTTCGCGAGCTGGTCGCCTCGCGACTCCGACGAGTGCAGCAGCGTCTCACGCCGAACCGCGAGGCGATCGTCGACGTCCTGGTCGCGTCGCCCCGGCCGCTCACCATCCCGGAGGTGCTCGAGGCCGGGAACGGGCTCGCGCAGAGCAGCGTGTACCGCAACCTCGTCATCCTCGAGCAGGCCGGCGTCGTGCACCGCATCGTCACGAACGACGAGTTCGCTCGCTTCGAGCTCGCCGAGGACCTGGTCGGGCATCACCACCACCTCATCTGCTCGTCGTGCGGCACCGTCGAGGACGTCCCGCCGAACGCGCACCTCGAACAGTCGCTGCGGAACGCCGTCGACCAGATCGCCGCCACCACCGGCTTCCGGACCCAGACCCACCGGGTCGACCTGGTCGGACTGTGCCGGCGCTGCGCGTAACCGGGACGCGCATCGGGCAGGCCGCCCTCGCGGTCGCGATCGGCGTCGGTGCCGTCGTCGTGGCGGCCGAGCCGGCTGGCGCGCACGGCGTCGCCGGGATCCAGCCCAGCAACTTCTCGACTCGGGTCCTCACCGTCACCCCCCGGGTTGCCGGGCTGTCGGTGAGGGCGGCGGATCTCGGCAACAAGCTCGAGCTGGAGAACCGCACCGGCCGCGACCTGACCGTCCTCGGGTACGACCGCGAGCCCTACCTGCGGGTGGGGCCGGCGGGGGTGTTCGAGAACGTCCGCTCCCCCGCCGTGTACCTGAACCGGACCCGGACCGGCAACGTGCCGGTGCCCCGCTCGGCCGACCCCCGGGCGGCGCCCGAGTGGCGTCGCATCGGTGACGGGCCGATCGTCCGGTGGCACGACCACCGCGCGCACTGGCTCGGGACCATCAACCCGCCCCAGGTGCAGCGCGACCCGAGCTCGCGGCACCTCGTGCAGCGATGGACGGTCACGCTGGTCCAGGACGGGGTGCCGATCACGGTGCGCGGCGAGGTGGTGTGGGTGCCGGGGCCCGCGCCCTGGGGCTGGTTCGCCGTCGCGGCGGCGCTCGCCATCCTCCTGGTCGTCCTGGCGCGCACCCGGGTCGCCCGCCCGGTGCTGGTCACGGCCCTGGTGGCGATGATCGTCGGTGAGGTCGCGCACGTGCTCGGCTCGTACGAGGGGACGACGGTGGCGGGCACGACGAAGCTCGCCGCCAGCGCGTACGCGCTCGGCGGGATCGCGCTGGGCGTCCTCGCGCTGACGTGGCTCGTCCGCCGCGGTGTCCGCGCCACCGCGCCGCTGCTGCTGCTGGCGGGGCTGTTCCTCGCCCTGGCCGGCGGCCTGGCCGACGTCACCGAGCTCTACCGATCCCAGCTGCCGACGACGCTGCCGCACGTCTTCGCCCGCCTCGAGGTCGCCACCGTGCTCGGGCTCGGGACCGGGATCGCGGTCGTCGGCGCGCTGCGGCTTCGGGTCACGCCCCCGCCGGCCCGTCGGCCGGCGCCGGCCCGTCAGCCGGTCGAGGTGTCCGCGGGCTGAGCGAGGCTCAGTGACTCGGCGTGTCGCACTCGTGGCACTCGAGCTCGAGCGTGGCGTGGGCGATCCCGAACCGCTCGGCCAGCATCGTCTTCAGGGTCTCGCCGCGCTCCTGCGCGTCGTGCAGCGACGGGTCGCCGGTCAGCACGACGTGGGCGGAGAGCGCCGGCAGGTCGGAGGCGACCTCCCAGACGTGCACGTGGTGGACCGCCTCCACGCCCGGGGCCGCGTGCAGCGCCCGCTCGACGTCGCCGACCTCGAGGTGGCGGGGGGCGGCCTCGAGCAGGACGTTCGTCGAATCGCGCAGCACCCCCCAGGTGGCCCACGCGATCAGCGCCGCGATCGCGAGGGACGCCACCGGGTCCAGCCAGTCGGCCCCGAAGGCGACGATCCCGACCCCCGCCACGAGGACCACGACCGAGCCGGCGACATCGGTCACCAGGTGCACGAACGCGGCCCGCACGTTGAGGCGCCGGCTGCCGGCGGCGGCGAGCACCCTCGCGCTGGCGCCGTTCACGAGCACCGCCACCGCCGCGATGGCGAGCACGCCGGTCCCGTCGACCCGATGGCTGCCACCGAGCCGACCGATCGCCTCGACGACGATCCACACCGCCGCGCCGAGCACCAGCAGCACGTTGACCTGCGCGCCGAGCGCCTCGGCCCGTCGCAGCCCAAACGTGCGGCGTCCGGACGCGGGGCGGGCCAGCAGGACCTGGGCGGCCACCGCGACGCCGAGCCCGAGCACGTCGGTGGCCAGGTGCGCGGCGTCGGCGAGCAGCGCCAGGGACGAGAACACGAGGCCGCCCGCGACTTCGGCCGCGAGCAGCCCCGCGTTCGCGGCCAGGGCCACCCACAGCGCCCGGCCGGCCCGAGCGTCGACCGTCGTGCCCACGGGTCCATGGTGCCGTGCGCGACGGGGGCGCGCGGCCCCTTCCGCCGGCCAATAAGGTGCGCGCCGTGCGGCTCGCCGGGGAGAGGGCGCTCGTCACCGGGTCGACGGCCGGCATCGGCAAGGCGATCGCGGTCGAGTTCGCGGCCCAGGGGGCGCGGGTGTGCGTGCACGGTCGCGACGCCGGCCGCGGCGCCGCGGTCGTCGACCAGATCGCCGCCGGCGGCGGCCAGGCGTCGTTCGTCACCGCCGATCTCGACTTGGCCTCGGCGTGCCGCGAGCTCGTGGATTCGGCGGCCGAGGCCCTGGGGGGCCTGACCGTGCTCGTCAACAACGCGGTGGCGAGCCCGGACGGCCACGACGCGACGGTGGGGGACGTCGAGCCCGGCTACTGGGAGCACGCCCTGCGCGTCAACCTGACCGCGCCGATGCTACTGTGCCAGGCCGCGATCCCGCTCATGATCGACGCTGGCCACGGGTCGATCATCAACGTGTCGTCGCGACAGGCCGAGCGGCCGAGCCCCGGCCTGGCCGCCTACGCGGCCAGCAAGGGCGGGCTGAACGCGCTGACCCGCTCGATCGCGGTCGAGTACGCGCGGGAGGGCATCCGGTGCAACACGATCAGCCCCGGCTACGTCATCAACGAGCGCCGCGACGCCCAGCTGGCGCCGGAGCGAAGGCAGCGGCTGGAGGCGATGCACCTCACCCGGCTCGGCGAGGCCGCCGACGTCGCCTTCGCGTCGGTGTACCTGGCCAGCCGGGAGTCGGAGCTGCTGACCGGGATCAACCTGCAGCTCGACGGGGGCAGCAGCATCGCCCGCGCCGCGTCGCTCGGATGATCCAGGACGCCGGGCTCGACGGCTGATGCACCCGCGGGTCTCGCTGAGCGCGATCTCCACCTTCTCGTGGAGCCTCGACGAGGACCTCGCCTTCTATGAGCAGGCCGGCGTCACGGCCATCGGGGCGTCGGTCGCCAAGCTCGAGGCGGCCGGCGTCGAGGCGGGGGCGCAGCGCCTCCGCGACGCCGGGCTGCGGGTGACGAACCTCATCGGCATCGGGCCCTTCGTGCTCGCCGACCCGTCCCAGTGGGACCGGCAGCGGGACCGGGTGCGCCGCGCCCTCGACGCCGCCGAGGCCGCGGGCGCGGAGTGCCTCATCCTCACCACCGGGCCGGCCGGCCCGCTGTCGTGGGAGGACGCCGCCGACGCGCTGGCCGCCGCGCTGGACCCGGTGCTCGACGACGCCCGCGCCCGGGGCGTGCCGATGGGCCTCGAGCACACCAACTCGCTGCGGGTCGACGTCGGCTTCGTGCACACGCTGCGCGACGTGGTCGACCTGGCCCGACGCCTCGGGATCGGCGTCTGCGTCGAGCTGAACGCGTGCTGGGCGGAGCGGAACCTCGCCGCCACCTTCGCCGACGACGTCGACGCGTTCCGGATCGTCCAGATCAGCGACTACGCGGTCGGCACCCTCTCGACGCCGAACCGGCTCGTCCCCGGCGACGGGAACATCCCGCTGCGACGCCTCGTGGGCCAGCTCCTCGACGCCGGGTACGGGGGCGTGTTCGACCTCGAGCTGATCGGGCCGCGCATCGACGAGGAGGGCTACGCCGAGGCGTCGTCGCGCGCGATCGGGCGGGTCGGGGAGCTGCTCGCGTCGCTCGGCCCCTGATCGGGGTCGTCGGCGTCGTAGACGACCGGGCCCAGGTGCGGCGACGTGCGCGCCAGGTGACGGTCCCGCCCCACCGGCCACGTCGTGAGCCGCAGCTCGGCGTCCGCGTCGACGAGCCGGCGCGGCTCGAGTCGCAGCCACGCCAGCGGTGTGGACGCGGTCGCGCCCGCCCCCGCCTCGGCGAGGATCCCACGGAAGCGCGCCGCGTCGGTGTCGCTGAAGTACTGCATCACGATGGAGTGGAAGACGACCGTGGCCGTGCCGGCCGGCGGGTCGGCGAGCTGGGCCGGGAGCCACTCGAGCGCCTCGGCCCGGTCGAGGGTGACCGGCACGCGCGCCGCGATGTCGAACGCGGCCCGCAGCCGTTCGAGCCGGTCGGTCTGGTCGGCCCACACGTAGGCGAGCAGGGTCTGGCGCCCCGCCTCGGTCGCCACGTCGATCGGCGCCCGGTCGCAGCCGGCCCGCTCGGTGACGCGGAGCGGCGCCTCGAACGGCGGCGTGCCGCCCTCCCAGAGATCGACGAAGCGGACCGACGACGACGGGTCGCCGGCACCGCGGTCGCCGGCCTGGTACCAGAAGTGGTCGAGGCGCAGGTTGAGGCCGGCGCTGGCGCCGATCTCCAGCAGCCGCACGGGCAGCCCGGTCTCCGCCACCACCTCGAGCAGGCCGCTCATCAGCGGCGCGGCGCGTCCCACCTCGTTGGTCTGGGGCCGCTTCCGCAGCCACGGGTCGAGCGCCTCCGCGCGCGTCGCGAGCACGGCGCGCAGCGCCGGCCACGCCGCCTCGGCGTCGCCGTCGCCGCCCGTGGACGGGTAATGGGCCGCGAGGTCGGGGGCCTCGCCGGCGAGCACGAGATAGTGGACGCCGGCGAGCAGACCGAGGTGGGCGAGGAAGCCGGGCGGGTCGTCGACGGTGACGGCGAGCCGGTCCCAGGTCGGTCCCCGCTGCTCGGTGTCGGTCGCCATGCGGTAGAGGAGCGCGCCGTAGAACGGGGACGGTCGCGCCGCGCACCAGTCGGCCTGGGCCCGGAGCCGGATGGCGAGGGTCGCGATCGGATCGCGCTCGCTCACGGCGGCCCCCACGCGGGCCGGGCGGGGTCGGCGATCCGCATCGCCGGCGATCCCTGCACGTCCTGCACCAGGTCCCAGAAGACGGACGGCCAGTCCGTCACGCTCCCGTCGGCGTCGACGAGCAGCTGCAGGACCCAGGCCCGGGCCAGCGGTCGGGCCGTCGACGCCTCGACGAGCCGCTGCTCGACCACCACCGCCTTCCCGCGTGACTGCGCGACGCGGGTCGCGCCGACGTAGCGCTCGTGCAGCCAGCCCTCGCTCTCGTACAGCACGTGCAACTCGCGCACCGCGACCGTCAGCGCCTGGCGGCGGACGTACCGGGGCCAGTCGGGCGCGAAGCGCGCCGCGATGTACGCGGTCCGCAGCTCGTTGAACATGCGGACCACGGCCGCGTTGTTGAGGTGGTCCTGGTACTCGTCCTGGTCGCCGGGCAGGGTCTCGACGTCGAAGCAGGCGACGAAGCCGTCGTCGGTCAGGGCCGCCGCGCCCGGGGACGGCTCCGGGTCGCCCCGCCGCACCCCCTTCATCGGCCACGGGTCGCGCCAGTCGGCGTCTTGGCCCCGCGACGTCGCCACTACGACCAGAGGTAGGTGCCGCCGTCGACCATGAAGGTCTGGCCGGTCAGGAAGCGGCACGCGTCCGAGCACAGGAACAGCGCCACCGGCCCGATGTCGAGCTCGGGGTCGCCGTTGCGGCCCGCCGGGCAGGCGCGCATGAACGCCTCGTAGTGCTCCGAGCCGACCGCCCGCGGCGGCGCGGCGGCGGGGGCGATGGCGTTCACGACGATGCCGTCCTTCGCCCACTCGCGGGCCGCGGTGCGGGTCAGGGCCCGGATGGCCTCCTTCGAGGCGTTGTACGCCCCGAAGCCCTCGCCGCCGACCCGCCCCATCGACGACGCGAAGTTCACGATGCGGCCCCAGCCCGCGTCGCGCATGTGCGGGTACACGGCCTGCATGGCCCGCAGGGTCCCGAGCACCCCCGACTGGTAGAAGACGTCGACGTCGCCGGCGTCGACGACGGCCATCGGGGCGTTGGGCCGGAAGGTCTGGGCGTTGTTGATGATGGCGTCGACCCGGTCGAGTTCGTCGACCACCCGGCCGACCATGGCGTCGATCGACTGCGGGTCCCGGATGTCGACGTCGACCGCGAGCGCGGTCGCGCCGAGCGCCTGCAGCTCGTCGCGGGTCCGGCGGGCCTTCTCGGGCTGGTAGTCGGCGATCACGACCGTGGCGCCGGCCTTGGCCAGATGGTTGGCCATCCCGCGCCCGACGCCCTGCCCGGACCCGGTCACGATGACGACCCGGCCGTCGACCGCGTGCATGCGACGGGCGTCGTCGGTGGAGACGTCGGGATGGAGCACGGCTGGTGAGGCTACGCCGAGGCCGACCCCGCCTCGATGAGCTCGACGAGGACACCGTCGGGGTCGCGCACGGTGGCCATGGCCACGCTCGCGCCACCCGGTCCCGGCTGCTCGATTCGGCGCGGCGTCGCGCCCAGCCCGAGCTCGTCGAGGCGGCCAAGGGTCGCCGCGAGGTCGACGAAGAAGGAGAGGAGGAAGAACCCGGTCTCGGGTCGCGGCGCCGGGGAGTCGGTGTCCACGCCACCGTCGAACGCGACCAGCTCGACGATCCCGGCCTCCGGCGCGCTCGGCTCCCCGAGGAACACCGAGTGCAGCTGCCGCGACGGCGCGTCGAACAGGGCCGGCCAGTCGCCGTCGAAGTGCTCGTCCATGAGCACCACGAGGCCGAGCCCGTCCCGGTAGAAGCGAAGGCTGGCGGCGACGTCCCGGACGCACAGCGCGGCGTGGTGCAGGGATCGAGGCACGCGGCGTGACGCTACCGTTCGCCGCCATGTGGCTCGGCTTGTTCCTCCCCCAGCTGCGGATGCGCGCCGACACGATCGTCGAGCGCGCGCAGGCGGCCGAGGCGGCCGGCTTCGACTCGGTGTGGCTCATGGACCACCTGGCCGCGCCCGGCGCGCTCGAGCACGACACCCTCGACGGATGGACACTGGCGCCGGTGCTGGCGGCGCGCACCTCGACGATCCGCATCGGGCACCTCGTGACCGCCGACCCGTTCCGGCATCCCGCCGTGCTCGCCAAGATGGCCGCCACCCTCGACGTCCTCAGCGACGGGCGGCTCGAGCTGGGGCTCGGGTGGGGCTCGGTCGAGGACGAGCTCACCCGGTTCGGCTTCGACGCCGGACCGCCGGCCCGCCGGGCGGCGCGGCTGGGCGAGTCGATCGAGATCCTGCGGCTGATGTTCGCCGGCGAGTTCTTCGACTACCGGGGCGACCACTTCGAGTTGCGGGGCGCGATCGGGCGGCCGACCCCGGTGCAGGAGCGGGTCCCCATCCACATCGGCGGCGCGGGCCCGAAGCTCACGATGCCGCTGGTGCGGGCCCACGCCGACTGGTGGAACTGCCCGTCGTACGCGTCGGACCGGCTCCCCGAGCTGCGGCCCCTGGCCGGCGACGCGCGGGTCTCGGTGCAGCACCCGATCGGCTTCGTGACCGACGGCGCCGATCGCGACGCGGTGGAGGCGGTCGCGCAGCGCCGGTTCGGGTCGTGGGGCGGGCTGCTGGTGGGGACGGCACCGGAGCTCGTCGACGCGCTGGCATCCGACGTCGCGAACGGGGCGCAGGGCTTCGTCCTGCAGTTCTCCGACTTCGGGATGCCGGCGACGGTTCAGGAGTTCATGCGTACGGTCGCGCCGGGGCTCCGAGGCGCCACCTGAGGGTCGACGGGCCGGCCGCGGGGGTTCCCCGGTGGGGCCAGCTGCGGAGGCGGCTCCACACCGCGACCGGGGACTGCACGGCCTGCAGCGCCAGGAGCGCGGCCACGCGCACGCCGCTCGGCGCCACGAGGGACAGGCCGGCGTCGTCGAGCACCTCCCGGTGGCGCCGCCGCTCGAGCGCGGCGCCGCCCAGCGACACCGGGGCCACCAGCAGCAGGTGCACGAACACGAGCCCGGCGTGGCCGTACCCGATGAGGATCACGGCCTGGAGCCACGCCAGCGTGAAGGCGAGATCGAAGGTCGGGACGGCGCGGTCCAACGCGGCCAGGACCCGGCTGCTCGGCCGGGGCAGCCGCGGCAGCCCGCCCGCCGCCCGGGCGGCGTCGCGCACGGCCCGCGCCGCCGCGGTGCGCCACCGGGCCGGCGTGGCGACGGTGACGATCGAGGTCGTGAACACGAGCGCCAGCGGCTCGTTGATCACCCGCCAGCCACACTCGAGGAGCCGCCACGTCAGCTCGGCGTCGCTGTCGCCGTCGCCCGACCAGGCCCGCACCGCGCGCAGCGCCTCGGCACGCGCCAGGAGGCAGGCCCGGCCCCCGGCCAGCGGGCCGGCGAAGAGGTCCTCGAGCCGGCGGGTCGCGTCGAGCTCGAGCAGCCAGCCGGCCGCGAGGCCCTCGGCGAGCCGACCCGGGTCGCGGTTGCGCACCAGCGCGTGCGCGGAGACGGCGACCGCGTCCGACGGTGCCGACTCGAGGCGCGCCACCAGCAGGCGCAGCGTCGACGGGTGGAGCACGGCGCCGGGCTCGACGGCCAGCACGAGCGGGGTCGCGACGCGGCCGAGGGCGGCGGTGCGGGCCGGGGTGTCGCCGCCGTCGGCGACGACCTCGCAGTCGAGCCGCAGGTCGAGCGCGGCGCGGGCCACCTCGCCCGCGACCACCGCGTCGCGCGCCGCGAGGACGACCCGGCGCGGGCCGCTGTAGTCCTGGGACGCCAGTGAGTGCAGCGTCGTGAGCGCGGCGCCCGAGTCGTCGGCGGTGAGGACGACCGTCACCGGTGTGACCGGCCGCAGGTGCTGCACCGGTGGCGTCTCGTCGAGCAGCAGGCCGAGGGTGCGGAACGCGGCGACGCCGGCCGGGAGGCTGACCGTCAGCGCGCCGAGCAGCAGCGCGTAGGGCCAGGACACCGTGCCCGCGAGGCCGCCGCTGGTGAGCAACGCGACGACGGTGGCTACCAGAAGCCACGCGACGGCTCCCCCGCCGGCGACAAGGAGCTTCTGCTCGGTCGGCACCGCGCGCCCGCCGTCCGGCAGACCGACGAAGTCGGCGATCGGGCGGAGCGGCGGGAGGGGCCGGGCCGCGCTGGGCCGGAAGGCGCCGAGGGGCTCGACGTCGCGGGCCCGGACGGGAGGCAGGCGGTCGAACATCTCTGCCCTTATCGGCGCCGGAAGGCCCGGGGTTCAGCCCCTACGATCCCGGCCGTGCCGAGCGTCTTCACCCGGATCATCGACGGCGAGCTGCCCGGGGTCTTCGTCTGGCGGGACGACCGCTGCGTCACCTTCCTCTCCATCAACCCGGTGCGGCCCGGCCACGCCCTCGTGGTCCCCCGGGCCGAGGTCGACCACTGGATCGACCTCGACGCGGACCTGGCCCACCACCTCCTCGACGTGGCCCAGGCCGTCGGGCGAGCCCAGCAGGAGGCGTTCCGGCCGGCCCGGATCGGGCTCCTCATCGCGGGCATGGAGGTGCCGCACACGCACCTCCACCTGATCCCGATCCGGGGCGAGGCCGACCTGCACCTCTCGAACGCGGCCGCGTCGGTCAGCGCCGACGACCTGGAGGCCAACGCGGCCCTGATCCGGACCGCGCTGCGCGCCCAGGGCGCGGCCGGCGTGGCGGACGCCTAACGCCTGGAGAACCGCGTCCGGCGCGCCGGCCACCGGTACGTTCATCGAGTGGCGCAACGGGCGCAGCTGGTCAGCGAGGAGCGCGCCTACGAGGTCCGCACGGTCGAGGAGGCCCGGGCCCGGGCCGCCGACCAGGCGCGGGCCTGGCGGCTGCGGCGGTCGCTCTCCTTCGGGCTGCCGGAGGTCGACGACCGCTACCACGTGTGGCGGGTGCCGCTGCTGGCCGCCTCGTCGACGGTGCGGGTCGGCGAGGTGGTGCTCGACGCCCGGTCGGGCGAGGTCGACGCGGCGCGCACGACCGACGTCGCGACGGTGCGGGCCCGGCTCGCCCGCCCCGCCGAGCGCCGCCCGGTCCGGTCACGCGCGCCGGTCATCACCCGGTCGCCGCTCTCGAGCTGCGTGCTCGCCGGCGACGCCGAGCGCACGCTCGCCGAGCTCCCCGACGGCGCCGTCGACCTCGTGTTCACGTCGCCGCCGTACTTCAACGCCCGCCCCGACGCCGGCGACTTCGTCGACTACGGCGCCTACCTCGACAAAATGCGCCGGGTGCTACGGCAGTGCCGCCGGCTGCTGGCCGAGGGGCGCTTCCTCGTGCTGAACACGGCGCCGGTGCTGCTGCGCCGGGCCAGCCGGTCCGAGTCGTCGCGGCGGCTGGCGGTGCCGTTCGACCTGCACCGCATCCTCGTCGAGGAGGACTTCGACTTCGTCGACGACATCATCTGGGAGAAGCCGGAGGGCGCGGGGTGGGCCACCGGACGGGGCCGTCGGTTCGCCGCCGACCGCCGCCCGCTGCAGTACAAGGCGGTGCCGGTCACCGAGTACGTGCTCGTGTACCGGGCCCGCACCGACCGGCTGCTCGACTGGAACATCCGCGCCCACCACGACCCCGACGCGGTGGACCGGTCCCGGATCGACGACGACTACGAGCGGACCAACGTCTGGCGGATCGCGCCGAGCAGCCGGGCCGACCACCCGGCCGTGTTCCCGGTCGCGCTCGCCGAGCGCGTCATCCGCTACTGGTCCTTCGAGGACGACGTCGTGCTCGACCCCTTCGCCGGCGTCGGCACGGTGGGCCGGGCGGCGGCGGCGCTCGGGCGCCGGTTCGTGCTGGCCGAGCTGGAGGACCGCTACCTCGAGGTGATGCGCCGGGATCTCGCCCCGTGGCTCAGCTCGCCACCGCCTCCTCGAAGAGGTGCTCGCCCCGGCGGAGCCGCGACGCGATCGTGATCACGGTCGGCAGCTCGCGCCGCGTCGGCGCGTGGGCGGCGAGGTAGCGAGCGCAGCCGGTCAGGATCAGCGCTGCCTCCTCGGACCCCTCTGGCCAGGCGAAGGCCTGCCGGACGCTGGCCTCGTAGTGCTGATAGGTGTGGAAGCCGACGTCCTCGTCGAGCATCCGGCGCCCGAGGGCGGCGACGAGCGAGGCCCGCGACCCGCCGGACCGCAGGTACCCGTAGGCCTCGTTCCCGGCCACGTCGACGTCGCCCTGCACGTCGAAGCAGGCGACGAGCGCCTCGAGCGATCCCGTCTCGGCGGTCGGCAACCGGGCCGGCGGCACGTTGAGGAAGCGGTCCAGGTAGACGCGCAGCGCCCCGTGGAACGCGCCCCGCAGCAGCTCGACGGTCGGCGCCCGCAGCAGCGCCTGGTGCAGCGCGTTGTCGGCCGTGAAGGTGTGGTGGACGGTGTCCCAGTCGCCGAAGTCGTTCTGGGTGTGGAAGCGCACGACGCGGCGGGAGGCGGCCAGCGCCACCGCCCGGCCGACCTGCTCGTCGGTCGCGCCGGCGCGTACGGCGTCGAGCAACGCGTCCACGATCGCGGCCGGGTCCTCGCCGAGCAGCTGGTCGCCGAGCCCCGCCACGTCCTGGAACTCGCCCCGGCGGGCCCGGCCCTCCTCGAGCGCGTCGGGCAAGGCGTCGGTCGCGGACCGCAGCAGCGCGACCAGGTTGTCGGGGTACCGCCAGTCGCTGCCTTCCTCGCTGCGGCCGGCGACCGCGGTCTGAGCGACGAGGGTCGGCAGCACCAGCGCCCGCGACGCCGGGCCGACCTGGCGCAGGACCTCGACCGCCTTGTTCGTGAAGTCGAGGGTGTGGCCGCCGTCGACGAAGACGTGGTCGGTGACGGCGGCGAACAGCATCGCCTCGACGTCGGCGTCGGCGACGTCGCCGGCCAGCGCGGTGGCGAGCACCCGCTCGGCCGCGCCGGCGGAACGAGTGTCGACGAAGCGCCGGTACCACTCGGCCAGCCGGTCGGGCGACACCGTGCTCGTCAGCAGGGGCGGCACGTCGAAGCGGGGCGCGTTCCCGCGGGTGTCGTTCGAGACGAACACGAGGGCGTGGATGAGGGCGGCGGCACGGTCGTCGGCGTCCAGGTGCGGCAGCACGTTCGCCATGGCGACGAGGACGGTGAGCCCGGTGCCCCAGCCGCCGGCGCGGTTGCGGGCCCCGAACTCGAGGCCGGTGCGCACGAGGTCGGCCGGGTCCACGCCCGCGTCCACCAGCCCGAGCACGGCCTTGGCGATCACGAGCGAGGTGCCGTCCTCGAGTCCCTCCCGGAGGCGCTGGTGGAGGTGCTCGACGTTGTCGCCGCCGTCGCGCGCGGACACCCACACGTCGCCGTCGGCGATCTCGACGTCGAAGGCACGCGTGTCGTCGGCCCAGCGGTCGAGGGTGCAGCCCGAGGCCAGGTCGAAGCGGGCGTGGTGCCAGTGGCAGGTGAGCAGCCCGTCCTCGCAGGTCCCCCGGTGCAGCGGGAAGCCCATATGCGGACAGCGGTCCTCGAGGGCGTAGACGCGGCCCTCGTGCCAGACGACCAACACCGGCAGGCTGCCGAGCTTGGTGAGCAGCCGGCCCTCGGCCTCGAGCGTGGCCGCCGACCCGGCTCGAACCCGTCCCCCATTTTCGGAAGCCATCGCTTGCCATAATCACCTCTGGGCGGCAGTTCGTCAAGACCTGACTTGTGGAAGTCGCTAGGGTCGGGGGCGTGTCCGCAGGCCTCACCGACGCCAAGCGCCGCGTGCTGGAGCGGCTGAAGCGCGTCGACGCCGCGACCGTCCCCGAGCTGGCGGCCGGGCTCGGGCTCACCGAGGCCGCCGTCCGCCAGCACCTCGAGGGCCTGGCGTCGCACGGGCTCGTGGAGCGCCGGGGCCGGGCCGGCGGAGGCCGGGGCCGCCCGCCGGACGAGTGGGCGGTCACCGCGCTGGCCGCCGAGCTGTTCCCCGACCGCCACGGCGACCTGACCGTCGAGCTGCTCGCCGCGATCCGGGAGGCGGTCGGCGACGACGGCCTCGACGCCGTCGTCGAGGCCCGCACCGCCCGCCAGCTCGCCGCGTACCGGGCCGTCGTGCCGGCGCCCGACGCGGGATCGCTTCGATCGCGGCTGGCCGCGCTGGCCCGCCAGCGCAGCGCCGAGGGCT
Source organism: uncultured Actinomycetes bacterium (assembly GCA_937927875.1). GTDB lineage: Bacteria > Actinomycetota > Acidimicrobiia > IMCC26256 > PALSA-555 > PALSA-555. Next base: position 60,140 of record CALEYV010000037.1, on the reverse strand, counting down.
ACATGGCCGAAACCCAGCGCGACGGCGACGCGCTGCTGCTCGTCGAGCACCACTGCCCGGTGTGCAGCGCCGCCACCGCGTGCACCGGGCTGTGCCGGGGCGAGCTCGAGCTGTTCCGCGCCGTCCTCGGGCCCGACGTCGCGGTCGAGCGGACCCAGCACCTCATGGCCGGCGACGCCCGCTGCGCCTACCGGGTGCGCCCGGCCGACCGGAGCTGACCGGGCGGGTCAGCCGGCCAGCGCGTCCAGGACCCGGGCCGGCGACAGCGGCTGGTCGGTGACGCGCCTGCCGCGCACCGCCAGCGCGTCGGCGACCGCGTTGAACACGCACGGCGGGGCGCCGATGGCGCCACCCTCCCCCATGCCCTTGTGCCCGCCCGGCGTCGGCGAGCGGGTCTCGATGTGCCCGTACTCGATGGTCGGCACCTCGGTCGCGGTGGGAAGGAGGTAGTCGAGGAAGGTGGTCGTGAGCGGGTTGCCGTCCTCGTCGTAGACGAGGTGCTCGTAGAGCACGCCGCCGATGCCCTGCACGACGCCGCCCGCGATCTGGCCCTCGACGACCATCGGGTTGATCATCAGGCCGCAGTCCTCGCTGACGACGTAGCGGAGAATCTCCACCACGCCGGTCGCGGGGTCGACCTCGACCGTGCAGGCGTGGCAGGCGTTCGACCACGTGATCGGCGGCGCCTGGTAGCTGACCGTCGCCTCGAGGCCGGGGCCGAGGTCGGGGGGCAGCTCGCCCGGCGCGTTCAGCGCCACGCGCGCCACCTCGGCCAGGGTGACGCCCCGGGTCGGCGTGCCGCGGACGGCGATCCGCCCGCCCTCGGCCTCGAGGTCCTCCGGCGCGGCCTCGAGCAGGTGCGCCGCGATCTTGGCGGCCTTGTCGCTCACGACGAGGGCGGCGTCGCGCGCCGCGCCGCCGGCGACGACCGCGGTGCGGCTGCCGCCGGTGCCGCCGCCGAAGGGGGCGCTGTCGGTGTCGCCCTGGACCACGGTCACGGCGTCGAGGTCGACGCCGAGGTGCTCGGCCACGACCTGCGCCATCGTCGTCTCGATGCTCTGGCCGTGCGACCCGGTGCCGAGGTGGACGGTCACGGTGCCGGTCGGCTGCACCCGCACCGTCGCCGTCTCGGCGCCGAGGCTGCCCGAGGACATGCTGGTCGGCTCGACGTAGAGGCCGATCCCGACCCCGAGCAGGCGGCCCTCGCCGGTGGCGCGGCCCTGCTCGGCCCGGAAGCCCGGGTAGTCGATGAGGCCGGCGGCCTGCTCGAGCGTCTCGGCCGGGGTGACGTGGTCGAGGACGAGCCCGCCCGCGGTGCTGAACGGCAGCTCGTCGCCGTGCACGCAGTTGCGGCGGCGGAGCTCGAGCGGGTCGAGGCCGACGGCGCGGGCGGCCAGGTCGAGCATCTCCTCGCGGGCGACGGTCTCCATCATCCACGGGCCCCGGTAGGCGCCGCGGCCGCAGGTGTTGGTCCACACCGCGGTGCTCGAGAAGCCGAGCTTCGGCATCCGGTACGGGCCCGGGAACAGCATGGCCATGAACGGGCCGATGCCGCCCGTCCCGCCGACCGGGTACGCGCCGCAGTCCTCGAGGTGGTCGAGGTGCACGGCGAGGATCCGGCCGTCGTCGTCGAGGGCCATGCGGACCGTCACCCGGTCGGCGCGGGCGTGGTTGGCGGCGATGAGGTTCTCGCGGCGGTCCTCGATCCACTTCACCGACCGCCCGAGCAGGTGCGCGGCCGCGATCACGGTGAGCTCGTCCCGGGGCGTGAAGTACTTCTGGCCGAACCCGCCGCCGACGTCGCCCATGCGGACGCGCACGAGGTGCTCGGGGATCGCGAGGGCGCGGGCGCAGGTCTGGCGGACCTCGTGCGGGTTCTGGGTGGAGATCCACACGTCGAGCTCGCCGGTGGCCGACTTCGAGGTGGCGACGACGCCCCGGGTCTCCATCGGGACGTTGGTGTGGCGGTGCTGCACGAGGGTCTCGGTCACCACGTGGGCGGCGGCGGCGAAGGCCGCGTCGAGCTCGGGATCCGGCGGCGACGCCGCGTGGAGCGCGACGTTGGAGCCGAGCTCGGGGTGCACGACGTCGGTCGCGGTCGCGGCGGCCTCGGCGTCGACGACCGGGGGGAGCGGCTCGTAGTCGACGACGACGAGCTCGGCCGCGTCCTCGGCGACGTAGCGGCTCTCGGCGATCACGAGCGCGATCGGGTCGCCGACGAAGCGCACGTCGCCGTCGGCGAGCGGCCGCAGCGGCGCGCAGGGCGCCGGCGGGCGGTCACCCTGGAACATCGTCGGCTGCATCGAGCCGACGATCGGGTTCAGGTCGGCCGCGGTCAGAACCGCCGCGACGCCGGGGAGGGCCCGGGCCGCCTCGACGTCGAGACCGGTGATCCGGGCCCGGGCCAGGTCGCTACGCACGAAGGCGGCGTGCAGCATGCCCGGCACGACGACGTCGTCGACGAAGACGCCCTGGCCGGTGAGCAGCCGCGGGTCCTCCCGGCGGCGCACCGCCTGCCCGACGAACCGGCCCGCGGTCGGCGCGGTCACGAGCCGACCTGGCCCCGGCCCCGCTCGATGACCCCGGCCCGGCGGCGCCCGAGCTCGGCGGCGTCGAACGTGCCGAGCCACCACTCGCGGTTCACCCGGTCCTCGTTCTCCCAGCCCGGGTCGTAGATGGCGCCGGCCAGCTCGTGGTAGGTGCGGAGCACGCGGCGCACCGCGACCTGGTCGTTGTGCACGGCCGCCAGCGCGAGCTCGCGCGCGCAGGGCAGCAGCTGGTCGTGGGGGACGACGTGGTTCACCAGCCCCCAGGCCAGGGCCTGCTCGGCGGCAAGGAAGTTGCCGGTCGCGCTGAGCTCGCGGGCCCGGCGCAGGCCGACCGCCTCCGGGAGGAGGACGGTGAGGCCCCAGCCCGGCATCACCCCGACCCGGGCGTGGGTGTCGGCGAAGCGGGCCCGCTCCGAGGCGACGAGCAGGTCGCAGTTCAGCGCCAGCTCGAAGCCGCCGGTGATGGCGGGCCCGTTGATGGCGCCGATGAGCAGCTTGGTGCGGGGCGGGAACGGGCCCCGGAACGCGAACCGGCCGACGTCGTCGCGCTCGTACCGCTGGTCGGGGTCGAGGATGGCGGGGGCGCCGGCGTCGCCCGCCACCTCGCGCAGGTCGGCGCCGGCGCAGAAGGCGGGGTCGGCGCCGGTCAGGATCAGGACGTCGACGCCGTCGTCCGCCTCCGCCTCGTCGACGGCGCGGGCGAGCGCCACGCTGAGGTCGCCGTTGATGGCGTTGCGGACCTCGGGCCGGTTCAGGGTGATGGTGGCGACGCGCTCGGCGACGTCGACGAGCACGACGTCGCTCACGATCCGTTCCACCCGTAGACGCGGGCCGCGTTCCCGGCCAGGACCGCGGTCTTCTGCGAATCGTCGAGGTCGTCGCGGCCGGTGATGGCGGTGACCGAGTCCGGGAACTCGGCGTCCCAGTGCGGGTAGTCGGACGCGAACACGACGCTGTGGGCGCCGAGCCCGTCCAGCGCGTGGCCGAGGTGCCGCTCCGCCTCGCACGAGACGACGAGGCGGCCGTCGGCCAGGTACTCGCTCGGGCGCTTGGTGATGCGCGGCATCTCGTGGGGCCGCTTCTCGTAGTGCTCGTCGAGCCGGTCGAACAGGTACGGGCCCCACGCCGCGCCGGCCTCGAGGAGCAGGATGCGCAGCCGCCGGAACCGCTCGAGCAGCCCGCCGCACACGATGGTCGCGGCCGCGAACATGATGTCGAACGGGAACTCGAGCGCGTGCAGGGTCGCGTACGAGTCGACGAAGCGCTTGTACGCGAACCGGGGGCCGCCCGCGTGCACGCCGATCGGCACGTCGAGCTCCTCGGCGAGCTGCCACAGCGGGTCGAGCGCGGGGTCGTCGAGGTTGTGGGTGCCGATGCAGCAGGGGACGGTGAGGGAGACGAAGCCGAGCTCGGTCACGGCCCGCCGGGCCTCGGCGAGGGCGAGCGGCAGGGCGCGGAGCGGGAGCGTCGGCGTGCCTTTCAGGCGCGTCGGGTCGGCGGCGCAGTAGTCGGCGAGCCAGTCGTCGTAGGCGCGACAGCAGGCGTCGGCGAGCTCGGGGTCGGCGATGCCCCAGAAGCCGAGGCTCGCGGTGCCGTAGAGCACCGCCACGTCGATGCCCTCGGTGTCCATGTCGACGAGGCGCAGGTTCGGGTCGACGGCGCCCTCCCGGTGCACGGACGCCTCGCGGATCCCCTCCGGGACCCAGGCGCCGGGGCCGGTCCCGTTGGGGATGAGGTTGCCCTCGAGCTCGTAGCGGGTCGTGCCCCGCTCGTCCCGGACCAGCCGGGGCCGCCGGTCGTGGAACGCCGGCGGCAGGTAGCGCTCCCAGAGGTCGTCGGGCTCGAAGACGTGCCCGTCGACGTCGATCACCCGGGGGCGGGCCACGAGCTCTCGGGGGCCAGGTCGGGGAAGCGGGCCGCCACCAGACGGGCCAGGCCGTCGCGCAGCGAGACGGTCGGGGGCGGCGCGATCGAGAGCAGCTTGGTGCAGTCGATGGTCACCGACCCGATCGTGTTCGGCGTCTCCTCGAAGCGGACCGGCAGCCCGGTCAGCTCGCCGAGGTCGGCGCACCACTCCTCGATCGAGGACGGCTCGCCGCCCCAGTTCACGATCGTCGCCGGGACGCTGGCCGCCGCCAGCAGGGCCGGGATGGTGGCGAGGATGTCGTCCTCGTGGATCGGGTTGAAGCGGTTCGGCCGCCCCGGGTGCAGCGGGATCGGCGCGTCGCCGCGCATGAAGAGCACGTGGTACGCGGGCCAGCCACCGTTGTCGCCGTACGGGACGTTGAGGCGGGCGATCGTGGTCGGGACGCCGTGCTCGCGCGCGGCGGCACGCGCGACGGCCTCGGCGGCGATCTTGGCGAGGCTGTAGGTCGGGAACATGACCCGGTGGTTGTCGCCGAGGGGGTCGGTCTCGCGCAGCTCGTGCTCGGGGCCCTGGTGCTGGTACACGGCGGTCGACGAGCAGTGGAGCACCGCCCGGGCCGTCTTGCAGTGCCCGATGAGCAGCCCGACCGATTCCGCGTTGGCGGCGAGGTCGTGGTCCCAGGCGTCGTCGCCGCCCTTGGCCACCGCGAAGTTGAGGACGTAGTCGAACGCGTCGGGGAGGTGCCCGAAGTCGGTGGTGGCGAGATCGGTCGTCACGCACTGCACGCCCGCGGCCTCGAGCCGCTCGCGGGCCGGGGCGTCCGAGAAGCGGGCGATCCCCCACACCTCGTTGGCGCCCGCGAGGCCGAGCGTGACCGGGAGGCCGACCTGGCTGGTCGGGCCGGTCACGAGGATGCGCTGGCCGTCGAGCGGCTTGGGCCCCCCCATCAGCACCCGCCGCCGGACTGGTTGGGATGGCGCATCGCCGCGGACGGTAGCGGAGCGCGGCGGGGCCCGGCTCGGCCGAGCCTCAGGCGGGCCGCCAGGTCGGCACCGTCTCACCGGCTCGCACGTCGCGCCACACCAGCTCGACCGGCAGGCCGATCTTGACGTCGCTGGCGTCGGCGTCGACGACCGCGCCGACCACGCGCACGTGGTCGGTATCGGGCAGCTCGACGACCGCCGGCGCGTACGGCACCGAGTCGGCGAGGTCGGGCAGCACCGGGTGCCACACCACCGTGAAGCTGTAGACGGTCCCGGCCCCGGGTCGCTCCACCCACTCCACCGCCTGGGCCTGGCACCGCCAGCAGAACGGGGAGGGCGGGAAGCGAAACGTCCCGCAGCTGGTGCAGCGGGGGACGACGAGGCGGTGCTCGGCCGCCGCCTCCCAGAACGGGGCCGTCCACGGATCCGGGGTGAGGCGGATGAGGTCGGCGGCCGGGACGCGGAGCCGCTCGGCCGGGGCGGGGGACGCGGTCATGCCGCCCGCAGCAGCAGCGACGACGTGGGCAGCGACGCCGGCCCGCCGGTCACCAGCGCCACCTCGGCCCCTTCGACCTGGTTGACGGCCTGGCCTCGCAGCTGCTCGACCGCCTCCTTCACGTGCGTCATGCCGATGATGTAGGCCTCGGACAGGTTGCCGCCGTGGGTGTTGACCGGCAGCGAGCCGGTCGGCCAGCGGATGTTGCCGTCGGCGACGAACGGGCCGCTCTCGCCGATGGGGCAGAAGCCGTAGTCCTCGAGCTGGAGCAGCACCATCGGCGAGAAGTGGTCGTACAGCAGCGCCACGTCGACGTCGGCCGGGCCGAGCCCGGCCATCTCGTAGAGCCGCCGCGCGACGGGGCGGTGACCGGACGACGCGAACATCTCGTCGGGCATGCCCATCCACGTGATGGCCTGGCCCCAGCGGCCGTGCCCGCCGTGCGCGGAGGCGGTGACGAGCACCGGCGGGTGGCGCAGGTCCCGGGCCCGCGCCGCGCTCACGGTCACGACCGCGACCGCGCCGTCGCACTCGAGACAGAAGTCGAAGAGGCAGAGCGGCTCGGCGATGAGCCGGGCCGCGAAGTACTCGTCGAGGGTCAGCTCGTCGCGCATCAGCGCGGTCGGCCGCCGGCGCGCGTTCTCCCGGGTCGAGATGGCGACCTCGGCCAGGTGCTCGCGCTGCGTGCCGTACCGGTACATGTGGCGCTGGGTGATGACGGCGAACATCTGGCCGGGGGCCATGAGGCCGGCGGGCTGGATGAAGTTGCCCTCCGGCGACGGCGGCGCCGAGTACTGGGCGCCGGGCCGGCCCCGGGGCGCGTACGACGCCCCGAACCGGCTCGCGGCCTGCTGCAGCGTCATGAGGCTCACCACGCACGTCGCCATGCCGGCGTCGATGGCGGCCGCGGCCAGCCCGACCGAGCCCGCCGCGCCCCCGCCCCCGCCGGTGAGCATGGCGGTGAACCGCACCTCGGGGATGCCGAGCGTCTGCGCGAACAGGGACGTGTCGCCGCCGAGCCCCACGCTGTACAGGGCGAGGCCGTCGACGTCGGTGATGGCGAGCCCGGCGTCGTCGAGCGCGGCGAGCGTGGCCTTGCCGGCCAGCTCGAGCGGCGTCTGGGGCAGCGACCGACCCCGCTTGTAGTACGGGGTCGCGCCGACGCCGACGATCGCGGCCTCGTCCTTCAGGGTCACGCCGGGGCATCTTGGCATGACGCCCCGCGACGCCCCGGCGAGCTGCGCACGGGGCCGAAGCCGAGGCGACGCCCGGGCGGCCGGTACGGGGGAGACAACCGGCCGCGCTTCGGGCGCCGCGCTGGTACTTGCGATCCTGCCCGGCCCGGGTAGCGCCCGAGCGACGAGGGCGTGAACGGCCGGCGACGCGGGCGGAAAACCGCGTCGTCGGCGCCGTAACGTCGGGGGGCTCCCGAGGACGGAGGAACGCGATGATCTTCGGCGCCCACACCAAGATGGTCGAGCCGGACCGGGCCCTGCCGGGCCGGGCCGAGCCGATGCCGGTCCCCGAGCGCCACTTCGTGCTCGGGACGCCCCTGAAGCCCCCGTTCCCGGAGGGGCTGGTGTGCGCCCAGTTCGCGCTGGGCTGCTTCTGGGGCGCCGAGAAGGATTTCTGGCAGCTGACCGGCGTGTACACGACCGCGGTCGGCTACGCCGGCGGCTTCACGCCGAACCCGACCTACGAAGAGGTGTGCTCCGGTCGCACCGGCCACGCGGAGGCGGTCCTGGTCGTCTTCGACCCCCGGGTCATCTCGTTCAACGGGCTGCTGCAGACGTTCTGGGAGCACCACGACCCGACGCAGGGGATGCGGCAGGGCAACGACGTCGGGACCCAGTACCGCTCGGCGATCTTCTACGCCGACGACGCCCAGCGGGCGGAGGCCGAGGCGTCGCGTGACCGGTACCAGGCGGCGCTGCGGGAGGCCGGGCACGGCGAGATCACGACCGAGGTCTCGAAGGCGGGCGAGTTCTTCTACGCCGAGGAGTACCACCAGCAGTACCTGGCCAAGAACCCGTCCGGGTACTGCGGGCTCGGCGGCACCGGCGTCGCCTGCCCCACTGGGCTGGCCGCCGCCGACTGACGACCCCGCGCGGGCTCAGACGCCGCCCGGCGCTGACGCCGCGACGAGCACGTCGCGGGTCAGCTCGACCTGGCCGAGGTGCTGGGCGAGCTCCTCGTAAAGATGCACGAGCGCGCCGCCCTGGCTCCGACCCATCGGGGTGTCCATGTCCTCGGGCAGGACGCGGGCCCGGATCGGCGCCGAGGCTTCGAGCGACGCGAGGTCAGCCTCGAGCCGGCGACGAGCGTCGCCCACCCGCTGCACGAGGTGGGCGACGCGACCCTTAGCCCGGAACTCGGCGTCGCGGTCGCGAGTGACGCGCCGCCCCGCGATCACCGCGCCGCCCCAGAACTCCATCACCCCGAGACAATGGGTGAGGATCGCGTACGGCGAGTTGGCGCCCGGCAGGTCCGGACGCGTGCTCGCCCGCTCGTCCCCGAGCTCGCGCACGGCCGCGACCATGCCGTCGAGTGCCTGGTCGACGTACCAGAGGAAATCACCGGTCGAGATGACGAGCACCGCGGCTCCTTGTCGTGGGCGGCGATGGAAGTGGGGCTGGCACCGTGTCAGGCTTGCGCGCGTGACGCCGCCAGCCGTCGGTTCCAGATTGCTCGTTTACTGCTGGTTCCAGATTGAAGGAATCGTGGGCCGCCAGGGACTCGAACCCTGAACCACCGGGTTAAAAGCCCGTTGCTCTGCCAGTTGAGCTAGCGACCCTCGGCTGGGACGGAGCGCGACGTACGTGCAAGCGCGGGCTCGTGCGCTCGTGCGCCGGCCAGCGTACTGACGGTCCGTCGCGCGAGCGAGAAGCCACTCGCGGTTGCGCGCGGTAGCGCGCGTCGCGTCCGACGCGCTCATCCCCGGCCAGTCCGCGAAGGCTACAGTTCGCGGTCGCTTCTGGAGGAGTCGAGCCCCCATCGTCTAGTGGCCCAGGACGCCGCCCTTTCAAGGCGGTAACGGGGATTCGAATTCCCCTGGGGGCACGGGCGGCGTGGGCCCGCCACCCCCTTTGGTCCTGTGGTGCAGTTTGGAGTGCACGCCGCCCTGTCAAGGCGGAGGCCGCGGGTTCAAATCCCGTCAGGACCGCCGCCGACGTCGGCCCGCCGGCGTCGGCACGGCCGGGTAGCTCAGTTGGCAGAGCACGCGCCTGAAAAGCGCGGGGTCGCCGGATCGACGCCGGCCCCGGCCACCAATCGCGAGCGCCTCGGTCCCTACCCGGCGTTTCGCGTCGAGCCGGTCAGGGGCCGGTGGCCTCCCCGCCCTCGGCAAGGATGCGGGTGATCTCGCTCTTGCGGAAGCGGCGGTGCCCGCCCAGGGTGCGGATGGCGGAGATCTTCCCGGAGCGGGCCCAGCGGGTCACCGTTTTCGGGTTGACCCGGAACATGGCCGCGACCTCGGACGGCGTCAGGAGCTCTTCCTGGTCAGGGTGCTTGCCGTCGGGCCTGGGTTCCATCAGCACGCCGCTCTGCTCGGTGACCGACGGTTTGCCGGTCCGATCTGTCCAGATTGCCCCAGTGCCCTGCCCGCGGAGGTTACCCCGAACGGTCCGAAAACATGACACGTCCGCGCCCATTCGTGATTTCCCCCACCACCCATGCCTCGTGGCCGGCCGCCCGCAGCGCGTCGAGGGCCCGAGGGGCGTCCTCGGCGGCCACCAAAGCCAGCATGCCGAGACCGAGGTTGAAGACGTGGGTCATCTCGTCGTCGGCGATGTCGCCGGCGGCCTGGATGACCGAGAAGATCCGGGGCTGCTCCCAGGCGCCCCGGTCGATCACGGCGTCGCACTTCGACGGCAGCACCCGCACCAGGTTGCCGGGGATTCCGCCGCCGGTGACGTGGCACAGGGCGTGGACGTCGACCCGCCGGCGGAGCTCGAGGAGGGCAGGGGCGTAGATGACGCTCGGGCGCAGCAGCTCGGCACCGAGCGAGTGCCGGGCCCCGCGCCAGGCCGGCTGCTCGAGGGCCCGCCCGCTTTGGGCCACCGCCCGGCGGGCGAGGGAGTAGCCGTTGCAGCGCAGGCCCGGGCTGGCGAGCCCGAGGACGCGGTCGCCGGGCTCGACCCCGGCCGGGAGCAGCTTCGAGCGCTCGACGACGCCGACCGCGAACCCGACCAGGTCGAACTCGCCGGGCTCGAGCACGCCGGGGTGCTCGGCCATCTCGCCGCCGACGAGCGCGCAGCCGGCCTCGCGGCAGCCGCGCGCGACGCCGGCCACGAGGTCCTCGACCTGCTCCGGCACCAGCTCCCCGATCGCGATGTAGTCGAGGAAGAAGAGGGGCTCGGCGCCGTGGGCCGCGATGTCGTCGACCGACATGGCGACGCAGTCGATCCCGATGGTGCCGTAGCGCTCCAGCTGACGCGCCAGCACCGCCTTCGTGCCGACGCCGTCGGTCGAGGAGACGAGCAGCGGGTCCTTGTAGGGGAGCTTGCCGATGTCGAAGAGGCCGCCGAACCCGCCGAGGTCACCGAGCGCGCCGGGCCGGAACGTGGAGCGAACGTGCTCCTTGATCAGCTCGACGGCCTGCTCGCCGGCCTCGACGTCGACGCCGGCGTCGGCGTAGGTGAGGCGGTCGGCTCCGGCGCGGCGCGGGGTCACGCCGACGGCGGGGGGCCGACCGGCAGGGACGGCTCCTCGTCGGATCCCCAGCCGGCCGGCTCGAGCACCCGCTTCGAGTCGCCCTTCGTCTCCGGGACCGGCACCGGGTAGCTCCCGGACAGGCAGGCGGTGCAGAAGGCGTCCGCCGGCGCGCCGGTGGCGCGGGTGAGCCGGTCGAGCTCGAGGTAGGCGAGGGAGTCGACCTTCAGGTAGTCGGCGATCTCCCCGACCGAGAGGTCGGCCGCGAGGAGCTCGGAGCGCCGGCCGGTGTCCATCCCGTAGTGGCAGGGCCACTTGTAGGGCGGGGACGAGACCCGGAAGTGGACCTCGGCCGCGCCCGCCTCGCGCAGCATGGCGACGACCTGGCGGGTCGTCGTGCCGCGCACGATCGAGTCCTCGACGACGACCAGGCGCTTGCCGTTGATCGCCTCCCGCAGCGGGTTCAGCTTCAGGCGCACCCCGCCGGAGCGCAGGCGCTGGGTCGGCTCGATGAACGTACGGCCGACGTAGCGGTTCTTGACCAGGCCGTCGCCGTACGGGATGCCGGACGCACGCGCGTAGCCCTGCGCGGCCGGGACCCCGGACTCGGGCACCGGCATCACCATGTCGGCGTCGACCGGCGCCTGCCGGGCCAGCTCCTCGCCCATCCGCCGCCGCGCGGCGTGGATGTTGTGACCGTAGAGGTAGCTGTCCGGGCGCGCGAAGTAGACGAACTCGAACAGGCACAGGTGCGGCGTCGGCTCGGCGAAGCGGTACTCCCGCACGCCGGAGGCGTCGATGACGAGCATCTCGCCCGGCTCGACCTCGCGCACGACATGGGCGCCGATGATGTCGAGGGCGGCGGTCTCGCTGGCGACCACCCACCCGCCCTCGACCCGACCGAGGACGAGGGGCCAGAAGCCGTGCCGGTCCCGGACCGCGACGAGGTGGGCCTCGTCCATCAGCACGAGCGAGAACCCGCCCTCGAGGCGGGGCAGCACCCGCTCGAGCGCCAGCTCGAGGTCGCGCCCGTCGGAGCGGGGCTCGGCCGGGTACTCCTCGGCGATCAGCTCCGCGATGAGCGCGGAGTCGGTCGTCGAGTCGACCTCGGCCGCGGGCGCCGTCATGCCGGGGAGCATGCCGAGCCGCTCCGCGAGCGCCTTGGTGTTGGTGAGGTTCCCGTTGTGGCCGAGCGCGAAGCCGGCGTCGGCGACCGACCGGTACACCGGCTGGGCGTTGCGCCAGGTGCTCGACCCGGTCGTCGAGTAGCGGTTGTGGCCGATGGCCAGGTGGCCTTCGAGCGGGGCGAGGCGGCGCTCGTCGAAGACCTGGGTCACGAGGCCCATGTCTTTCACGACCGTGATCGTCTCGCCGTCGCTGACCGCGATGCCGGCCGACTCCTGGCCCCGGTGCTGCAGCGCGTAGAGGCCGAGGTAGGTCAGCTGTGACACGGCCTGCCCCGGCGCGTAGACGCCGAAGACACCGCACGCGTGGCTGAGGCCGGATGCCGGCGACCGGGAGCTCATCGCAGCTCCAGTATCCCACGGGGTCGCGCCGATCCCGGCCGTGCGCAGCGGCGCGTTCGCCGCGTTCGGGACGGCTCGGTCATCGCGTCTCGACCAGGCCGGGCAGGCCGCGGCGCCAGGCGTCGGCGGCGTCGTCGACCGCCACGTCGAGCGCGCCCTCGACGACGAGGCGGGATCCTCCCGTGCGGCCGATGACCGTCGCCGGCACGTCGGCGGCCGCGGCGCGGGCCCGGACCGCGTCGAGCTGGGCCGGGTCGACGGCGACGACGACGCGCGACGTCGACTCCGAGAAGCACCAGGCGGCCGGCGTCAGCCCCGGCTCGGGGGCCACGACCGCGCCACAGCCGCCGCCGATCGCCATCTCGGCGAGCGTGACCGCGACGCCACCGTCGGCGCAGTCGTGGACGGCGGCAACCACCCGCTCGGCGACGAGCGCTCGCACCAGCTCGTGCAGCCGCCGGGCCGCGTCGAGGTCGGCGGCCGGCGGCCGGCCGCCGTCGAGCCCGTGCACGGTCGCCGCCCACTCCGAGCCGCCGAGCTCGGTCCGCGTCGTCCCGAGCAGCACCAGCTCGTGGCCCGGCGCGAGGCCGGCGCCGACCGGGGCCTGCTCGAGCCGGTCGAGGAGCCCGAGGACGCCGACGACCGGCGTCGGGTCGATGTCGGCGCCGCGGGACTCGTTGTAGAAGCTGACGTTGCCGCCGATGACCGGGATGGACAGCGCCTCGCACGCCTCGCTCATCCCCTCCACCGTCTCGTGGAACTGCCACATCACGGCCGCGTGCTCCGGGTTCCCGAAGTTGAGGCAGTTGACGAGCGCCCGGGCCTGCGCCCCCGTGCAGGCGACGTTGCGCGCCGCCTCGAGCACCACCAGCCGGCCGCCGGCGCGCGGGTCCAGGCGCCCGAACCGGGGGTGGCCGTCGGTCGCCAGCGCCAGGCCGCGGCTCGTGCCCGGCAGCCGGAGGACGGTGGCGTCGCCGCCCGGGCCGACGACCGTGTTCAGGAACAGCTGGTGGTCGTACTGCTCCCACACCCAGCGCTTGTCGGCGATGGTCGGCGTCGAGAGCAGGGCCAGCAGCTCCGGCCCGAGGTCGGACCCGACCGGGAACGTCGCCCCCAGCTCGTAGGCCGGGTCGGCGGCCGCGAGCGCGTCCTGCTCGGCGGGGCGCTGGGCGGGCCGGGTGTAGACGGGCCCGTCACCGAGGCTGCCGGCGGGGACGTCGGCCAGCACGTCCGGCGCGGCCGCGCCGGCCGGCGCGTCGAACCCGCCGTCGAGGACGCGGAAGCGGCCGGTGCCGGTCACGACGCCCACCACGGCGCCGCGGAGGTCCCAGCGCTCGCAGATGGAGAGCACGGCGTCGAGCCGCTCGGGCTCGACGATGGCGAGCATGCGCTCCTGGCTCTCCGACGTCATGACCTCGATCGACGTCATGTGCGGCTCGCGGCGCGGGACGCGCGCCACGTCGACGTCCATGCCGAGGCCGCTGTTGGCCGCGATCTCGGACGCGGCGCAGGACAGCCCGCCGGCGCCGAGGTCCTGCACGCCGACCGCGAGGCCGTCGGCGAGCAGCGTGAGGCAGGCCTCGATGAGCCGCTTCTCCTCGAACGGGTCGCCGACCTGCACCGACGGCCGCTTCGCCTCCGAGCCCTCCTCGAAGCCAGCCGATGCCAGGACGCTCGCGCCGCCGATGCCGTCGCGGCCGGTCGACGACCCGAGGAGGACGGCGAGGTTCCCCGCCTTCCCGGCGCGGGCGCGCACGAGCTGGTGCTGGGACGCCAGCCCGAGGCAGAGGACGTTCACGAGCGGGTTGTCGCGGTAGCAGTCGCCGACGACGACCTGGCCGCCGACCGTCGGCACGCCGACCGAGTTGCCGTAGCCGCTGATGCCGGCGACGACGTGCTCGAACAGGTAGCGGCTGCGAGGATCGTCGAGCGGCCCGAAGAACAGCGGGTCCATGAGCGCGATCGGGCGCGCGCCCATCGAGAACACGTCGCGGATGATGCCGCCCACCCCGGTCGCCGCCCCCTGGTAGGGCTCGACGGCCGACGGGTGGTTGTGGCTCTCGATCCGCAGCGCGACCGCCAGCCCGTCGCCGGCGTCGATGACGCCCGCGCCCTCACCGGGGCCGACGAGCACCCAGGGCGCCTCGGTCGGGAGGCGGCGCAGGTGGACCTTCGAGGACTTGTAGGAGCAGTGCTCGGACCACATCACGCCGTACATGGCGAGCTCGAGGTCCGACGGGTCCCGTCCCAGCAGCTCGACGATGTCGGCCAGCTCGGGGTCGGTGAGGCCGAGCGCTCGGTGCAGCGGCTCCGTGCTCACCACGATCCGAGACTACCGGCGGTTCGATTTCACCAAATGACTGGTGCCAGAATTGGGGAAATACGATCGCACGAGGACGGCAAATGGCACCGAAGCCGATGACCACCGCGCACAAGGAGGCCATGGCGGCCGGGCGGGCCGAGGGGCGGGTCGTGAAGGCCTACCTGGACGCGCTCCAGGACCAGCGGCCCCGCCGGGGCCGGCCCCGCACCACCGACTCGATCCGGGCCCGGCTGGCCGCCCTCGAGACCGAGCTGGCCGAGGCCGCGTCGCTGCGGCGGCTCCAGCTGCTGCAGGAGCGGCGCGACCTCGAATCGGAGCTGGAGTCGAAGGCGGGGCCGGGCGCGGACCTGCCGACGCTGGAGGCGGAGTTCGCGAAGGTGGCGAAGACCTACGGGCAGCGCAAGGGAATCGCGTACGCGACCTGGCGCGAGATGGGGGTGCCGGCCGACGTGCTCGGCCGGGCCGGGATCACCCGGGGCGGCTGAGCCTCACGCGGCGACGGCCCGGTCGGCGGCGGCGCCGAGCAGGGACGCCAGCAGCACGACGCCGTCGTCGGAGCCGAGCAGCGGGTCCGAGGCCCGCTCGGGGTGGGGCATGAGCCCGACCACGTTGCCGGCTTGGTTGGCGATCCCGGCGATGTCGTCGAGGCTGCCGTTGGGGTTGTCGGCGTAGCGGAGCACGACCCGGTCCTCGGCCCGCAGCTCGTCGAGCGTGGCCTGGTCGCAGATGTACGCGCCCTCGAAGTGGTTGATCGGGAGCCGCAGCTCGGACCCCAACTCGGCCTGCTTGGTGAGCACGGAGCCGGTGCTCGTGACCCGGCACGTCACCGTCTGGCAGAGGAACTTGAGCCCGGCGTTCTTCTGGAGCGCGCCGGGCAGGAGCCCGGCCTCGGTGAGGATCTGGAAGCCGTTGCAGATGCCGACCAGCGGCCCGCCGGCGGCCGCGTGCTCGGCGACCGCGGCCATCACGGGCGAGAACCGGGCCAGCGCGCCGGTCCGCAGGTAGTCGCCGTGCGCGAAGCCGCCCGGGACCACGACCGCGTCGGCGCCCCGCAAGCTGGTCTCGGTGTGGAACACCAGGTCGGAGGCACCGCCGAGGCGCTCGGCGGCGGCCGCGACGTCGAGCTCGCAGTTCGTGCCCGGGAACACCAGGACCGCGACGCGCGCGCTCATCGCTACCCGGTGGGGACGAGCTCGGTGAGCTCGAGGTCGTAGGCCTCGATGACCGGGTTCGCGAGCAGGCGCTCGCACATCGACTCGACCTGGCTGCGGGCCGCCTCCCGGTCGGGCGCCTCGACGACGAGGCGGATGCACTTGCCGATCCGGACGTCGGTCACGCCGGAGTACCCAAGCGCGGGGAGCGCCCGCTCGACCGTCGCGCCCTGGGGGTCGAGCACGCCCGGGAGGTGCGTGACCTCGATCCGAGCCTCGTAGCGCACCCGCCGATGGTACCGGTCGCCCTCGTCGCCACCCTCGGACCGGGCTGCGTTCACGGCCCGGGCGCGTACCAGTCGCCGAAGCGCAGCCCGGTGAGGCGCTCGTACGCCTCGATGTAGCGGGAGCGGGTCCCGTCGATCACCGAGGCCGGGAGCGGCGGCGCGGGCGGCCGGTGGTCCCAGCCCGCCGCGGCGTAGTGATCACGGACGAACTGCTTGTCGAACGAGGGTGGAGAGGTGCCGACCGCGTAGCGGTCGGCGTCCCAGTACCGGGACGAGTCGGGGGTGAGGAGCTCGTCGATGACGACGACCGTGTCGTCGACCCGCCCGAACTCGAGCTTCGTGTCGGCCAGGAGCATCCCCCGATCCTCAGCGTGCGCGGCCGCCAACCGGTAGATGCCGAGGGCGGCGTCGCGGCAGCGCTCGAAGACCGAGTCGCCGACGAGCGCCGCCGCGTCGGCGTCGGTGAGCGTCTCGTCGTGGCCGGCGCCCGGCTCGACCTTCGTGGTGGTCGTGAAGATCGGCTTGTCGAGCCGCTCGGCCTGGCGCAGCCCGGCGCGGAGCCGCCGGCCGCACACCGTGCCGGCGGCGGCGTACTCCTGCCACGCGGAGCCGAACAGGTAGCCGCGGGCGATGCACTCGAGCCGGATGGGGTCGGCGGCCCGCACCATCATCGCCCGCCCCCGGGTCTCGGATCCGACGCCGGCCGGGAATTGACCGGGGTCGGCGGTGAGGAAGTGGTTGGGCGCCAGCGCCGCCGTCCGCTCGAACCAGAAGGTGGAGAGCGCGGTGAGGGCCCGGCCCTTGTCCGGGATCTCGTCGGAGAGGACGACGTCGAATACCGAGATCCGGTTCGAGGCGACCATCAGCATCCGGTCGGGCCCGACCTCGTAGAGGTCGCGGACCTTGCCCGTGTACCGGTGCGGGAGCGCGACGCCGGTCACGGCTGGTCGGGCGCGTCGAGGGCGTCGACGGCGCGCCCGGCGTGCTCGAGCACGGCGCCGAGGTCGAAGGACGCGGTGAGCTTGGCCTCGCCGAGCGCAGCGACGACGGCCGGGTCGGCGCGCAGCACGTCGAGCAGCGGCCGCGCCTCTTCGACCGACCGGGCGGCCGCGGCCTGGACGGCGCGGTAGGCGTCGTCGCGGGTCCACCCGGCCTCGACCAGCGCCAGCAGCACCCCGTGGCTGAACACGAGGCCGCGCGTCGACTCGAGGTTCTCGCGCATGCGGTCGGGGTAGACGTCGAGGCCCTCGACGATCTCGCGGAGCCGCACCGTGACGTAGTAGGCGAGCTCGAGCGAATCGGGGAGCACGATGCGCTCCACCGACGACTGCGAGATGTCGCGCTCGTGCCAGAGCGCCACGTCCTCCAGCCCGGCCACGACGTTGGCGCGCAGCACCCGGGCCAGCCCGCACAGCTGCTCGGTCTTCACCGGGTTGCGCTTGTGCGGCATCGCGCTCGAGCCCTTCTGCGCGCCGGCGCGGAACGGCTCGGCAACCTCGCCGATCTCGGTCTGCTGCAGCAGCCGGATCTGCAGCGCGCACGACTCGACCGTGGCGCCGAGCGACGCGCAGGCGTAGAGGAGCTCGGCGTGCCGGTCGCGGCCGAGGACCTGGGTCGCCGGCGCCGGGCGCAGCCCGAGGTGCTCGCAGACGTATGCCTCGACCTCGGGGTCGAGGTGCGAGTAACTGCCGACCGGCCCCGACAGCTTGCCGACCGCGACGCCCTCGCGGGCGCGCGTCAGGCGCCGGAGGTCCCGCCGCAGCGCCAGCGCCCAGAGCGCGAGCTTGGCGCCGAAGGTGGTCGGCTCGGCGTGGATGCCGTGGGTGCGGCCCACGATCGGTGTGTCGCGAAACTCGCGGGCCCGCTCGGCGACGACCGTCTCGAGCGCGTCCACCGCTTCCAGCAGCACGCTGCTGGCGCGCACCAGCGTGACCGCGAGGGCGGTGTCGACGACGTCGCTCGACGTCAGCCCGTGGTGGATCCACCGCGCCGCCAGCGCGCCGACGCGCTCCTGGACGACGTCGACGAAGGCGGCGGTGTCGTGGTCGGTGACGCGCTCGCGCGCCTCGATGGCGGCGACGTCGAAGCCGGCGCGGTCGCGTACGACCGCCGCGTCCTCCGCCGGCACCACGCCCAGCTTCGCCAGCGCCTCGACGGCGAGGACCTCGACCTCCAGCCAGGTGGCGTACCGCTCCTCGTCCGCGAAGAGACGGGCCATCGGCTCGAGCGCGTAACGGGGGATCAAGGCCGGCCTCCTCCTGGTCGACACCCTAGGAGCCGGTGCCGCGTCCGAGGTTCCTCGGCACCGGCGGCACCGGAGCGAGCGCCGAGGCACCGGGAGGGGCGCCCGTGAACGCCAAGCAGCAACCGGCGTCGGCCGGCACGTGCGCGAAGCACTGGACCGAGCGCGCCGCCGGACGCTGCGAGGACTGCGGCGAGGAATGGTGCGCCGAATGCCTCGTCCCGCCGGTGCGCAAGCGCCAGCCGATCCGGTGCATCGAGTGCGCCATGATCGCCGGCGGCGTGCGCAGCCGCGGCGCTCGCAGCACCCCGATGAACATGAACCGCGCCCAGCGCCGCCCGCCCGGCCTCTTCTAGCGCCGCCGTCACGCCGCGGCCGCCGCGATGTCGCGCCGGTACTGCACTCCCGACCACCCGATCTTCGCCGCCGCCGCGTAGGCGCGCTGGCGCGCGTCGCCGATGGTCGGCCCGAGGGCGGTGACGTCGAGCACCCGGCCCCCCGACGTGACGAGCGCCCCGTCGGCGTCGCGGGCCGTCCCGGCGTGGAACACGACGACGCCCGGCTCGGCCTCGGCGTCCTCGAGTCCCTCGATCACACAGCCGGTGCGGGGCGCGCTCGGGTACCCGTCGCTGGCGAGCACCACCGTCACGCAGGCCTGCTCCGAGAACCGGACCGGCGGGAGTGGCTCGCCGCGCGCGGCCGCGACGCACAACTCCCCGAGATCGGCGTCGAGGCGGGGCAGGACGACCTGGCACTCGGGGTCGCCGAAGCGCACGTTGTACTCGATCACCTTCGGGCCGTCGTCGGTGAGCATGAGGCCGGCGTAGAGCACCCCGCGGTACGCGGCGCCGCGCGCCGCGAGCGCGTCCAGGGTCGGCCGGACGGCGAGCTGCATGACCTGCTCGACCAGCTCCGGCCCGGCCGCAGGCACCGGCGAGTACGCGCCCATGCCGCCGGTGTTCGGGCCGGTGTCGCCGTCGCCGATCCGCTTGAAGTCCTGCGCCGGTGCGAGCGCCACCGCGGCGTCGGGGTCGCCGTTGCACACGACCAGCAGCGACAGCTCGGGGCCGCGGAGGCCCTCCTCGATCACGACCGTGCGCCCGGCCTCGCCGAAGGCCTCGCCGCTGAGGTAACGGCCGACCGCGTCCTCGGCCTCGGCCCGCGACTCGGTGACGAGCACCCCCTTGCCGGCGGCCAGGCCGTCTGTCTTGATGACGTAGAGACCATCGAGCGTGGCGAGGAACCCTTGCGCCTCCTCGCGCTGGTCGGCGGTGAACGCGGCGTGCTCGGCGGTGGGCACGCCGGCGCCGGTCAGCACCTCCTTCATCCACGCCTTCGACCCCTCCAGGCGCGCCGCGGCCGCGCTCGGCCCGAACACCAGGCGCCCCGTCGCCGCGACGGCGTCGGAGACGCCGGCCACCAGCGGCTCCTCGGGACCGACGACCACGAGGTCGACGTCGAGGTCCTCGGCGAGGCGCGCCACCGCGGCCGGATCACTGGCGCGGACCGGAACGCAGCGAGCGATCGCTTCGATCCCGGGGTTCCCGGGCGCGGCGACGACGTCGGTGACCGAATCGCTCCGAGCGAACCGCCAGACGAGCGCGTGCTCGCGCCCGCCGCCGCCGACGACGAGGACGCGGCGGCTCACGCCGCGCGCGGCAGGACGACGGTCTGGTCGCGTCCCGGCCCGACCGACACGAACGTCACCGGCACGCCGGCGACGGCCTCGATGAACGAGACGTAGTCGCGCGCCGCCTTCGGGAGATCGCTGATCCGGGCTGCGCTGTCGATGTCGGTCTGCCAGCCCGGCAGGGTCTCGTAGACGGGCCGCACCTTGTGCAGGACCGACTGGTGGTACGGGACGTGCTCGTAGCGGGTGCCATCCTCGCCCTCGTAGGCGACGCAGACCTTGAGCTCCCCGAGGCTCGACAGCACGTCGAGCTTGGTGACCGCCAGCTCGGTGCAGCTGTTGAGGGCGACCGCGTGGCGGAGCATGACGGTGTCGAGCCAGCCCGGACGGCGCCGCCGCCCGGTGTTCGTGCCGTACTCGCCGCCGCGGTCGACGAGCTGGTCGCCGACCGGGTCCCCCTCGGGGAGCTCGGTCGGGAAGGGACCGCTGCCGACCCGGGTCACGTATGCCTTCGCGACGCCGATGACCCGCTCGATGGCGCGGGGCCCGACGCCGGCGCCGGTGCAGGCGCCGCCCGCGACCGGGTTCGATGAGGTGACGAAGGGATATGTGCCGTGGTCGAGGTCGAGGAACGTCGCCTGGGCGCCCTCGAAGAGCACCTGCTGCCCCAGGGCGAGCGCCTCGTGCAGCAGGTGGACGGTGTCGGCGATGTGGGGCTCGAGCTTCGGGACCATCGCGAGGTAGGTGCGGCAGATCTCGTCGGCGTCGAGCGGCAGCCGGTTGTACACCTTCGCCAGCACGCCGTTCTTCTCGCGCAGCGCCAGGTCGAGCTTCTCGCGGAAGATCTTCGGGTCGAGGAGGTCCTGGACCCGCAGCCCGACCCGCAGCGCCTTGTCCGCGTACGCGGGGCCGATGCCCCGCTTCGTCGTGCCGAGGCGGTTCTTGCCGAGGAACCGCTCCGTCACCCGGTCCAGCTCCTGGTGGTACGGCATGATCAGGTGCGCGTTCCCGGAGATCCGCACCCGGGCCGTGTCGACGCCCTTGCGCTCGAGCATCTCGAGCTCCTCGATCAGCACCGCGGGGTCGATGACGACGCCGTTGCCGATCACCGGGGTGACGTGCTCGTACAGGACGCCGCTCGGCACCAGCTGCAGGGCGAAGACCTCGCCGTCGACGACGAGGGTGTGGCCCGCGTTGTGCCCGCCCTGGTAGCGGACGACGAGCGAGCTCTCCTTGGCGAGGAAGTCGGTCCAGCGCCCCTTGCCCTCGTCACCCCACTGGGTGCCGACGATCACCGTGCCGGGCACCGGGGCCTCCGGGCCGAGAGTGCACGCGGCTGCGCGTCAGCAGTCACGTTGACGGCATCGTAGTCGGGGTCGGACCGTCCGAGCCGCGGATTGCGCGGCGGGCGTCGTAGCGGCGGCTACGCGGGGACGGGCGTGTTGCGGCTGAACACGAGCTGACCGTCGCCGGTGGCGTCGACCACGACCACGTCGCCCTCGTGGTACTCGCCCCGCAGGAGCGCGAGCGCGATCGGGTCCGCGACCTCCTTCTGCAGCACCCGCTTGAGGGGGCGGGCGCCGAAGTCGGGGTCGTAGCCGAGCTTGGTGATCCGGGCCCGGGCCGCCTCGGCGATCTCGAGGCCGAGGCCGCGCTCGCCCAGCCGGTCCCGCAGCTGCGCGACCTGCAGGTCGACGATCTGCTCGATGTGGCGCTCGTCGAGCTTGTGGAAGAAGACGATCTCGTCGATGCGGTTCAGGAACTCGGGCTTGAAGTGGCTCCGCACCGCCGCCATCACCGCCGCCTCGTCGGCGCCGCCGCCGAGGTTGCTGGTCATGATCAGGACCGCGTTCGTGAAGTCCACCGTGCGCCCCTGGCCGTCGGTGAGGCGGCCGTCGTCCATCAGCTGGAGCAGGACGTTGAACACGTCCGGGTGCGCCTTCTCGATCTCGTCGAGCAGCACGACCGCGTAGGGCCGGCGTCGGATCGCCTCGGTGAGCTGGCCCCCCTCGTCGTAGCCGACGTAGCCGGGCGGCGCGCCGATGAGGCGCGACACGGTGTGCTTCTCCTGGTACTCGGACATGTCGATGCGCACCATCGCCCGCTCGTCGTCGAACAGGAAGTCGGCCAGCGTGCGGGCCAGCTCGGTCTTGCCGACCCCGGTCGGGCCGAGGAAGAGGAACGAGCCGATCGGCCGGTGGGGGTCGGACAGGCCGGCGCGTGAGCGGCGGATGGCGTTGGCGACCGCGGTGACGGCGTCGTCCTGGCCGATGACGCGGGCGTGCAGCACCTCCTCCATGCGGACGAGCTTGGCCATCTCGCCCTCCATGAGCCGGCTCACCGGGATGCCGGTCCACTTCGAGACGATCTCGGCCACGTCCTCCTCGTCGACCTCCTCCTTCAGCATCTGCTGCTCCTGCTGGAGCTGGTTCAGCTGCTCGGTCTTCTCGGCGATCTCGGCCTCGAGCTCGCGCATCGTCCCGTAGCGGAGGGCCGCCGCCTGCTCGAGGTTGCCCTCGCGCTCGGCCTTCTCGGCGTCGGTGCGCGCGCTCTCGAGGCGCTCCTTCAGCTCGCGGATCTCGGCGATGGCGTTCTTCTCGTTCTGCCAGTGGGCGACCATCGCGTCGCGCTCCTCGGACAGCTCGGCGAGCTCCTGCTCGATCGCCTCGAGCCGGCCCTTGGAGGACTCGTCGGTCTCCTTGTCGAGGGCCGCCTTCTCGATCTCGAGCTGGCGGATGCGGCGCTCCACGACGTCGATCTCGAAGGGCATGGAGTCGATCTCGATGCGCAGACGCGACGCGGCCTCGTCGATGAGGTCGATCGCCTTGTCCGGGAGCTGCCGGCCGGTGATGTAGCGGTGCGACAGCACCGCCGCCGCCACCAGCGCCGCGTCCTGGATCCGGACGCCGTGGTGGACCTCGTAGCGCTCCTTCAGGCCGCGGAGGATCGCGATGGTGTCCTCGACCGACGGCTCGCCGACGTAGACCTGCTGGAACCGGCGCTCGAGGGCGGCGTCCTTCTCGATGTACTTGCGGTACTCGTCGAGCGTCGTGGCGCCGATCATGCGCAGCTCGCCCCGGGCGAGCATCGGCTTGATCATGTTGCCGGCGTCCACCGCGCCCTCGGCCCCGCCGGCCCCGACGATGGTGTGGAGCTCGTCGACGAAGGTGATGACCTCGCCCTCGCTGTCGGAGATCTCCTTCAGGACCGCCTTCAGGCGGTCCTCGAACTCGCCCCGGTACTTTGACCCGGCGACCATCGCCCCGACGTCGAGCGCGATGACGCGCTTGTTGCGCAGGCTCTCGGGCACGTCACCCTCGACGATCCGGCGGGCCAGGCCCTCGACGATGGCGGTCTTGCCCACGCCGGGCTCGCCGATGAGCACCGGGTTGTTCTTAGTGCGGCGCGAGAGCACCTGGATGACGCGCCGGATCTCCTCGTCCCGCCCGATGACCGGGTCGAGCTTCCCGCGGCGGGCCTCCTCGGTGAGGTCTCGGCCGAACCGCTCGAGGGCCTGGTACTGGTCCTCGGGGTTCTCGCTCGTCACCCGGTGCGAGCCCCGCACCGTCTTCAGGGCGTCGAGCACCGCCTCCTTCGTCACGTTCAGCGAGCGGAGGAGGTCGCCCACCCCGCCCGCGACCTCGGTCATCGCCAGCAGGATGTGCTCGGTGGAGAGGTAGTCGTCACCGAGGTCCTGGCGCGCCGCGTCGGCGTCCTCGAGCACCCGGTAGGACTCGGGCGCCAGCTGCGCCTGCTGCTGGCCGCCATATACCTGGGGCCGCTGGCCGAGCAGCTCCTCGACCCGGTCCCGCACCGCCTTCGGCGCGACGCCGAGCCGCTCGAGCACCGGCAGGACCACGCTCTCGGGCTGGCCGAGCAGCGCCGCGAGCAGGTGCTCGGGCCCGACCTGGGCGTGGTTGCGCTCCTGGGCCAGCGACTGGGCGGCCTGGAGCGCCTCGCCGGTCTTCCGCGTGAACTTGTTCGGGTCTAGGGGCATGGCTCACCGCTCTCCCGCTCGCATATCAAAGTTGACAACCCCACCATCAACTTTCGCATTCCGGCAATTTCGGCTCGCCCTGTGCGACGATTGGGATCCCGCCCCCAAGCATGGCCTCGATGGACGGACCCGAAACCAGCGTCACCGCAGCCGCCTGGCATCCGGACCCGCTCTCGGACGGCCATCGCCTGCGCTGGTGGGCAGGGGACCACTGGACGGCCTCGGTGGTCGAGTCGCCGGTCTCGACGCCCACCATCGCCTGGTGCCCGGAGCTGGGCGAGCAGCTGCCCCCCATCCAGTGGGGCACGCCGATCCTGCGGATCGCGACCGCGCCGCCGCTGACCTTCCGACCCCTCGCCCAGATCGGGACGTCGCCGGTGCCGGCTCTCCCCGCCCCCGCCCCCGCGCTGGCGCTCCTGCCGGGCGGGCGGGCCGAGCCGGCGCAGCGCGCCCGACGCCGGCGCCGGAACCTCGTCGTGCTGGCGGCCGCGCTGCTGCTCATCGTCCCCGGCGTCGCCAGCGCCGCGCTCCTCACGCCGAGCCCGTCGCGCCCGGTCCTCGCCGACGTCGTCGCGTACCGCGACCGCGCGGCCGGCTTCTCCCTGCTCCACCCGCGGTCGTGGCGGGTCGCCCGCGCCAACCGGGGCCAGGGCGTGCAGCTCCTCGCCGGGCCGGCCCGCGTCGCCGACGACCACCTCGCGACCGTCTCGATCGCGACCGGCGCCGACCGGGGGCCCCTCCCGAGCCTGACCGAGTTCGAGCAGGCCGCGACCGACGAGCTG
The DNA here is from genome assembly GCA_937927875.1 of uncultured Actinomycetes bacterium. Lineage (GTDB taxonomy): Bacteria > Actinomycetota > Acidimicrobiia > IMCC26256 > PALSA-555 > PALSA-555. Next base: position 35,657 of record CALEYV010000037.1, on the reverse strand, counting down.
CGGGTGCAGTACCCGGGGCTCCTCCTCGCCGACGGCGCCGACACCACCCTCGCGGGCGGCCTCGCCCGCCGGGCCTCGTTCACCGTCTCGTCGTCCCCCCTCACGATCATCGAAGTCGCGGGCCGGACCGCCGATCAGCGGCCGCTCACCGTCACGGTGACGACACCGGACCCGCAGTACGCGCCCAGCACCGCGGCGCTGCACGACCTCCTGGCCTCGATCCGGTAGTCGCCGCCGCTACCGGCGGAACGGGACGACGGCCTGCTTCACCGGCACCAGCGCCCGCCGGTACTGGCGGTGGACGGCGTCGATCCGGGCCTTCAGCTCCCGCCGCTGATCCTCGAGCTCGTCCTCGAGGTCGGCGATGTGGCGCCGCAGGTCGGCCAGCTCGTCCTCGAGGTCGAGAACCTTGCGCACGCCGGCGAGGCTGACGCCCTCGTTGGTGAGGTCCTGGATGCGGCGTAGCAGCGCGATGTCGCGGTCGGAGTAGCGACGACTGCCGCCCTCGGTCCGCGACGGCTCGATGAGGCCCTTGCGCTCGTAGATCCGCAGCGTCTGCGCGTGCACGCCGGCCAGCTCGGCGGCGACCGAAATGATGTACAGCGCCCGGTCTCGCTCGTCCATGGCTCCTCCTAGACGCCGAGGCTCTCGCGTGGATTCTGCGGCAGCTGCTCGCCGAGTGCGGTGACCGCCGCCCGCTGCTCGTCGCTGAGCTCGGTCGGCACCACCACGTCGAAGGTCACCAGCAGGTCACCCGGCTCGCCCTTGGCCGGCTGCACGCCCCGGCCCCGGACCCGCACCGTCTTGCCGCTCTGGGTGCCGGGCGGCACCTTCACCGTGACCGGCCCGTCGAGGGTCGGGACCTTGACCTGGGCGCCGAGCGCGGCCTCGCTGAACGTCACCGGCACCCGGACGGTCAGGTTCTTCTTGGCCTGGCGGCCGAAGATCGGGTGCGACCCGACGCGCACGACGACGTAGAGGTCGCCCGGCGGCCCGCCGTTTCGACCCGCCGCGCCCCGGCCCTTGACCCGGATTCGCTGGCCGTCGGCGACCCCGGCAGGGATCCGGACCTTGACGTCGCGGCGACGCCGCTCCACCCCGGTGCCGCGGCATTTCTTGCAGCGGTGCTCGATGGTCTCGCCCCGCCCCCCGCACGTCGGGCAGACCTGCGAGAACGAGAACGGGCCTTGGTCGACCGCGACCGCGCCCGTCCCGTCACAGGTCGGGCAGCGTTGCGGGAACGTGCCGGGCTCGGCGCCGTTGCCGCCGCAGCGCGAGCACGTCGCGTCGGAGGTGACGCCGACGCTGGTCGTGACGCCGTGGACGGCGTCGATGAAGTCGAGGTGCAGCTCGGTCTCGAGGTCAACGCCGCGGATCGGGCCGGTGGCGGCGCGGCCGCGGCGCCGCCCGCCGCCGCGGGCGGTGCCGAACAGGTTGCCGAGCAGGTCGCCGAGCCCGCCGCCGTCGTCAAACTGGAAGGTCGCGCCCTCGAAGCCGGGCCCGAACCCGCCGAACCCGCCCGGGCCGCTGGGCCCGATTCCCGACGCGACCATCTCGCGGACCTGGTCGTACTCCTTGCGCTTCTCGGGGTCGCCGAGCACGTCGTGGGCGGCCGAGACCTCCTTGAAGCGCTCCTCCGCCTCGGCGTCGCCGGCGTTGGCATCGGGGTGGTTGGCCTTGGCCAGGCGCCGATACGCGCGCTGGATCTCGCGGTCGCTCGCGCCGGGCTCGACGCCGAGGACCGCGTAGTAGTCCTTCTCGAACCACTCCCGCTGCGGTGCCATCTCTTCTTCAGTCCTTGCGCGCGACCTTCACCATGGCTGGACGCAGCACCCGTCCCTTGAGGCGGTAGCCCGTCCGCACGATGTCGACGACGACCGGCTCCCCCTCCGCCTCGCCCTCCTGCAGGACCGCCTCGTGCACGGTCGGGTCGAACGGGACGCCGATGGCGTCGATGCGCTCGAGCCCGGCCTTCTCCAGCACCCCGAGCAGCTCGCCGTACACGAGCTCCAGGCCCTTGCGGACCTGCTCGTCGGCGTCCCCGAGCTGGCCGAGCGCCAGCTCGAGGCTGTCCAGCACCGGCAGGAGCTGCTCGACCATCGACTCGCTGGCGTGAGCGATGGCCTCGGTCTGCTCCCGGAGCATCCGCTTCCGGTAGTTCTCGAAGTCGGCCTGCACCCGCTGCGCGAGCAGCCGCATCTCGTCGCGCTCCTTGGCGATCGCGGCGAGATCGGCGTGCAGGTCAGCCTCGGCCGCCTCCGCGGACGGCTCGTCGGCGGCGACCTCCCGGTCGACCGGCTCGGACTCGGGCATCACGCGCTGCGCTCTTCACCCTCGTCGACGATCTCGGCGTCCGCCACCTCGTCATCCGACGGGGGCGGGGCGCCGCCGCCGGCCGGGCCGGTCCCGCCGCCCGCACCCGGGTCCGCGCTCGCCTGCTGGGCCTGCGCGGCCTGGTACAGGCGCTGGGCGAACTCCTGGCTGGCGGCGATCAGCGCCTCGTGCTTCTGGCGGACGGCGTCGATGTCGGTGCCCGCGAGGGCCGTCTTCAGCTCGCCGAGGGCGGCCTCGATCTTGGCCCGGTCGTCGGGCGTGACCTTGTCCGCCTGCTCCTTCAGGAGCTTCTCGGTCTGGAAGACGAGCGCGTCGGCGTTGTTGCGGGTCTCCGCCTCCTCGCGGCGCTTCCGGTCCTCCTCGGCGTGGGCCTCGGCCTCCTTCACCATGCGGTCGATCTCGTCCTTGCCGAGCGCGGTGCCGCCGGTGATGGTCATGGCCTGCTCCTTGCCCGTCCCGAGGTCCTTGGCGCTCACGTGCACGATGCCGTTGGCATCGATGTCGAACGTGACCTCGACCTGGGGCACGCCGCGCGGGGCCGGCGGGATGCCGACCAGCTGGAACGTGCCGAGCATCTTGTTGCGGTACGCCATGTCGCTCTCGCCCTGGAGCACCTTGATCTCGACGCTGGGCTGGTTGTCGTCGGCGGTGGTGAACACCTCGGACCGCTTGGTCGGGATGGTCGTGTTCCGCTCGATGAGCCGGGTCATGATCTGACCCTTCGTCTCGATGCCGAGCGACAGCGGCGTGACGTCGAGGAGCAGCACGTCCTTCACGTCGCCCTTCAGGACGCCGGCCTGGATGGCGGCGCCGACCGCGACGGCCTCGTCGGGGTTGACGCCCTTGTCGCCCTCCTTGCCGGTCAGGTCCTTGACCAGGTCCTGCACCGCCGGCATGCGCGTCGACCCGCCGACCAGGATCACCCGGTCGATCGTGTCGCGGCTGAGACCGGCGTCGCGGATCGCCTGCTCGAACGGGCCCTTGCAGGCGTCGAGCAGGTCGGCGGTCAGCTCCTGGAACTTGGCCCTCGACAGGCTGAGCTCGAGGTGCAGCGGCCCCTCCTGGGTCGCGGTGATGAAGGGGAGGTTGATCGTCGTCTCCTGCAGCGACGACAGCTCGATCTTGGCCTTCTCGGCCGCCTCCTTCAGGCGCTGGGTGGCCATCTTGTCGGCCGCCAGGTCCACGCCGTGGGCGTTCTTGAACTCCGAGACCATCCACTCGATGACCCGCTGGTCCCAGTCGTCACCGCCGAGGTGGGTGTTCCCGGCCGTGGCCTTCACCTCGAACACGCCCTCGCCGAGCTCGAGCACCGACACGTCGAACGTGCCGCCGCCGAGGTCGAAGACGAGGATCGTGAGGTCGTTCTCCTTGTCGAGCCCGTAGGCCAGCGCGGCCGCGGTGGGCTCGTTGATGATGCGCAGCACCTCGAGGCCGGCGATCTCACCGGCCTCCTTGGTGGCCTGGCGCTGGGCGTCGTCGAAGTAGGCCGGCGTGGTGATCACGGCCTGGGTGACGCTGTCGCCGAGGTAGGCCTCCGCGTCCCGCTTCAGCTTCTGGAGGATGCGGGCCGAGATCTCCTGGGCCGAGTACTGCTTCCCGTCGATCTCGATCCCCCACGACGTTCCCATCTCGCGCTTCACCGAGCGGATGGTGCGGTCCGGGTTCGTGATCGCCTGCCGCTTCGCCACCTCGCCGACCAGCACCTCGCCGGTCTTGGAGAAGGCGACGACGGACGGGGTGGTGCGTGACCCCTCGGCGTTGGGGATGACGGTCGGCTCGCCCGCCTCGAGAACCGAGACGACCGAGTTGGTGGTGCCGAGGTCGATGCCGACGGCCTTAGGCATGGGGAATGGCCTCCGTGTCGAAAAGCTTGAGTGTGACGGTATCAACTTTGCTGCGGGAGGCCCTATTCCCGGCCGGCTCCCCACCCGCGGGCCGTTGACAGGATCGGTAGATTGCCGCCATGGCTGGTCGAGGCGCCTTCCCGGACCTGGCCAAAGTCCCCCTCTTCTCCGCCTGCTCCAAGAAGGAGCTCCAGCTCATCGCCCGGCGGGCCGAGCGGGTCAAGGTGCCGGCCGGCAAGGTGCTGGTCCGGGAGGGGGCGGCCGGCGCCGAGTTCTTCGTGATCCTCGACGGCACCGCCGAGGTCACCCGGCACGGCCGGCGCGTCGCCACCCTCGGCCCCGGCGCATCGTTCGGCGAGCTCGCCCTCCTCGACCGCTCCCCCCGCAACGCGACGGTGACCGCCAAGACCGAGATGGACTTCGCGGTGCTCGGCCAGCGCGAGTTCGCGGCCATGATCGACGAGGTGCCAGGCTTCGCGCACAAGCTGCTGACCGGGCTCGCGCACCGGCTGCGCGAGTTCGACGCCCAGACCGTCCAGTGACCGGCGCGGGCCCCGCCGCCCGCCGTCGCAGGCCGAGCCCCCGCAGCACCCGGCGGTAGGTTGCCTGCCGTGCGGCGCCGCTTCCCCCTCACCACGACCCAGGTCGTGCTGGTGGTGGGCCTCCTGGCCGCCGCGGGGGCGATCGCCTCCGGCGTCGCGCCCCGGATCACCGAGTGGCACGACACGTCCCGGGTCTCCCGGACCGTGTTCCTCGACGTCCCGGACCCGATCTACTGGCTCTTCTACGCCACCGTCGCCGGGATGCTCTTCGTGGTCGCGTGGCTGGTCTCGCTGCGGGTGCGCAACTACCTCCGGGGCGGCCCCGAAGACCGGCGCACTACCCGGGCCAACGTGCACCACCGGCTCCGCGACTTCCGCGCCGGCGTCTGGATGCGGACCCTGCTGCGGGACCCGGCCGCCGGCGTCATGCACTCCTGCATCTACTTCGGGTTCCTCGTCCTGTTCGCGGCCACGGTGATCCTCGAGATCGACCACCAGCTGCCGCCGTCGCTCAAGTTCCTCCACGGTGACGTGTACCAGGGCTACAAGGCCACCGCGAACACGTTCGGGATCGTCTTCGTGGTCGGGCTGGTGTGGGCGATCGGGCGCCGCTACGTGCAGCGGCCGTACCGGATCCGCATCAAGACCAAGCCCGAGGACGCGGTGATCCTCACCACGTTCCTCCTCCTCGGCGTGACCGGCTTCCTCGTCGAGGGATTCCGGATCGCCCTCGAGGGCCGACCGCACTTCGAGGAGTGGTCCTACGTCGGGTGGGGCCTCTCCGCGCTGTGGTCGGGGTGGTCACACGGGACGCTCTCGGACCTGCACCGCACGATGTGGGTCGTGCACTTCGCCACCTTCGTGGCCTTCCTCGTGATCCTGCCCACCACGAAGCTCCGTCACATGATCACGTCCCCCATGAACATGTACCTCGCCGATCGCGAGCGCCCGAAGGGCGCCATGCGGCCGATGCCGAACCTCATGGAGACCGAGCTCGAGACCTTCGGTGCCTCGACGGTCGAGGACTTCACCTGGAAGCAGCTCTTCGACACCGACGCCTGCACCATCTGCGGCCGCTGCACGTCGGTCTGCCCGGCCCACCTCACCGGCAAGCCGCTCGACCCCCGCGAGATCGTGCTGAAGGTCGGCGAGGTGATGGCGGCGACCGGCGACCCGGCCGTCGCCCCGCCGGTCGGGGTCGACCGGGACATCACCGTCACCGCCGACTCGGTCTTCCAGCGGATCACGGCCGAGGAGCTCTGGTCGTGCACCAGCTGCAAGGCCTGCGACGAGATTTGCCCGGTCGACATCGAGATCCTCGACAAGATCCTCGACATGCGCCGCTACCTCTCTCTCATGGAGAGCGACTTCCCGGCCGAGCTCGGCAACACCTACCGCTCGATGGAGAACTCGTCGAACGTGTACGGGCTCAACCAGGGCGACCGGGCCGACTGGGCCCGCGACCTCGAGGGGGTCCCGGTCATCGACGCCTCGGGCCCCTTCGACCACGAGTACCTGTACTGGGTGGGCTGCGCCGGCAGCTTCGACGACCGGAACAAGAAGACGAGCCGGGCCGTCGCCCAGCTGCTGCGGCGGGCGGGCATCGACTTCGCCATCCTCGGCCCGAGCGAGCTGTGCACCGGGGACCCGGCCCGGCGCAGCGGCAACGAGTACATCTTCCAGATGCTCGCCCTGCAGAACATCGAGGCCCTGAACGGGCTCGGCGTCCGCAAGATCCTCACCCAGTGCCCGCACTGCTTCAACACGCTGAAGAACGAGTATCCCCAGCTGGGCGGCAACTACGAGGTCGTGCACCACGCGCAGTTCCTCATGGAGCTGATCGAGGACGGCCGGCTGTCCCTCGACGGCGCGTCCCTCGACGAGCGGGTCACCTACCACGACTCCTGCTACCTGGGTCGCCACAACGACATCTACCTGGCGCCGCGCAAGGTGGTTGGCTCGCTGCGCGGCATCGACGTGGTTGAGATGCCCCGGAATGGGACCCGGGGCCTCTGCTGCGGCGCCGGCGGCGCCCGCATGTGGATGGAGGAGCGGGTCGGCAAGAAGGTGAACACCGAGCGGACCCAGGAGGCGCTCGCGACGGGCGCGTCCCGGATCGCGGTGGCGTGCCCCTTCTGCTACGTGATGCTCGAGGACGGCGTGAAGGAGGCCCAGCGCGACGATGACGTGAAGGTGCAGGACATCGCCGAGGTCCTGCTCGAGGGACTCCAGCGCGCCGACACCGCGCCCGCCTCGTCGACGGCTGAGTTCCAGCCCGGCGTCTGACCGGCCGGGCCGATGACCTGGATCGGCTCGCTCCCCCCGTGGGCGCTGTTCCCGCTGTTCGCGGCGGGCGCGCTCCTCTTCACCGTCGCCGTCGACGGGATCATGCGGCGGCGGCTGGTGCCGGTGTCGGTCCGCCAGACGGCGGGCCCCACCGCCTCGACGACGCTCCAGGCGCTCGCGACCGTCTACGCGGTCCTGGTCGCGCTCGTCATCGTCGACGAGTACAGCCAGCTGCGCAACGCTCAGGACGAGGTGTCGTCGAAGGCGGCCCAACTCAGCATCATCTTCGAGAACAGCCGGAACCTGCCCCAGACCGAGGGCGAGGCCATCCGGCACTCGGTCCTCGCGTACGCGCGGCTCGATGTGCGCATCGGACTGCCCGGGCTGGCGCACAGCTCGAAGCCGAGCCCGGTGATCGACGCCGCCCTCGAGAACATCTACCGCGTCGTCTCGACCATCGAGCCGTCCACCGAGTCGGGGAAGGCCGCCTACGCGGAGATCCTGAGCGCGCTGGCCCAGGTGTCCCAGACCCGCAGCAACCTCGTGAACTCGACGAAGGCCACGATCCCAACCTCCCTCTTCGTCATCCTCGCCGTCCTCGCCGGCACCGTCCTCGCCGTCGCGACCCTCATGGACACGCGGCACCGGCGGTCCCATCTGCTGATCATCGGCGCGCTCGTCGTCGGCGTGTCGATCACGCTCGCGCTCGCGGCCGCGCTCGACTATCCGTTCCGCGGGTTCATCCACATCGACAGCAGCCCCTTGACCCAGTTCGTGAGCAACCGGGCCGCCCGATGAGGGGACGGCTTCGGGTCGCAGCAGCTCGGGCGGTAGCGGTCCGGTGTCCACCGATCGGACCGCCAGGCTGCTTTGGTAGCGTCCTGCGCCGCGCGGGTGTAGTTCAGCGGCAGAACATCAGCTTCCCAAGCTGAGAACGCGGGTTCGATTCCCGTCACCCGCTCCGTTGCCGCGCTTGGCCGGCGGTCGGCGCGTCCCACCCCCAAGTGTGACGCGGCGTCCCCTGGGCGGAGCGGAGGTCTCGTGGCGAGCAAGTCTGGCTCGCGGGCGCCTACCGCAGCGGACTTAACCGTGAGAGGTCTGGATCGCCCGCTCCAACACGTTGGCGAGCCAGCGGGAGAAGACCGTCGTGACGTGGTTTGTGTCGCGGTATACGAGAAGGTTCTCGACAACCATCGGGCAACCAGCCGGGACACATAGCCAAGGGACCGGATCGACGAACCGAGCGCCGGCCGCTCGCGCCGCCTTCTGCTCGGCGAGGCTATGGGGCCCGTCGATGGCCTCCGACACCGGTCGAACGCACGACCGCACGTCTCCGAGGTTGGACGAGACACATGTCGGCGGGTCGGTGGTCCAGTACGGGCCGTCGCCGAGGACAATTATCTCCTTCGCCGCGGGACGGATGGCGGTGAGCGTGGCCTGATACCCCCGCTGCCATTCGGTGGGGCGAGCAACGGTGCCGTAGCCCTTCGAGCTTGACAGCACGACCAGCTCGGGCTTCAGCTGCCGAATCCTCGCTATTGCGCGCTGACGAAAGGCGTCACACTCGTCATAGTTGCGCCCAAGCATCGGTACAAAGAAGGTGACGCTTGGCGCTGGGCAGGAGAACTTGGTCAATGGGATGAGCGCCCAGTGATGGCGCCTCGCAATGAGGTCGAGGGCCGGGAACCACTGACCCGCATGGGAGTCGCCGAGCAACACCACGTAGGACCGCGCTCGACGGTCCCCATAGACGCAGCGAGGCGCCGGGAGGTTGCTGTTCGGGTAGTCGTCGTTGCAGCCGTCCGTGATGTAGCGCGGCATGTCATTGGGCACGTCTGGCAATGGGGGAGCGAGGTTACGGGGGACAGCCCGAGTCGCCAGACCGATCGCGAGCTCGCGTTGGACTTCCGGCACGGAGCTCGGACGGACGGCCGTGGCCGCTGCCCCGCGTCCCTGCAGGGGCGGCGCCGACACCAGCACGGTTCCGATGACCAGCAGCGTCGCGACGACCAGCGTTCCGCCCACCGCAAGGCCGCGCCTCGGCCGTCGAATTAGCCAGTCGCTCGAGAGGGCTGGGTTCTCGATCCAGCGGTACGTGACCGCGCTCACCATGACCGCCGCCACGCATACGAGGGATCGTTCCCCGAGGTTCAGAGGGTGCCCGACCGCGACCGGCGTCAAGACCAGGAGCGGGAAGTGGACGAGGTAGAGCCCATACGACCGCCGGCCAAGCCACGGCAGGGGCCCCGCCGTGAGGAGCGACCCGGCCCCCGTTCCCCCAGCGATGACAGCCGCCGCACCACAAACCGGCATGAGCGCGACCCAGCCGGGAAACGCGGTGTTGGCGCTGTACATCGTCGCCGCTGCCCCGATGAGACCTAACCCGCCGAACGCGAGCGCGCTTCGGAGTACCGACGGCAACCAAGCCGTGCCAACCACCGCAAGCATGCCGCCGACGGCGAACTCCCATGCCCGGGATGGGATCGAATAGAACGCCCACGGTTTCGAGTACCGGGTGAGCAGTATCGAGACGGTCAGCGAGGATGCGAAGAGCATCCCGAGCGCGATCAAGAGCCGTCGGGGGCGCACGGAACGTCCCGCGACTAACAACAGGAGACTTGGCCACACCAGGTAGTACTGCTCCTCCAACGAGAGTGACCAGAAGTGAAGAAGCGGAGACGGCCCGAGGTGCGGTGCGAAGTAGTTCGTCGTCTGCGAGGCAAACCGGACATTGGAGAAGAAGAGCGCGCAGGCGAGCCCGTCGTGGGCGATCTGCGGGACGACGAGCGGGGCAACAAGCAGGGAGGACACGACGACGGTCGCGGCGATGACGAGAGTGGCCATTGGCAGGATCCGACGGGCTCGCCGTGCGTAGAAAGCTCTCAGTGAGATGCGGCCTGTCGAGTGCAGCTCGGCGACCAAGAGTCGAGTGATCAGGTAACCCGAGATGACGAAGAAGACATCGACTCCGATGTAGCCGCCGTGGAAGCCCGCGACGCGGGCGTGGAACAGAACGACCAGCAAGACGGCGAGGCCCCGTAGCCCCTCGACGTCCCAGCGGAACCTGGCCCGGACGCCCGATCGTCGTCCCGACATGTTCTGAGGCCGGCTCACAGGTGGGCAGAAGGTCTGAACGCCCTCTTCAGGTCGCGCCCATCCACCGACGAAAGCCTCCCTCGGAGTTGATGACCTGTCCGGTGATCCACGCCGCCTCGTCGCTCACCAGCCAGGCCACGAGCCTCGCGGCATCGTCGGGCGCTCCCCAGCGCCCAGCTGGGAACGCGGGCGCGAGACGATCGATCAGCTCGGGGGGAGCCCAGCCCGTGTCGGTCGGCCCCGGGTTGATCGCGTTGACCGTGATCCCCCGGTCCGCGAGCACGTCGGACAGCGTGAGCGTGATCTGGTGGATTGCCCCCTTCGTGACGGCGTACGGAAGGTCACCGCCCATCGGCGCGAGGTGCTGGCCCGAGGTGAACAGCACGATTCGGCCGGGACGACCGTCATCGTGCGCGTTCGCGTACGCCTGGACGAGCAGAAGACTGGCCCGAGTGTTCACAGCCCACGACCGATCCAGCTCCGCCGCGGTCATTGCCTGCAGGGACTGCTGCGACGTGCGGGTGTGGTTCACAACGAGGATGTCGATGCCGCCGAACGTCGTGACAGCCTCGTTCACGAGCCGGGCTGGCGACCCAGGATCGCCGAGATCGAGCGCGATATCGCGAAGTTGGTCCTCGCGGGCGCCGAGCTCGGCGACCGCGGCGTCCGCGCCGCCAGGATCTGGACCGTATGGCCGATCCCGGTCGTATTCACTCCAAGACTGGGCGAGGATCCGCGCGCCGAGGGCGAGCAGGCGCCGAGTCAGGGCCAAGCCGATCCCACGACGACGGCTGACACCCGTCACGACGGCGATCCGGCCGTCGAGCGGGCGCGGCACCGCGGGCGGTTCGTCGAACTGGTTCTCGGCGTCGTTCGTCACCACAGCGGTCCTGCGATCAGCGCTTTCGGAGCACCAGAACTTTTCCGTGGTTCGGACCGAGCGTGGTGCCGTCGAATTCCCCGGGTGAAACGGGCGCGGTGAGGATCTCGAGGCCGAGGTCGGCAGCGAGCATCTCGAGCTCGGCCCGCGTCCACACCGAGATGTCGCTCCAGTGCCTGGGTTCCCGCCCGATCTCGTAGAGAGCGAGGTCGAGGATCAGCTTGCCGCCGGAGCGCAACATCGACGTCAGCCCACGGATCATCCGGGCCGCATCCGCGTGGCGGTGGTGGATGAGCACCGCCAGTGCCACCACCACATCGACGTCGGTCGGCAGCCCGACGTCGTCGATGCCGTCGGCGAGGACGGTCTCAACGCCAGGGCAGTGGCATCGCAAGCGCTCCAACATCGCAGGCGATGAGTCGATGGCGATGACCCTGCGATACCGCAGCGACAGCGGCAGGGTCACGCGGCCATCGCCAGCGCCGAAGTCAACGATGCTCAGGCCGGGATCATCGCCGATGAGGGCGGCAAGCTCGACCGTCGCCTTCGCGCCGGACCGCAGGTACGCCTCCGGGTCTGTGCCGAGCGGGTTGATTGCCTCCTGCGCGCGCTGGCCACGCGCCACGTCGTCCCAGGCGGCGACGACGTCGCGTCGATACTCACCGTCGTCCGACGCCGGGCGGGCGCGCAGGGCCCGGAGCTGAAGGAAGGTACGGCGATAAGCGGGCTCGAAGATCAGGGGCCGTTGCTCGGATTCGCGCGGTGCTCGAGGACGGAAGGTGATCTCGATCGGTCGACACCAGTCCACAAGCCGGCCCGGAACCTCGACCGTCTTTGGCCCAGGGTCTCCAGCGCGGAGGTCCCACTCAGCCAACGGTCGAGCGTTCACCGACACGATCACCGACGGATTCGGACAGAAGTAAACGAACGGCCCCAGAAGAAACTGGAGCGCTACCTCCTCGCCGTCTGGAAGGTCGAGGTCAAGCACAAGCCTTGCCTCCGCGCCCTCGGCCCAGACGCCGGAACCGCCAGGCTGAGGCCATGCCCAACCCGGACCACCGACGATGTCGAGCATGGCGCCGGTGCCGACATCGATCCACACGCCGGGCGGCAGCTTGCGCGACTTCGGGGGGCGTGCGATCGGGCCGCCGAGGCGGATGAGCGCGGCTTCGAACAATCGGGGACGGCCAGCCATCCCGAGCGCGGTGCTGACGAGCCTGTGACGCGTGCAACTCGGCTCGACGCCACGCGCTACAAGCGCGCGTGCTGAGCTGACGGGATGCTGCGGACTCACCTGCCGTGCCATGCCTTCCCGTATGAGGTGCATGACAGCAGGAGCGCGCTGGGGACTCGCGTCGTCGACGGCCAGCGTGAGAAGTCGCTCACGCACGGACCTCGGCTGCCCGCGCAGCCGTCGAGCTAGATCAGTCGCCGCGCTAGAGCGCAGCGCCCAGCCCGCAAGCTCGAGGCCTTCGATCACGAGCTCACGGAGGCCGAGCGCAGACGTCACCCGGCGGAGCCTCGCCGGGTCGACACGGCAAAGCAGACTCGCGGCGTCGCTGACCCAGACCAGTCGGTGCGCCGGCTCGCCGTGCGCGGCGTGCTCGATCGTTTGGACGAGGTGGGCAGCGTCGTCGAGCCACTGAGTCTCGACGTCGCCGAAGGTAGCGGTACGACCGGCCCGCCAGACGAGGTCCTCGGCGTGCTCAGTGCCCATTCGGTCGACGACGCGCCAGTGCAGATCGAGACTGCCAGATGGTGGGCCCTCGAAGTTCCAGCTTTGGCGTCGGCGAACGAGTCTGCGCGCGATGTAGTCGGCGTCGACACCTTCGATGCCCCGCCAGCCGAGCCTCTCGAGGACGGCGGCTGCCGCGCCGGCCTGCGCCGTTCGCACGAGGATGTCGACGTCGCCCATCTCGCGGGCTCCCCACGAGCACCGCTCGGCCGCGACGAGCGCCGCGCCCTTCAGGAGGATCGTCGCGATCCCGTGCCGTTCCAGTTCGCGTAGCGCCCGCGCGACCGTCTTCGCCCGCAGATGATTCGACGACCAGACCCACCGGTACTTCCCCCGCATCCGAGGCGGCAGGTCGGTCGCCAGCTCCTGGGCCGCGAGGTTGGAGAACACCTGCGGGAGCAGTCGCGCCTCCGGGTAGGGGATATCGCCGAGGTCGGCATCGCCGACCCAGGTGCGCCATGCCCCGAGAGCGCCCGGACCACGGCCTACCGAAGCGTGCAGCAGCAGTCGGTCGCGCTCCGACAGGTCTTGGAAACGCGCCGGACGCCTCACGGTCGCGGCGCGGCGCGGTTTCGCCCAAGCTGAGCCCGGAGCGCCGAGAGCAACCTCGCCCGTGTCTGGTCGGCGCTCTTCATCGTCATGTTGCCGCCGTGGATGCGTCGCAGCAGCACCACCTCCTCGAGCGCATCGATCTGCAAGCCGAGGTGCCGAAGGCGTCCAACCCAGTCCACGGTGGTCGCCGTTGCTGCTGTCTCCTCAAAGGGTCCGACTCGGTCGGCGGCCGTTCGGCGCAACAGCAGCGTCCCCAGGAGCGCAGCGGCTACAGGGCGGACATCGATGCGCACCTTCCCCGTCAACTGAGGGACGTCCGGGGTCACGAACTGCTGGATCAGTCCGCCGACGCCGGCATGACCGGGATGTCGGCGCAGATGCGTGACCTGGCGTTCGAGTTTCAGGGGTGTCCACACGTCGTCGGAGTCACAGAACGCCAGGAGCTCCGCCTTCGACGATGCGATGCCACGGTTGAGGGCGGTGCCCAGACCGAGCGGGCCCTGGCGGATTACGCGTACCCAGCGCCCGTGCTCGGCGAGCACCTCCGGCGTCCGGTCCTGCGAGCCATCGTCAACCGCGATCACCTCCGCCGCTTGATAGGACTGGGTGAGGACGCTCTCCAGCGCTTCGGCGAGGTACTTGGCTCCGTCTCGGACCGGAATCACGACGCTGACGGTCGGGGTCATGCTGCGCGTACCAGCGAGGTGACCGCGTCGACCACTCGGTCGACGTCCGCCCCCAACTCCAGGCGGTAACCGGGAACCGTCGCGGCGAGAGAGGCGAGTCGGCGCAGGCTCCCCGACGTGGCACCGAACAGCCCGAAAATCGTGCTCGGTGCCATGGCGCGAAGGGACGCGCCAGCGCTGATGCGTTCCAAGGCGACGCGCCCGGTCACGCACGGAGCCACGATGGCGGTGATCGCCGCGCCGTCGGCCAATCGGCGCGAGGCCGGGGCGGGTAGATCGAGGATGGCCTTCTCGCGCCGGAGGCGCGACGCGTTCCGCACGGTCCCGATGTTGCTCGGCAGCATCGCCAGCGCCGCGGGCTGAAGCTTGGCGGTGGCGTAGACCCCATGCACACGCGGCTTTGGTTGGACCGCGACGAGGCAGTAGTCGTCGCCGAAGAAGTCGAGTCCGGCCGCCAAGCAGGCGAGCGAGGTCGTCGACTTGCCGGCGCCGGCTCCGCCGACGAGCAGCACGGCCCTCCCGGCGGATCCGACTGCGGCCGCATGCGTGAGCTGCATGTCGACGCTGTTCGCCCACCAGGAGAGGATGAGGCGCAGCGGCGATGCCGACTGCCAGTACGCCATTCGCCGAGCATCGTGCAGCCAGAACTGCGCCCGCCGCGCCGCCGCGTCGAAGGTGCTCAGCGACGCCGTGTGCACGTCCACCGCGGTGTGGAACCGATCGTCGCAGTACGGCCCCACGAGTCCGAGGGGCTTCAGGTCGTTCGGCGACCACGGTGGGCGCGGCATTGGGATCCCAGACGCGGCGCTGTCCCACATCTCGATCGTCACTTCGGGGTCAGGCGATGCGGCAGTGCCTCGGACCGCCCCGAGCGCCGGGTCCGTGCGCGCGACGAGCTCGGATCCCGCGAACCGAACGAGCAGCTCGTGTCCGGCGATCTGATAGCAGCGCTCACGAGCACCAGCCGCCTCGGCAGCAGCGGCGAACAAGGCACGGCTGGAGGCGAAGAAGCGTGCTGTTGAGTGCGGGGGGCTCACTCCTGCGGCTCGGGAAGACGCGGCCAGCCGGTCTCGTCGACCTGGTGGATCGGATCGAGCAGCACGAGGTCGGCCATGTCCCGGTACTCCTCGAGCTGTGGCGTCTCCCACCGCGCTCCGGGGGCCAGGCGCGGAATCACGGGCGCGCCTTCCCGGTGTCCGTCGGTGCTGCAGATGAGCAGGCCGGCAGCCTCAAGCCGGAGCGAGAACGCTTCGACGTCGCTCTTGACCCGACTCGCGTTGGCGCCATACCGCAGCGTCAACTGGTCGGCGACCACGCTGGTCGTTGAGGCCGGGTCGAACGACGACCAGATGTCGGCCGCGGTGCCGACCAGCGCGTAGTAGATGCCGGTCTCGAGGTTGATGGCAATCACCTCATCGTCGAGGCGCTCGTGCGTCACGACCGGAACCTTGATCGCCAGCACCCGCTCAGTCACGGCCGCCCTCCGCCCCGAGTGTGGCGAGCGGCCGAGCACACGCATAAAGGTCCCGATAGAGCTGGTCGTACGCCTTGACGCAGCACGCGAGGTCGAAGTGCGTCGCGGCTCGGCGTTGACCGGCGCGGCCCATCGCACGAGCCCGCTCGGGATCACGCAGCAGCGTCTCGGCCGCCGCCGCGAGCGCCGCCGGGTCCTCCGGCGGCACGATCATGCCGGTCACGCCGTCCTCGACCGTCTCGGCCAGCCCGCCGACGCTTGAGGCCACCACCGGGCGGCCCATCTGCGCCGCCTCCAGTGCCACGAGCGAGAAGCCCTCCATCGTCCGCGCCGGCACGAGCACGACCGAAGCGTCATTGAGCACCGACATGACACCGTCGGCGGGCAGCTGACCAACGAGCCGGACACGGTGAGCGAGTCCGAGCCGGGCGGCTCGTGACCGAAGGTCGTCCCGCCGACTGCCGTTTCCCACGATCACCAGATCGATATCGGTGCACGACTCGTCGAGCAGCGCCAATGCGTCGAGCGCGACGTCGAAGCCCTTCTGGTGCTCGAGTCGCCCGACTGCCACGAGCGGTCCACGCGCCCACGGACGCGGCGTGGTTGCTTGGCTCGGGAGCCCGTTTCGGATTAGCCGGACGCGGTGGCTGACCTCGGGGACCACGGCGAGGACCGAACTCCGAACGGCGTCAGAGACGACGGAGACAACCATTGCCGAACACAGCAACGTTCGAGCCATGGTTGCGATCGGGCCCGCGCTGTCCAGCGTCCCGTGCACGCTGATAGCGAGGGGGCACGGCCTTCGCTGGTGACATCGCAGGGCGAACCACAGCCCGATGTCGCCGAAACCATGGATGTGCCGTACGTCGACATCGTGCATCAGCTCAACATCGCGGAGCCTCCTCGCCAGGTGGAGGATGTCTCCGGGGCGCCCTGAATCAATCGCTTCGTCGAACGGCATTCGGTAGACATGAATGCCGTCGATGACGTCGACCTTCTCCGAGGCGTCGTCGGTCCCCGTGACGACGACGAACTCGTGACCGTGGGCGGTCAACATCGGAAGCACGTGCGACAGCAGCCGCTCAATGCCTCCTGGATCCGGCGCGTACCGCGGTGAGAAGACGGCCACCGTCACGAAGGCGCCCCCCCTGTGAGATGGCAGCAGTGCTGGACCGGCTGGGCGGGATCACACCGGGATGACTTGAGCAGGTAGGCGGCCAGCACCGGCGAGATCCTAGAGGGTCGTCGCAGTGGCGCCTCCAAAACCCGTCGGCACGGCCCGTGTCGCGCGGTTCGTCATGCCTGCTCTCGGCGCGGAACTGCCGCGGGACGCTGTCAGTGCCTTCGCACTGCACGGGCGGTGCGCAACCAGATCATGTTCCGCGGCAGCATGTAGCCGGTCCGCGTTGCTGAACGTCGCGTTCGCTCAGGAGGTGAGCGTCGCGATCCCCCAGACCGCGACGATCAGCCCGAGTGCCATGTAGGTCACTGATCGGAGGATCGGAGCCTGGGGCAGCGTCCCAGTGGTCGCGACCCGGACCTGCTTGCGAACCGGACTTCCGGGGCGGGCACGCGTGGCAGCCTCCCGAGCAGCTTGCTGCGCGTCGGCCCGCCGGCGGACCAGCGCCAGCGCGTTGGCGACGAACAGCGCTGCGCCGAGCGCGGTCGTGATCTCGAGCAGGACCTCGATGTAGAAGCTGATGAGCGCACGGTAGCGCCCGACTGCGCTCGAGCGGGAGGCGCGGCCTTCCTCAGAAGCGGGGGCCGCCCGGCTTGAAGACCATGAACACGAGGATCACGACGAGCAGCACGTCGAGGACCGCTTCGATCGCGGCGACCTGCTTGCCGAGCGCCTCCAGCTGCGCGGCCTGGGGCGGCGGCCCGCCGCTGGTCCCGGCCGGGGCGGCGGCCAGCTCCTCCATGAGGGCGTTCATGCGACGGACTCTCGGTCGCAGGGCGCCGTGCGAGAGACCGAGCCCGATCACGAAGAGGACCATCGACAGCCAGATCCAGGTCTGGCCGAAGTCGAACGCGTTGTGCCCGAGACCGACGAGGGCGAGGCCGAGCACGAAGACGGCATAGATGAAGTACTCGGCGACCGTGCTGACCCGGTAGACGGCCTGGCCGATCGCCGCCGCTTCGCGACCGGCGCGGGCGCGGATCTGGGCGCCGTACACGCCGTTGAGGGTCACGCCGCCGAACCCGATGATCGCGCACAGGATGTGCAGGATCTTCACGATGTTGTAGGCGTCGCTGTTGTAGTTGGCCAGCATGGCCGTCCCCTCCCTCGCCGAACCGGCGCCGCATCGTAGGTGCCGCGTCCCGCGTCCGCGTGGTACCAACACGCCGTGCGCGTGCTGGTGGCTCGCTGCTCGGTCGACTACAGGGGTCGGCTCGGCGCCCGCCTCGAGCCCGCGCTGCGCCTCGTCGTGCTGAAGGCGGACGGCTCGATCGCCATCCACGCCGACGCCAAGGCCTACAAGCCGCTCAACTGGATGAACCCGCCCTGCTCGATCACCGAGGCCGACGGCGTGATCACGGCCACCAACCCGCAGGGCGAGCGCCTGCTCGTCGAGCTGCACGAGGTGCTGTTCGACGACTCGTTCGAGCTCGGCGACGACCCCGGCTTAGCGAAGGACGGCGTGGAGGCCGAGCTCCAGCTGCTCCTGGCGGCGCGCGTCGACGTCCTCGGCGACGGACTCCGGCTGGTGCGCCGCGAGTACCCGACCGACCTCGGGCCGGTCGACCTCCTCTGCCGTGACGGCGAGGGTCGCGCCGTCGCGATCGAGGTCAAGCGAGTCGGCGAGATCACCGGGGTCGAGCAGCTGCTCCGCTACCAGGAGCGGCTCGACCGCGACGGTTCGCTCGCGCCCACCCGCGGGATGCTGGTCGCGACCCGCATCAAGCCGCAGGCCCGCGTGTTCGCCGCCAGCCGCGGCGTGGACTGCCTCGAGGTCGACCTCGAGGAGCTGCGCGCCGGCGCGCCGCCGGAGCTCAAGCTGTTCTGAGCCCCGGCGGACGCGGCGGCAACAGGTCAGGTGAGAGCCCAGGCGTTCCAGGCGACGACGAAGATCCAAGCCGCCAGACCTAGGGACACGAGGTGGATCCGGTCGTTCGGCAGCTTGTAGCCGATGCCGCCGAGAACGAACGCCACCAGGCCAACCGTGAAGAAGATCGCCTGCGCGGTCGCACTCATCACGCCGATTGCCAGCATGCAGAACCCCCTACTTGGGCTAAAGGCTGTTGTCAGGGTACGGAGACAAGGCGTTCAGATGGTGGATATCGGACAACGCCGTCGCGAAGACGAGACGAAGCCTCAGGCGCTTGGGATCGGGACGGGCGTTCGGACGCCGGCACGTCGCGACGCGGGGTCGGGCCCGGCGGTGCGTGGCGCCCGATCCGGCGGCGGGGAGGCGAGCGCTCGCTTCACGAACCGCTCATCGGCGGCTGCCGGGCCCGTGACCTGGCCGATCGATGGTGGGCCGGTGGTTCGACCGGGCCGCGGTTGACGTACCGTGGGGAGACGCCCGACGGGCTCGGTACCGCCCGGGCACGAGGGTCGGTAAGGAGGACCCATGGTTCCGATCCTGGGTGAGATCATCGGTTGGGAGGCGCTGCTCGTGATCGGCCTCATCGCGCTGCTCTTCGGAAGCTCGCAGCTGCCGAAGCTGGCGCGATCGGTCGGGCAGGCGAGCCGCGAGCTCAAGCGGGGCATGCACGACGACCCCGAGGAGACGCCGTCCCAGGACAAGAAGGACGCCTGACCCCTCGGGTCGGGCCCTGCGATGCCCGGCGCCTTCTCGCCGGTCCACATCTTCGTCGTCCTGCTCGTCGCGCTGATCGTCCTCGGGCCGAAGGAGCTCCCGAAGGTCGCTCGCGGGCTGGCCCGCGCGCTCCGGGAGCTCCGAGCGCTGCGGGCCCGACTGGACGAGGAGTTTCAGCTGCTGCTGGATGACGACGACGACTCCGCCCCGAGCGCCGAGCACAAGCCGGAGGAGGCGCACACCCCGCCGCCCGAGCTCCCCGGCGCACCCGCGTCGACCCCGACGCCGACCGAGCACGCGGACTGAGCTCCACCGGGGGTGCGCGCCACCGGGTTCGATACCGTGCGGGATGAGGACCGGGCGCTGGAGGCCTGAGCCGGCACCCCCTCAGGGGACCATGCGGGACACGAGGAGGCCATGAGCCTGGCGCTCGCGGTCGTGCTGGCGCTGACCTCGGCGCTGCTGTTCGCGATCTCGAACGTCGTCGAGCAACGAATCGCGGCCGAGGCTCCCCAGGACCAGGCGCTCCGGCCCGGCCTCCTCGTGACACTGGCCCGGCACCCGGCGTGGGTCGGTGGCTTCGTCGCCGACGTAGGCGGCTACGGCGCGCAGGCCGCGGCGCTGGCCTTCGGCGCGCTGCTGGTCGTCGCGCCCCTGCTGGCCTGCGGGCTGCTGTTCTCGCTCCTCCTCGAGGCCGCGGTCAGCGGCCGACGCCTGCACCTCTCCGACCTCGGCGCCGCACTGCTGCTGTGCGCCGGGTTGGCCGTCTTCCTCCAGATCGGGAGCCCGACCGAAGGGCGCTTCGACGTGGCCGCCATCGACTGGGCGCCGGCGGCGCTGGTCCTGGCGATCGTCCTCGCCGTTGGCGCGCTGACCCGGCGCCACGTGCACGGCCCCGCCCGCGCCACCCTGTTCGGGCTCGCCAGCGGCATGACGTTCGGCGTGAACGCCGCCTTGACGAAGGTGGTCGTGCACATCCTCGGGCGCGACCCAATCTCGGTGTTCTGGCACTGGGAGCTCTACGGGCTGGCGGTGCTGTCCATCAGCGGGCTGGTCATGGTCCAGAGCGCGTTCCAGGCCGGGTCCCTCGCCGCGGCGCTGCCATCGATGGAGGTCGGAGAGCCGGTCGTGGCGACGATCGTCGGGCTGGCGATCCTGCGCGAACACCTGCACGCCAAGAACAACGTGGAGCGAGCGCTGATCGCCGCCGCGTCGCTGGCGATGCTGATCGGCCTGGTGGCGCTGGCCCGGTCCCAGGCCGCCCACACGCCGCCGAAGGAGGCGGCGCAGCGGGCGATGTCGAACGCGTAGCGCTCGGCTGGGACGGTGCCCCGCCTCCCCTATTCAGGCGCCATGTTGGCGAACTTCGTGAGCCGGTCCACGAACGCGAGCCGGGTCGTCCCGGTCGGCCCGTTGCGGTGCTTGGCCACGATGATCTCGGCGGTGCCGCGCTGGTCCGAATCGGGGTTGTAGATCTCGTCCCGGTAGATGAACACGACCACGTCCGAGTCCTGCTCGAGGGAGCCCGACTCCCGGAGGTCGGCCAGCATCGGCCGCTTGTCGGCCCGGTACTCGAGCTGGCGGTTGAGCTGGGACAGCGCCATGACCGGGCAGTCGAGCTCGCGGGCCAGGATCTTGAGGCCCCGGGAGATCTCGGCCACCTCGACCTGGCGGTTCTCGGCTCGTCTCGTGAGCGGCGTCATCAGCTGCAGGTAGTCGACGACGACCAGCCCCAGCGAGCCGTGGCGGGCCTTCGTGCGCCGGGCCTTGGCCCGCATCTCCATGACGGTGCAGTGCGGGTTGTCGTCGATGAACAGCGGGGCCTCGGCCAGCCGCCCGACCGCGTGGCTGAGCCGGGTCCAGTCCCCCTCCGGGATGTTGCCGGTCTGGAGCCGGCGGGCGTCGACCCGGGCCTCGCCGGCGAGCAGCCGCTTGGTGAGCTCGAGCGTGCCCATCTCCATCGAGAAGAAGAGGACGGGCTTGCGCGCTTCCATCGCGACGTTCGCCGCCGCGCCGAGGGCGAGGCTGGTCTTGCCGGCGCCGGGACGGGCCGCCACCACGACCAGGTTCGAGGGCTGGAGTCCGAGGAGGAGGTGGTCGAGCTCGTTGTAGCCGGTTGGCACGCCGGTGATGTCGCCGGTGCTGTCGTAGAGGGCCTCGAGCTGGTCGAGGGTGTCCTGCAGCGCGTCGGACACCTTGACCATCGATTCGGAGACCCGGCGCTCGGCGACCTCGAACACCAGCGACTCGGCGCGGTCGAGGGTGTCGACGACCTCCTGCGAGTCGTCGTAGCCCATCTCCGCGATGTCGCCCGCGACCCCGATGAGCCGCCGCAGCAGCGCCAGCTCGTTCACGATCTTGGCGTAGTGGGTGGCGTTCGCCGACGCTGGCGTCGCGGCCTGGAGCTGCAGCAGCGCCTGGCGGCCGCCGAGCTGTTCGAGCAGGTCGGCGCGGCGCAGCTCCTCGGCCACGGTGACCGGGTCGACGGGCTCGCCCTGGCCGTAGAGGGAGAGCACAGCCTCGAACACGTGGGCGTGGGCCGGCTTGTAGAAGTCCTGCGCGTCGACGTTGGCCTCGACCGCGGCCGTGATCGCGTCCCGCGACAGCAGCATCGCGCCGAGCAACGACTCCTCGGCTTCGAGGTTGTGCGGGGGGACCCGTCCTGCGCCGGCGCGGCGTCGGACTGGCTCGAGGGTCTGGACCACCTGGTATCCCGCTCCCGTTTCCCGCCCAGTTACCGGGCGTTCAGCCCCACGTCGGAAGCGCCAGCATGAACGCTCCGGCTTGTGGATCGATAGCCCGAAAGCCTTGTGAATTGCCGGGCCGGCCATCCCCAGGGGTGGGGAGAAGTCGAGGGGTTCACCCCCCGATCGTGCGGCGAGGGTGTGACAGCGCGCGCCAGTAAAGAGGTGTCTCTCAGTCGGCCGCGACGTCGACCCGCAGGGTGGCCGCGACGTCCGGGTGCAGCCGGACGGGCACCTCCTGGGGTCCCAGCTCCTTGATCGGCTCGTCGAGCTCGATCGCGCGGCGCTCGATCTCGATGCCGGTCTGGGCCTGCAGCGCGTCGGCGAGGTCGGTGCTCGTGACGGAGCCGAAGAGCTTGCCGCCCTCGCCCGCTCGCACGCCCACGCGAACCGTCGTGGCCGCGAGCCGGCCGGCGAGCTCCTCGGCCGCGCCCCGGTCGCGGGCGTCGCGGGCCTGGCGGTTGCGACGCATCGCCTCCGCCTGCGCGACGACGCCCTTCGTGGCCCGCATCGCCAGCCCTCGCGGCACGAGGAAGTTGCGGGCGTAGCCATCCGCGACGTCGAGGAGGTCGCCCTTGCGACCCAGGTGGTCGACGTCCTCGCGCAGCACCACCTTCACGAGGTTGCCTCGGCTTTCGCCGCGGGCGGGGCCGGAGCCTCGGTCGGCTCGGGCGCGGCCGCGTCGGCGGGGACCGGCTCGGGCGCCTCCGTCGGCTCGGCGCTGGCCGAGCCGTCGGGCGGCGGCGGGATGTCCTCGCGGCGGGGCGGCCGGTCGCCGTCGGGACCGCGGTCGCGCTTGCCCTTGCTGCGGTGCGTCACCTGCCGGACCGAGTACGGGAGCAGCGCCATCTCGCGCGCGACCCGGATGGCCCGGGCCACGGCGCGCTGCTGCTGGGCGTCGTTGCCGGTCACCCGCCGGGCCCGGATCTTGGCCCGCTCGGACATGAACCGGCGCAGCAGCGCCACGTCCTTGTAGTCGACCCAGGTGATCCCCTCGCTGTCGAGGATCGAGATCTTCTTCTTGGGCTTGCGCTCCGGGGCGTCCCGCTTGGTGCGTCGTGGTCGGGCCATGGCTAGAAGGGCTCCTCCCCCTCGTCGGGCGTCCCGCCGCCGCCCGAGGCGACCGGCGCCGCGGCCCGGCCACCGCCTCCGGCACTGCCGCTGCCGCTGCCGCTGTCGAAGCCGCCCCGGCGCTCGTTGCGCTTCACCTCGGCAGTCGCCCAGCGCAGGCTCGGCCCGATGTCGTCGGCAACGATCTCGACCACGCTGCGCTTGTCGCCGCTCTCGGTCTCCCACGACCGCTGCTCGAGCCGGCCCGTCACCACGATCCGGGCGCCCTTGCCGATCGATTCGCAGACGTTCTCGGCCATGTCGCGCCAGCAGACGACGTTGAAGAAGCTGGTCTGCTCCTCCCACTCCTGGGTGTTGCGGTTCTGCCACCGCCGGCTGACCGCGACGCCGAACGACGCCTTCGCCACGCCGCTCGGCGTGTAGCGCATCTCGGGGTCGCGGGTGACGTTCCCCACGATGGTGACGGTGCTGTCGGCCATGTTGTGGACCTCCTCGTGCCGGTGGCGTCGCCGGGGCGGCGGACCGGCCTCCTACTCGCTCGCCGGCGTGCCGAGCGTCTTGCCGTACTGGGACTCCGGGATCCGCAGCACCTTGTGGCGGAGCACCTCGTCGGCCAGGGACAGGGTGCGTCCGAGCTCGGTCATCGCGTCCGGCTCGGCCCGGGCCTGCAGGACGACGTAGTAGCCCTCCCACCGCCGCTTCAGGCGGTAGGCGAGCGTCCGCTTGCCCCAGTGGTCGACGGGGCCGAGCTCGGCGCCCTTCGATTCCAGGAGCTTCGTCGAGCGGTCGACCGCGGCACGGATGTCCGCCTGGTCGAGCTCGGCGTCGTAGATGACCATCACTTCGTACGGCCGCATGGGCCGTGCCTCCTTCGGACCTGCGGGTCCGGCCGGCGACGGGGCCGCCGAGCCCACCCGCGGGCTCGACCGGTCACCGGCGTGCCTGCAGACACGTCGGCCCGGCGAGCAGGACGTGGATTGTCGAGCGTTGGATGCTACCCGCCGGGGGCGGCGAGCGTACCGGCGGGCTGTGACGTCAGCCGGCGAGGCGCCCCCTCGGCAGCCGGCCGACGAGCGTCTCGAGCGCGTAGCGGAACGACTTGTGGATGTCGTAGGTGGGGCACGCGTCCTCGCTGCCGGCGCAGGGCCGCATCCGAAGCTGGCCGACCGAGCGGCCGTCGGCCCGGTAGAAGGCGATGTCGAGCCCGACCGGGACGGTCGACATCGTGAAGGCGGTGCTGATGTCGCTCGGGAAGACGAAGAGCATCCCGTCGTAGGGCCCGAGGGTCGAGCGTTGCCGCAGCCCGGTGTTGCGTTGGTCCTCGGTGCGAGCCAGGACGACGGCCAGCAGCCGCCCCCCGACGTGCACGTGGGTGGCGGTGAGCCCCGGGAACGGCGCGCCCGCGGGCGCGGCGGCTCGGAGGGCGGCGCCAATCGACCGGCCGCCGGCCGCCGCCGGGGCAGCGGCGATGGCGAGGAGGCACGCCGTCAGCGTCAGCGCGACGGCGGCCCGCTTCACGCCGGCGCGTGCTCGGTCGTACTCCCGCCGTAGAGCTTGAGGGCGTCGGCCACCCCGTCGGCGGCGTGGTAGGTCTCGTCGCTGGACGGGAAGCGCCCGCCCCGCACGTCGGCCGCGAACTGCTCGACGGCGGTGGTGGCGTCGGCGGCGAGGGTCGCGTAGCGCCGCACGAACTTCGGCGCGATCCGCTCCTCGAGGCCGAGCAGGTCGTGCAGGACCAGGACCTGGCCGTCGCAGTGGCGCCCGGCGCCGATCCCGATGGTCGGGACCGGAACGCTGTCGGTGACGAGGCGGGCGACCGCGTCGGGGACGCACTCCAGCACGATCGCGAAGCAGCCGACCTCCGCCAGCGCGAGGGCGTCGTCGACGATCGCCCGGGCCGCCTCGAGGTCGCGCCCCTGGACCTTGAACCCGCCGAGAGTGTGGAAGGACTGCGGGGTCAGCCCGAGGTGGCCCATGACCGGGATCTCGGCGTCGAGCAGCGCGCGCACCGCCTCGACCCGCTTCCGGCCCCCTTCGAGCTTCACCGCGCCGGCGCCGGCCCGGACCAGGGTGGCGGCGTTGCGCACCGTGTCCTCGGCGCTCAGGTGGTAGCTGAGCCAGGGCAGGTCGGCCACCACCAGCGCGGCGGGCCGGCTCCGCCCGACCGCGGCCACGTGGTGGGCCAGGTCGGTAGTGGTCACCTGGAGCGTGTCCTCGTAGCCGAGGACGACCATCGCCACCGAGTCGCCGACGAGGATCATGTCGACGCCGGCGGCGTCGACGATCCGGGCCGTCGGGGCGTCGTAGGCCGTCACCATGACGAGGGGGTCGCCGCCCTTCGCAGCGGCGATCGCCGGCGCCGTGATCCGCTGGCGCGTCGCGGTCGGCTCGGTCATCGCCTCACCTCCACCGTCCAGGGCTCGATCGGCTCCCGGCGGCAGGTCGGAGATTACCCGGCTTCGGTTCGGGCGCGACGCCCGGCGCCGCCGGCCCGGGACTGGGTCGGGGCGTGGCGACGGCCGTGGAGCTCGTGGCGCTGCAGGAAGTTCCAGTGGCAGTCGAGGCACACCTCGACCACGTAGCGCGTGAACTCGTCGTGGGCGGCGTCGAGCCGGTCGAGCTCGGCGGCCGAGGTAATGCAACGGCCGTTGGCCCGGGCCAGCCGGTCGCCGTAGACGTAGGAGACGAGGCGGAGGCTGGCGCGTCCGCAGACCGGGCACGGCCGACCGACCGCCTCGCCGACGTGGCGGCCGGCCCGGAGCAGCTCGGGGTGGGCGTCGCACACGTCCTCTCGGTCGCGCCGACCGGCCCGCAGGTCCCGCAGCACCGCTCGCCGGGCGAGCACGTAGTCGACGTGGTGCCGCATCGGCGCCGAGTGTACGCACGGCGGTCGGCGCCGCCCTTCCAGACCGCAGCCCTTCCCCAGGGCCGATTCGAAGCCCGCGTTGACTCCCGGTCCCGAGCCCGGCATACTGTCCATCGATATATCGAGCCGATATATCGGCTGTCGCTGAGGAGCGAGATCGTGCTGGAGCTTGCGGTGCTGGGGCTGCTGAAAGACCAGCCGCTGCACGGCTACGAGCTGAAGAAGCGCCTCGGCGAGACCCTCGGCTTCCTGTGGGGGGTGTCGTACGGGTCGCTCTATCCGGCGCTGCGCCGCCTCGAGCGGGCGGGCGCGATCGCCATCGCCCCCGCGGCGGATCCGGCCCCGGCCCCGAGCATGCCGACCGGCTCGATCACCGGCGACCTGGCGGCGGCCCGGCTGCGCACGATGGCCGGTCGCCTGTCGGCCAGCGGCCGCCGGACCCGGAAGGCGTACCAGATCACCCCGGCCGGCGAGGCGCTGTTCACCGAGCTGCTCCTCGACGACGACGCCCACGGCGACGACGAGAAGGCGTTCGCCCTGAAGCTCGCCTTCTGCCGCCACCTGGAGCCCGACCGGCGGCTCGCCCTGCTGGAGCGACGCCGGGGCGCGCTCGCCGAGCGGCTGGCCCGCCAGCTGCAGTCCCGGGGCGGCCGGGACGACCGCTACACCCGCTCCCTCGTGGAGCACCGCACCAAGTCCACCCAGCGCGACCTCGAGTGGGTCGACGAGCTGATCGCCGCGGAGCGCGCGGCCACCGGCGGGGCTCCCCCCGCCGCCGCGCCCCGCGCTGTCAAGGAGGAAGCCTCCGCATGAGCCCCCAGAACGGATCATCGAGCCCGAAGGTGCGCGTCGCCATCGCCGGCGTCGGCAACTGCGCCAGCTCCCTGGTGCAGGGCGTCACCTACTACCGGGACGCCCGCCCCGACGACGAGGTCCCCGGCCTCATGCACGTCGTGCTCGGCGGCTACCACGTCCGCGACCTCGACTTCGTGGCCGCCTTCGACGTCGACGCGGCCAAGGTCGGCCTCGACCTCGGCAAGGCCGTGTTCGCGGGCCAGAACAACACCGTCAAGTTCGCCGAGCCGGGCGAGCTCGGGGTCCAGGTCCAGCGGGGCCCGACCTTCGACGGCCTCGGCGAGTTCTACCGGGACACGGTCGAGGAGTCGCCGGCCGAGCCGGTCGACATCGCCCAGGCGCTGCGAGACGCCCGGGCCGACGTGCTCGTCGGCTACCTGCCGGTCGGCTCCGAGGAGGCCCAGCGCCACTACGCCGAGGCCTGCCTGGCGGCCGGGGTCGGGTTCGTCAACGCGATCCCGGTCTTCATCGCCAGCGACCCGGCGTGGGCGCAGCGGTTCGCCGACGCCGGCGTCCCGATCGTCGGCGACGACATCAAGAGCCAGGTGGGCGCCACCATCGTCCACCGGATCCTGACCCGGCTGTTCGAGGACCGGGGCGTGGAGCTGGACCGCACGTACCAGCTCAACTTCGGCGGGAACATGGACTTCAAGAACATGCTCGAGCGGAAGCGCTTGAAGTCGAAGAAGATCTCGAAGACCCAGTCGGTGACGAGCCAGCTCGACCGGGGCATCGAGGCCGACAACGTCCACATCGGCCCGTCGGACCACGTGCCGTGGCTCGACGACCGGAAGTGGTGCTACATCCGGATGGAGGGCCGCAACTTCGGGGACGTGCCGCTGAACCTGGAGCTAAAGCTCGAGGTCTGGGACTCCCCGAACTCGGCCGGCGTGATCATCGACGCCGTCCGCTGCGCCAAGGTCGCGCTCGACCGCGGCGAGGGCGGCCCGCTGCTCGGCCCGAGCGCCTACTTCATGAAGTCGCCGCCGGTGCAGTACCGGGACGAGCAGGCCCGCGAGATGGTCGAGGAGTTCGCCCGGGGCTGATCAGGCCGAGCGCTCGGGCGCCGAGCCGGCCGGCTCGATGCCCCGGGCCCGGGCCCAGGCGTCGAGGCGGGCGTAGGCGTCGGCGGGCTCGATCGGACCCTCGTCCAGCCGCGCGTCCAGGAGCGCCTCGAGCGCGGCCCCGATGGTGGGGCCGGGGCCGACGCCGAGGTAGGCCATGACCTGCCGGCCGTCGAGCGGCGGCTTGACCGCGTCCAGCTCCTCACGCTGGCGCAGGGCGTCGATCCGCGCCTCGAGCTCGTCCATCCGGTGCGCCAGCGCGGCCGCCTTCCGGCGGTTGCGGGTCGTGCAGTCGGCCCGCTGGAGCTCGTTGAGCTCGCCGAGCAGCGGCCCGGCGTCGCGCACGTAGCGGCGCACCGCCCGGTCGCTCCACCCCATGGCGTAGGTGTGGATCCGCAGGTGGAGGTACACGAGCTGCGCCACGTCGTGGATCTGCTCGTTGCTGAACCGCAGGGCCCGCATCCGCTCCTCGGTCATGCGGGCCCCTACCACCTCGTGGTGGTGGAAGCTCACGCCGCCGGGGCCGATGGAGCGGGTCTTCGGCTTCCCGATGTCGTGGAACAGCGCCGCCAGCCGCACCTTCGGGTGCTCGGCGTCGGTGTTGGCGACCACCGCGAAGGTGTGGGCGAGGACGTCCTTGTGCGTGTGCACCGGGTCCTGCTCGAGGCGCATGGCGTTCAGCTCGGGGAGGAACTCGTCGGCGAGGCCGGTGTCGACGAGCAGCCACAGGCCCGTCGTCGGGTCGGCCACGCCGAGCAGGCGGACCAGTTCGTCGCGGATACGCTCCGGGCTCACGATCTTGAGCCGGTGGCGCAGGCTGCCCATCGCGGCCACCAGCTCCGGCGTCGGCTCGAGGCCGAACCCGGCCACGAACCGTGCCCCCCGCAGCATCCGCAGCGGGTCGGCCTCGAACGACACCTCGGGCGAGACCGGCGTGCGCAGCCGGCGGGCCGCCAGGTCGGCGGCGCCGCCGTGCGGATCGACCAGCACCGGGTCCGGGAGCCGCAGGGCCATGGCGTTGATCGTGAAGTCGCGGCGGGCCAGGTCCTCCTCGATCCGGCTCGCGTACGACACCGCCGGCTTGCGGCTCTCGGGGCGGTACACGTCGCCCCGGAAGGTGGTCACCTCGATCCGGGCCCCGTCCCGCTCGAGGCCGACCGTGCCGAACCGGTAGCCCTGCAGCCACAGGTGGTCGGCCCAGCCGTCGACCGCGGCCCGCACCGCGTCGGGACGGGCGTCGGTCGCGATGTCGACGTCGGGCGACGCGACGCCGAGGAAGGCGTCGCGGACCGTGCCGCCGACCAGGTAGCACTCGTGGCCGGCCTCGCGGAGGCGATCGGCGAGCTCCCGGGTCGGCGAGCCGGGCTCGTAGTACGCGCGCAGGCGCGCCGGGACGTCCATGACGACGTCCATTCTCGCGGGGTCGAGCCCGCCGGCGGGGGTGCGAATCGGACGCCGGCGGTCGGGAGACCCCGGCGCGCGGTCAGGCCGGGGTCGGGACCGGCTGGTCGCGCTCGCGATCGATGCGCTCGAGCTCGAGCCGCAGCGGTGGACCGGCGGACGCGTGGTCGAGCGCGACCGTGCGCTCGACCAGCCCCCGCCGGTAGAGCTGGGCGATCGACTGGTCGAAGGACTGCATGCCGTAGTACTCGCCGTCGCGCATGAGCGTCTCGAGCCGCTCGGGGCCTCGCCCCTCGATGATGGCGTCGGTGACCGCGTTGTTGACGACGAGCACCTCGGTGGCCGCGACCTGGCCCCGGCCGCCGGCGCGGGGCAGCAGCCGCTGGCAGATCACGCCCCGCAGGGTCCGGGCCACCAGGGCGCGCGTGGCGGGCTGGCGCTCGTTCGGGAAGAGGCCGACGAGGCGGTCGACGGCCTCGGCGGCGCCGATGGTCGCAAGCGCGGCGAGGACGAGGTGGCCGGTGTCGGCCGCCTCGAGGACCAGCTGCGCGGCCTCCTGGTCGGTGAGCTCCCCGACCACGATGAGATCCGGGTCCTGGCGCACCACCCGGGCCAGCGCGGCGGGGACGCTCGTCACGTCTACGCCCACCTCCCGCTGGTCGACGATCGACGCCTTGTCGGCGTGGAGCACCTCGATCGGGTCCTCGATCGTCACGATGTGCCGGCGCTCGTTGGCGTTCACGTGGTCGACCATCGCCGCCACGGTCGAGGTCCGCCCCGACCCCGCGAGGCCGGTGACGAGCACGAGCCCGGACGGCGAGTCGACGAGCGTGCCGACGACGGACGGGAGGCCGAGCGCGTCGAGGCCCGGCACGCCGGGCACGACGCGGCGGATCACGAGGCCGACCCGACCCCGCTGGCGGAAGGCGCTGACGCGGAAGCGGCAGAGCCCGGGCACGGCGTAGACGAACTCGGCGTCACCGGTCCGGCCGAGCTGCTCGGCGCGGGCGGGGGAGAGGAGCCGGGTCGCGGCGTCCTCGGTGTCCTGCGGCTCGAGGGTGTCGAAGGGGGCCTCGACGAGCGCGCCGTCGATCCGCAGCCACGGTCGCGCCCCGACCTTCAGGTGGAGGTCCGACGCCCGCCGCTCGACGGCGACCCGGAGGAGCTGGTCGAGGTCGAGCACGGCTCTGGTATCGGCGCGCCGCCCCGCCGGCTGAACCCGCGACCCCTCAGCGCGCCGGCTCGGACCACCGAACCCGGGCCGCCTCGACCACGTCGCCGCCCGGTCCGCCCGCCGTCGGGGCCTCCCGCGGCTCCGGCGGCTCCCCGACGAGGACCGGCAGGGTGGCCGCCACCGAGTCGCGCACCGCATCGAGGTCGTAGCCGCCCTCGAGGAACACGATCGTGCGCCCCGGGCTCGGCGCCAGCTGGGCGGCCCGCGCGGCTAGCGCGGCGTAGTCGCCCGCCGACAGCGCGAGCCCGGTCAGCGGGTCGGCGCGGTGGGCGTCGAAGCCGCACGACACGAGCAGCCACTCGGGCCCGAAGCCCGCCACCAGGGGCTCGATGACCTCGTCGAAGGCGCGCTGGTAGACGTCGCCGGTCGCGCCGGCCGGCAGCGGCAGGTTGCACGTGGCCCCCGCGCCCGCGCCGCCCCCGACGTCGTCGAGTCGGCCCGTCCCCGGATAGAGGGGCCACTCGTGGAGCGACACGTAGAGCACGTCGGGGTCGTCCCAGAAGATGTCCTGGGTGCCGTTGCCGTGGTGGGCGTCGTAGTCGACGACGCAGACGCGCGCGCCGCGGTCCCGGAGCGCGGCGGCGGTGACCGCCACGTTGTTGAAGAGGCAGAACCCCATCGGCCGGGCTCCGGTGGCGTGGTGGCCGGGCGGGCGGATCCCGAGGAACGCCGCCGTCCCGTCGCCGCGGTCGAGCGCGTCGACCGCGGCCAGCCCCGCCCCCGCGGCCCGGATGGCCGCCGCGTACGACCCGCCCGACAGGACGGTGTCGGGGTCGACCGCGCCGCCGCCCCGCGCGCTCAGCGCCTCGACGAGGTCGGGGAGCGCGTCGGCGTGCACCCGCTCGAGCTCGGCTCGCGTCGCGTCGCGGGGCGGGAGCGGCACCACCGCGTCCGCGAGCCCCGATTCGGTGACGCCGTCGGCCACCGCGCGAAGCCGCGCGACGCGCTCAGGGTGGCCGGGACCCGGGTCGTGGCCGTCGAACGCCGGGTCGGCGGCGACCAGCAGCACCGCGGGAGGGTAACCCGGCTCGGTCGCGGCGCCGCGGGCGACCGCTGCTCGGGCCCATCGAGGAGTGCCAGGTACGCTCGCCGCTCTGTGGCCTCGCGCACTGGGGAGCGGCCGCTGCGCATCTCGGGCGGCTGGGCTCGGATCCGACCGTGGCGGGACCGGCCCGACGTCGCGCACGTCCTGATCAGCACCGAGGCCGTGCTCTCGGTCGCGACGGTGCGCGAGTGCATGGCGCGGGCGCGGGCGGCCGGCTACGACGCCGCGGTCACGAGCCCCCTGACCGAGGCCGCCGCGTCGCCGTTCCTCGAGGCCGGGTTCCGTCCCCAGGAGGAGCTGCGACTCCTCGAGCACGGGCTCGACCCAATCGCGACCGGTGACCGCGCGGTGCCGCTGCGGCGGGCCGGGCCCGGCGACCGCGCCGCGGTGGTGGACCTCGACGCTCGCGCGTTCCCGCCCGCCTGGCGGTTCGGCGCCTCGGGATTGCGCGAGGCCCTCCGCGCGACGCCGGCGGTGCGGTTCCGGATCGCGCCGGCGGCCGCCGACCGGGCACCGGTCGCGTACGCGGTGACCGGCCGGGCCGGGCGGCGCGGCTACCTCCAGCGGCTGGCCGTCGACCCCGAGGCGCGCGGTCGCGGGTACGCCCGGGCGCTGGTCGTCGACGCGCTGCGCTGGGTCCGGCGCGGCGGAGGCCGGCGCTGCTTCGTCAACACCCAGACCGACAACGACGAGGCGCTGGCGCTGTACGAGGCGTGCGGGTTCCGGCGGCTGCCGTCGGGCCTGTCCGTGCTCGGCTCCGCATTGTGAGGCGGCTGCCGGCCGCGGTCAGCACCGCCGCCCTCGTCCTCGCCTGCCTGCCCGGGCGAGCCGGGGCCGCCCCGTCGCCGCCGCCGGTCCCGCCCGACCTCCCGAGCCGGCTCGCGCTGGCGGCCCAGGACCCCTGGACGCCCCTCGGCGGCACGTTCCACGTCCGGCTGACGATCGCGACCCCGAGCCGGGGCGAGCAGCTGAGCGTGATCGCGCACGACGCCACCGCGACCCGGTCGAACTACGACAACGAGGACCTCGGCTCGGTGCTGAAGACCCTGACCCTCCCGGTCGACCTGCTCTCGACCGAGCTCGACGGCAGCCGCGACGTCGCGATCGACGTCAGTGGGCCGAACGCCGCCTTCGACCCCAACCGGCTCGGCCTGCCCGGCCGCGGCGTGTACCCGATCGAGTTCGTGCTCCGCGACGCCGCCGAGCAGGGGCTGGCCCGGTTCGTGACCTACCTGGTCGCGGTCGACGCGGCGCCGTCCGGGCAGCCGCAGCCGCTCACGACGCGCCTCGGGGTGGCGTGGGTGTGGCCGCTGGCGACCCGGCCCGCGCTGCAGCGCGACGGCACGATCAACCCGCGGGTGGCCGCGGCGCTCCAGCCCGACGGCGCGCTCGGGCGTCAGGTCGCGGTCTTGGCTCGCCACCCCGCCACGCCGGTCACCGTCGACGCCGCGCCCGAGACGCTCGACACCTGGGGCGCGCTGGCCCACACCGACGCCGGGGCCGCGATCGGCGCCGCGGCGCTGCGGGGCGCGGTCGTCAGCAGCCAGGACGAGGCACTGACCGGGCCGTATGTGCCGGTCGACCTCCCGGCGCTGCTCCGCGCCGGCCTCGGCTCGGCGGTCGACGCCCAGTTCCTCCAGGGCAGCGCGTCGACCGACCGCTTCTACGGGGTCCACGTCGACGCCCGCACCGCGGCCGCGATCCCGGTCGACGCCGACGCGGTGAGCCGGCTGCGGACGCGTGGCGTCGACCGGCTGATCGTCGACCGCAACGCGGTCACCGCCGGCCGGGGCCCGCTCACCACCGCGGCGCCGTTCGGGCTCGAGCCGACCGCGTCGCTGACGCCGGGCCCGCTGGCCGCGGTGGCGAACGACGCGCCGCTCGCCGCCACGTTGAGCGGAACGGCGGCGCCCGCGCTCCGGGCCCAGCGGTTCCTCGCCGGGCTCGCCCTCACCGCGCTCGAGGCCCCGGCGACGACGCGCGCCGTGGTCGTGGTCACTCCGGACGGGTTCGACGGCTCGCCCACCCTGCTCGACGCGGTGCTGTCGGGCCTGACGAACAACCCGTGGCTGACGCCGACCACGGTGAGCGGCGTGTTCAGCGGCGTCCCGCCCACGACCATCGGCGACGTCCGCTCGGTGCAGCCCTACGCGGCGCCGACGCCCGCCGTGACCGAGCGCGCCTACCGCGCCGCGCAGACCCGGCTCAGCGCCTTCGGTTCGCTCGTGCCGTCGGGTGACCCCCGCCTGGCCCGGGGCGCGCGCCTCCTGCTCTCCTCGCTCTCGTCGGCGTGGCCGCCCCCCAACGGCGCCGCGCAGGCGCGCACCGAGCTGGCCGCGGTCGGCGCCATCGTCAACGACTTCCTGACCCGGATCCGCGTCCCGGCGCCCGGGACGATCACGCTGACCGCCCGGTCGGGCGCGGTCCCGATCACGTTCCGCAACGACACCGGGCAGCCGGTCCGCGTGCTGGTCGGTCTGAGCAGCCACCGGCTCGACTTCCCGGGCGGCGGCGTGCGGCTCGTCGCGCTCCCGCCCCGGAGCACCACGATCCGCTTCGACGTCCGGTCGCGCACCTCGGGCACCTTTCCGCTCGTGATGAGCGTCAAGTCGGCCGACGGGACGCTGCTGATCGCGGAGGGCAAGTTCAAGGTCCGCTCGACGGTCGTCAGCAGCGTCGGCCTCGCCCTGGCCATCGGTGCCGCGCTGTTCCTCGCCTCCTGGTGGGCGTTCGACATCCGCCGCCGGCGCCGGGCCCGAGCCGGCAGCGCGCCGTGACCCGACGCGGGCGCCGCGGCAGCGGCGTGCGCCCGCACGACACCGGCCGGCTGGTCCGGTCCAGCGTCGTGGTGGGCGTCGGGACCGCCGCGTCCCGGATCACCGGGCTGGCCTGGCGGGCGGCGGCCGCGTACGCGATCGGGCTGACCGCGCTGTCCGGCACGTACGCGTTCGCGAACGAGACGCCGAACATGCTCTACGAGCTCCTCGTCGGCGGCGTGCTGACCGCCACCCTGGTGCCGCAGTTCGTGCGCCACCTCCAGGAGGACGACGACGAGGCCACGAGCGCGGTCGTGACCGTGTCGATGCTGGCGCTGGTGGCGGCGGCCGCGATCGGCGTGCTCCTCGCGCCGTGGATCGCCGACCTGCTCACGCTCAAGGTCGCGGGCGCGCAGCGGGGGCCGGAGCGCCAGCTCGCCACCGACCTCATCCGCCTCTTCATGCCGCAGATCGCGCTGTACGGGCTCACCGCGCTCGCCACCGCGGTGCTGCAGGCGCGCCGCCGGTTCGCGGCCGCCGCGTTCGCGCCGATCCTGAACAACCTCGTCCTCATCGGCCTGTTCCTCGGCCTGCCGCAGCTGGCGGCGCGGCCGATCAGCGTCCACCGTGTCCTCACCGACACCGGGCTCACCCTCTATCTCGGGCTTGGCACCACCGCCGGCGTGGCGGCCATGGCGGTCGGGCTCCTGCCCGCGCTGCGGGGGGCCGGCGTGCACCTCCGGTTCCTCGCCTCCTGGCGCCACCGGGCGGTGCGGACGGTGCTGCGCCTGTCCGGCTGGACGGTCGGCTACGTGATCGCGAACCAGATCGCGCTCTGGGTCGTGCTGGTCCTCGCCAACGGGCGTACCGGCGGCCCGGCCGCGTACCTGCTCGCCTACACGCTGTTCCAGCTCCCCCACGGGCTGCTGGCGGTGTCCATCATGACCACCGCCGGTCCCGAGCTCGCCGCCGCGTCCACCGACCTGCCCGCGCTGCGGCACCGGTTCGCGCGGTCGCTGCGACTGGTGCTCACGATCGTCATCCCCGCCGCCGCCATCTCGGTGGCGCTGGCGCGGCCCGCCGTCGTCGCGCTCCTGCAGCGAGGCGTGTTCTCGGGTCACGACTCCGCGCTCGTCGCCCACACCGTGGTCGCGTTCGCGGTCGGGCTCCCCTTCTTCTCCGTGTACCTGTTCGCGCTGCGGGCCTTCTACTCCCTGCACGACACCCGCACCCCGTTCCTCCTGAACTGCCTCGAGAACGCGGTGAACATCGGGCTCGCGCTCGCGCTCTGGGGCTCGCTCGGCATCCCCGGCCTCGGCTACGCCTTCTCCGGCGCCTACGCGGTGGGGGCGGTCGTGACGATGGGGGTGCTGAGCCGCCGCATCGGCGGGCTCCAGGGCCGGGGGATCGAGACGACCACCGTGAAGG
>CALEYV010000036.1 GCA_937927875.1 uncultured Actinomycetes bacterium | reverse complement strand
TGCCGGTGAACGTGGAGCCCGTGGCGGTGACCGATCCGGCGAAGACTCCTCCGCCCCCACAGGTCGAGCTGTTGCTGGAGATCGTGGAGCTGTTGATCACGAGTGCCTCGCCGGCCCGGATGGCACCCCCGCGACACACGTTCGAACCACCGGTCAGCGTCAAGCCGGTCACCGTGAGGGTCCCGGTCGTGGTGCTCGTGATGACGCGGCTGTTCGCGCTGGCGGTGATCGTGTTGCCGTTCGCGACCACGCTGAGCGAGTGCGCCCCGCCGGTGCCGCCGTTGTAGCTCAGGGACCCCGAGGTCAACGTGATGGGGCCGACACTGGCCGGGATGTCGATCTCGACGTCCACGCCCGCCGAGCCACCGCCGGCGCTGGCGGCGGCGAACGAGTCTCGGAGCCTGCACTGCCCGGCGACCGGGGTCGGGGAGCAGTTGGTCGGCACGGCGGCCCCGTCTCCGGCGTTGTCGACCGTGAGGGGGGAGGTGATGGCGCCTGCCGGAGCACTGGCCAGGGAGACGATCGCGAGGGGTGCGATCACGAGGCCCCCCACGCCGACGACGACGCTGAGGAGTCGACTCGGCCTCCGCATCACACCACCCGCTCCGAGTCTGCGATCAGCCGAGGGGAACGTAGCAGCCTGGGGGATGCGCCGGATGGTTCGTGGTGCTGGGCTACTCCGGCAGGACCGGACGGCCGTTTGGGCGACGCCGCTCGCGGGGAGCGGTCCGGGAACCCGAGCCTGCAGCGAGTGAATCGGCTGCGGCGTCGCCGCTCGCAGGGCTATCTCGTCGAACCGTCCCGACTCGCGATCTGGGAGATCGCGAGTCAGGGCGATGCCGAGGGGGCGTCTCGAGTGGCGTCCCGGCGCTGCTCGAGATGGGCGCGCTCGGCCACGTTGTCGGTCAGGGCGATCGCTCGGTCGTAGGCGGCTCGGGCCTCGTCGGGTCGTCCGGCACGGACCAGCAGCTCGGCTCGCGCGGTGTGGAACGGGTAGTAGGAGTCCAGCTCCAGGGTCTCGAGCTCGCTGAGCGCCTGCTCCGGACCCTCGACCTCGGCGAGCGCGACGGCCCGGTTCAGTGCCACGACGTCGGTTGGAGTCCGAGCGAGGAGCTGGTCGTAGAGCGCCAGGATCTGTGTCCAGTCCGTGTCCTCGGGCCGGGCCGCGTCGCTGTGGACGGCGTTGATCGCGGCCTGGATCTGATACGGACCGGGCTGGTTCCGGCGCAAGCAGGCGCGGACGATGGTCTGACCCTCGGCGATGAGGTCGTGGTCCCACCGCGTCCGCTCCTGGTCGGGCAACAGGATGAGCGACCCATCGCGAGCGGTTCGGGCGGCCCGCCGGGATTCGGTCAGGAGGAGCAGGGCCAGCAATCCCTGGACCTCTGGCTCATCGGGCATGAGCTTCGCGAGGAGGCGGGCGAGCCGGATCGCTTCGGCGCAGAGATCGACCCGCAGGAGGTCCTCGCCCTCGGTCGCGGCGTAACCCTCGTTGAAGACCAGGTAGAGCACCGCGAGCACGGGAGCGAGCCGGCCGGGCAGCTCGGAGTCCTCCGGAACCCGGTAAGGGATCTTGGCGTCGTGGATCTTGCGCTTGGCCCGCACGAGCCGCTTGGCCATCGTGGGCTCCGGCACGAGGAACGCCCGGGCGATGGCGGGTGTGTCGAGACCGCCGAGCAGCCGGAGCGTGAGCGCGATCTGCGCGCTCGGAGCCAGCGCCGGGTGACAGCAGGTGAAGATCAGCCGGAGCCGATCGTCCTTCACGTCGCCCACCGCCTCGACCGGCTCGGTCCGCTCGTGCAGGAGGGCGGCTTGGGCCTGACGATCGTTTCGTGAGGCCTCGCGGCGGAGACGATCGATGGCTCGGTTCCGAGCGGTGGTCGTGAGCCACCCGCCGGGGTTGGGGGGAAGTCCGTCGACGGCCCAGCGCTTGAGCGCGACGGTGAACGCCTCCTGGGCCATCTCTTCGGCGAGATCGATGTCGCCGAAGAGACGGACCAGGGTGGCGACGACCCGTCCGGACTCCTCACGGAAGATCCGTTCGAGGTCGATGTCGGTAGCGGCCGTCACGTCCGTTCAGACCTGCGGCGGCTCGTCCGCGAAGGCCCGGACCTCAACTGGGCCCGCGCACGCGGCTGCGCCCTTGGCGGCCCAGCGGAGCGCGGCGTCGAGGTCGGACGCCTCGATGACCCAGAAGCCGCCCAGCTGCTCCTTGGTCTCGGCGAACGGCCCGTCGGTCATGACTGGGTCGCCGTCGGTGGCCCGGACCACCGTCGCCGAGCTGGGATCGGTCAGGCCGCCCGCGAAGACCCAGGCACCCTTCGCCTGAACCTCGGCGTTGAAGTCGTCCACCTGCTTGACGATCCGCCGCATCGCCTCGGGATCCGAGGGGACCGGGTTCGCCTCGCTGTGCCAGACAGAGAGGAGGTACTGCGCCATGGTCTGATCCTTCCTGGATGCGGCCGGCCCCGTGCCGGCCTCTCACCCCTGGCTACGAACGCATGGGCCTCTGCAGGACCGCGTGGGACCAGTTTGTTCGCGGGATGGCGGCGGGAACGCCGGCCCGGCTGAGCCTCGACCCGCGGTGGGCGCAGTCGCCGTCCCCGACACCGGAGCGCACGGTCGGGGTCGATCGTCGTGACCTCCCGCGCGGTTGGGGACGTCACGCTGAAGATGGGCGCAGTCCTCGCCGCTTCGTGCGGTTGGCGGGCACCGGAGCGCTGCTCGCGACCCCAACCACGCTTACCGGTCAGGAAGTCGGGGAAGCCCAAATTGCCCGACGTCAACCGCAAGATCCTCTTCAGCTTCGGCCTGCTCAGCCTCGGCGTGCTCCTCGACGCTCTCTTCGACCGGCCCGCTGTCCGGCACATCCTGAAAGCCGAGATCCTCCGTCTCGTGCCCCGCCGTGTGCAGCGACTTCGAGACGTCGACGGTCGGATGATGGGTGTCTTCCGGCGGATCGCCTGCCTGATCCATCACTCGCCACCCCTCCCGTTCGAGTACCGCCAACTGTAATTCGTGCCCCCGTCGCAGCGTCTTGGGACGCCGAGTGGCGCCGCGCGGGCTACGGCCGGGCGGTGGCGGGAACCGGGTGATGGAACAGCTCGGCCGCGTTCGCCCAGCACACGGCGCGCACCTCGTCGTCGGGCATCCCAGCGAGCTGGCGGGCGAGCAGCGCCTGGGTGTTCGGCCACGTCGAGTCGGCGTGCGGGTAGTCGGATTCGACGACCAGATGATCGATGCCGATGCGGTGGCGCGTCGCCCACGCCGAGGCGTCGTCGAGCGCGCACCACCAGAAGTTTCGCTGCAGCACCTCGGTCGGGGTCTCCGACACGCCCTCCCAGGTATGGAGATAGCCCATCTGGTACTCGAAGCAGTGGTCGAGGCGGTCCATGAGCGCGGCCACCCAGCCGATTCCGCCTTCCGACATGCAGATCTTGATGCCGGGGAACCGAACCGGGATGCGTGAGTACAGCCAGTCGACGGCCGCGTACATGCCGTACGCGAAGAAGAGGACGGCGATGGTCTCCGGGGGCGCGTCCTCGGTCGTGGACGGCGACGTCGACGACGACCCGACGTGGAGGCACACGACGGTCTCGGTCTCCTCGCACGCGGCGAGGAAGGGGTCCCAGTAGCCGGTGTGGATCGACGGGAGCCCGAGCTTGTCGGGGCTCTCGGAGAACGTCACCGCCTTGAAGCCTCGAGCCGCGTTGCGCCGGATCTCGTCGGCGGCCACCTGCGGGTCGCGCAGCCACGGCAGCTGCAAGGGGACCATGCGGCCGGGATGGGTCCCGCACCACTCCTCGAGCATCCAGTCGTTCCAGGCCCGCATCGCCGCCAGCCCGAGGTCGGCCTCGCTCGGCGCGAGCGAGATGCGCTGGCCGACGAAGCCGGGAAGAAAGGACGGGAAGCACACGCTGGCGTAGACCCCGTTGAGGTCCATGTCGTGGACGCGGGCGTCGATGTCCCAGGCGCCCCGGCGCATCTCGTCGAACCGGGTGGGCTCGAAGCCGTACTCGGTCGTCGGCCGCCCGGCGACGGCGTTGAACCCGACGTTGGCGACGAGCTCGCCGTTCCACAGCCACCGCTCGCCGCCGTCGTCGGTCTCGACGACGCGGGGCGCCTGGTCGGCGAGGCGGGTCGGGAAGCGGCCCTCCCACATCTGCGGCGGCTCGACGACGTGATCGTCGGTGGAGATGACGGTGAAGCGAGCCTCGCGGGGCTCGGGCTCGGGGAGGAACGTCACCTCGGCCCGGCGCTGGCCGCTCCCGCCGAAGGACTCCATGTTCGAGAGCTCGTCGATGGTGACGGGCACGGCTTCCTCCGCTTCAGTCGAGCACGGTCGCGTCGCCGGCGAGGAGCAGCCGCACGGCGCCGTTCCAGTACGCGTCGAGGGCGTGCGAGCGGAAGGCGTTCTTCAGCGCGGCTCGGTGCTCGGCCGCGATCGCCTGGGTCGGCAGCCGGCTGACCAGCGCGTCGGCGGTGAGCCGGCACATGCGGTCGAACGTCGCCGCGCGGTAGGTCGCCTCCTCAACCGACGACCCGACGACCAGCGCCCCGTGGTTGACGAGGATCACCCCGTCGGCGGCGCCGACGCGTTCGGCGAGCCACGCGCTGTCGTCTTGGTCGAGCACCTGACCCTGGTACTCGTCGACGAGCACGAGCGCACCGTCGAACATGCACGCGGCCTGGTGGGTGATCTCCGGCAGCCGGCCCATGGTCGCCAGCAGCGTGGCGTGATACGGGTGGCTGTGCACGATCACGCGGGCGTCGGGCCGAGCTCGGTGCAGCTCGGTGTGCACGAAGATGGCCGGGCTCACGTCCCACGGCCCGTCGAGCAGCTCGCCGTCGGGAGCGACGAGGCACAGGTCGCTGGCCCGGACCTCGTCCCACCAGAGCCCCCACGGGCTGGCCCAGAGGTTGCCGCCCGCGTCGGCGGTCATCGTCACGTGGCCGGCCATGTTCTCGTTGAAGCCGAGGCCGGCGAGGATGCGGTGGAGGCACGCCAGCTTCTGGCGCTCGGTCAACTCGACGCCGATCGGCGGCATCGCCCTCGGCTTGAAGGACGTCTCGGTCCTTGCCACTGCGACCAACCTAGGAGATCACCCGGAGCGGACTCCCGGCCTGCCATGCCGCGACGTCTTCGACCGCGTCGCCGTAGAAGATGCGGTAGCAGTCCTCGGTGACATAGCCGAGGTGCGGGCTGAGCACGGTGTTCGGCGCTCTGCGCAGCGGGTGGTCGGGGGGCAGGGGCTCGATGCTGAACACGTCGAGGCCGGCGCCGCCCAGGGCGCCGCGCTCGAGCGCCTGCGCGAGCGCGAGCTCGTCGACGATCGGGCCCCGCGACGTGTTCACCAGCAGGGCGGTCGGCTTCATCAGGGCGAGCTCTCGCGCTCCGACTAGCCCGCGACTGCGGTCGCTCAGCTTCAGATGCACGGTGAGCACGTCGGCTCGGGCGAACAGCTCGTCCCGGTCGACGAGTGAGCCCCCCACTTTGTCGCAGCGCTCGGCGGTCAGGTTCGGGCTCCACGCCAGGACCTCCATCCCGAACGCCGTCCCGTAGCGGGCTACGAGGCTGCCGAGGTTGCCGAGGCCGAGCACCGAGAGGGTCGAGCCGTGCAACGTGCGCCCCACCGTCCGCTGCCACCCGCCGGCCCGGACCAGCGCGTCCTCGGCCGGCAGCGACCGGGCCGTGGCGAGGATCAGCGCCCACGTCAGCTCGGCCGTGTTCCAGAGCGCCCCGCCCGTGCCACACACCGTGATGCCGCTTGCCCGGGCCGCCTCGAGGTCGATCGAAGCGTTGTGCGGCCCGGTGGTGACGAGCAGCCGCAGATCGGGCAGCCGCTCGAGGATGGAAGCCGTGAACGCGGTGCGCTCGCGCATCGCGACGACCACGTCGAAGCCAGCGAGGCGGTCGACGAGCTCGTCAGCGTCACTGACGTGGTCCGCGAAGTACACGACGGTGGCGTCGCGCAGCTGATCCCAGTCCGCGAGCGACCGAGCGACGCGCTGGTAGTCGTCGAGCACGGCGACCCGCATGACGGCGCAGGCTACTTTGCCGAAGGTGCGCTGCCTCCCGGACCCACTGACGCGGCACGGCGCGCACCGGCAACGCGGCCGGGTGCTGAGGAGCGCGGCATGAGCGCACCGCGGGTCGAGACCGCGTCGGGCACCGTCGAGGGTCAGACGGTCGCGGCCCCGGACGGAACCGTCGTGCACCGGCTCCTCGGGATCCCGTACGCGGCCGCCCCGGCCGGCGGGCGCCGGTGGCAGCGCCCCGCTCCCCCGCCGGCGTGGGCCGGCATCCGGGTCGCCGACGCGTTCGGTCCCTCGGCTCCGCAAGGACCGGGGCTGCCAACGCTCCGCCCGTCCTTCTGCCCCGACGGAACGGCGGAGGACTGCCTGACCCTCAACGTGTGGACCCCCGCGCTGGACGGTCGACGGCCGGTGATGGTCTGGATCCATGGGGGTGCGTTCACGGCCGGCGGGTCGAGCCAGCCCGTGTACGACGGGACCCGCCTCGCGGTCGAGGCCGACGCGGTGATCGTGTCGATCAACTACCGGCTGGGCGCGCTCGGCTTCCTCTGTCCCGCCGATGCCGGTGCCGACGGCGAGACGGTCGGCAACGCGGGCCTCCACGATCAGCTGGCGGCGTTGGCCTGGGTTCGGGACCACGCGGCGGCTCTCGGCGGCGATCCGTCGCGGCTCATGGTGTTCGGCGAATCCGCCGGCGCGGGCTCGATCCTCCATCTCTTGGCGTCGACCGCCGACCCCGGCGTGTCGGGCGCGGTGGCCCAGAGCGGCGAGGCCCGAACCTTGAGCCGCGAGGAGACGGCGCGGGTCGCCGACCGGCTGGCGGCCGTGCTGGAGCTCGGCCACGCCGACGCCGCCGCGCTGCGTCCCGTTCCCACCGAGGTCCTGCTCGCTGCGCAAGGCCAGGTGACCCTCGAGCTGTTCGGCGAGACCGGCGTCATGCCGTTCGCGCCCGCTGTCGACGGTGACCTCCTCGACCGGCCGGTGCTCGACGCGATCGCCGCGGGGCGCGGGAACACGACCGCCCTGGTGCTCGGCACGACCCGCGATGAGCTGCGCCTCTTTCCCGATCCCACGAGCACCGACCTCGACCGCGAGCGCCTGGCGCGACGGGTGGGCCGGCTCGTGAACGATCGCGAACCCACCGACACCATCGGGGCGTACCAGGCCGCCCTCGGACCGTCGGCGAGCAATGGCGACATCTGGGAAGCGATCCGCACCGACGCCCGCATGCGGATCCCCAACCTACGGCTCGCCGAAGCCCGCGCCGGGCGTGGAGCTCCCGCCTTCGTGTACCGGTTCGACTGGACCGCGCCCGGGCTTGGGGCGGCGCACGCGGTGGACATCCCCTTCACCTTCGGAACCTTCGACCGGGAGGGATGGGCGGCCGCCGTCGGTTACGACGACGCGGCGGAGGCGGTCGGACATCGGCTCCGGAGGGCGTGGGCGGACCTGGCCGCCACCGGCGACCCGTCCCAGGACGGACTTCGGTGGCCGCCCTACGAGTTAGAGCGGCGGCCCGTGATGGTGTTCGACCGGGACGTCCACGT
The DNA here is from genome assembly GCA_937927875.1 of uncultured Actinomycetes bacterium. GTDB lineage: Bacteria > Actinomycetota > Acidimicrobiia > IMCC26256 > PALSA-555 > PALSA-555. The sequence continues at coordinate 774 of CALEYV010000036.1, read as the reverse complement.
CGTCGACGATCCCGATCGTGCCGTCCGGGGCTGCTACGGCTAGGCAGCTCGAGGTACCTGCGACATCCCGTGCCCGACGATGACGCGTCCGCGAGTCGGACGAGAGGATCTGCGATGACCACACCCTGGCCGGCGCGGTACGGAACCGACATCTATACCGAAGCAACTGGCTGTGGGAGCCGGCCGCCGAGACGGTCACGCTGACGCTCACGATCCCGCGGGCTCAGATCGTCATGGCGGCCGGGCCGGCGAAGGCCGACGCCACCGAGTTCGAGGTGACGGCGGCCCGGGGCGACGAGGACTACGGCATCCTCTCGAACCCGTTCCTGGACGACGCCTTCCGCACCCTGAGCTTCCGCATGCGGGTCACCACGAACCCTGACGGCACCTGGTCGTACGAAGAGGAGGCGGTCCTCCAGCTCCCGGGCCTCGAGCAGCCGTTCCCGCACACCGACCGGAACACCCTCACCCGGGTGCGGGCGCCCGAGCCGAACCCGCTCGCCGCGCCACCGACCGTCGACGATCAGAGCCTCGGCGTCGGCAGCCTGCGGCCTCCGACCGGCTGAGCGGCGACGAACCCACCAATCAGCCCTTGACCGTCAGCCCGTAAACCTCGGCGCGACGACGAGGGGCGCGCAGCTGGCGCCGGTGCCCGAGAAGGAGATGGTCGCGGTGCCCGCGCCCGAGCCCGCAGCGGTCCCGAACGTCACGGCCGTGGCCGCCGATTCGACAAAGCTGGATCCGCCACCCCCGCCGGCGGCGCTCGTCGCGGGG
>CALEYV010000035.1 GCA_937927875.1 uncultured Actinomycetes bacterium | reverse complement strand
CCAAGTTCGTGTGCGACGAGGCGATCCAGCTGCTCGGCGGCTACGGCTACAGCCGTGAATACCCGGTCGAGCGGGCCTACCGAGACATCCGGGGACTGTGCATCGGCGCCGGCACGGTCGAGATCCAGCGGAACTTCATCGGGTCCCAGATCGTGCGCGGCGCCACGCCCGTCGGCGCGTCGTGGCGCAACCCGCTCGGCTGAAACCCACCTACCGGCACCCCGACGCCCGCGCCTACGCCGCGCCGGGCGGCCCGTGGGACGGGCCGACGCTCGACCGCCTGCTCGCCGACGCCGCCGCGCGCGGCCGCGGGCCGCTGCTCCTCGACGACGCCGGCGCCGAGCTCGACGGGCGCGGCCTCGAGGCCGCGGCCGCCGCGCTGGCCGGCGGCCTGCGCGCGTCCGGGGTGCGCCACGGCGACGTGGTGGCCTGGCAGGCGCCGAACTGGCACGAGGTCGTCGTCTTGTACCGGGCCTGCTGGCGCCTCGGCGCCATCGCGGGGCCGATCCACCACCAGGCCGGCACCGCCGACGTCGAGCACATGCTGGACGTGCTCAGCCCCCGGGTCTTCTTCCCACGCGAGGAGCTGCGCGGTCCGGCGGCTCGCCTCCCGGGGCTGCTCGAGGCGGCGGCACCGGTGACGCGGTCGGACGCGCGTCCCACCGACGTCGCGGTCGTGCTCTTCACGTCCGGATCGACGGGCGGCCCCAAGGCCGTGCTGCACACGCAGCGAGGCCTCACGTACAAGGCGAAGGTGATGGCGGCGGTCCATCGGCTGGAGCCACGCGACTCGGTGCTGATGCCCGCCCCGCTCGCGCACGTGTCCGGGCTCCTGAACGCGGTGCTCGTCGCGGGTGCCGTGCCGATGGCCGCGCACCTGATGTCTCGTTGGGACCCGGAGGCCGCCCTCGCCACCATCGAGGTGGCCGGCATCTCGTTCATGATCGGCCCGCCGACGTTCTTCGTCGCCCTCCTCGGCGCGCCGGGGTTCCGCCCGGAGCGCGTCGAGAGCCTGCGGCTGGTGTCGAGCGGAGGCGCCGGCGTCACGCCCGCGTTCGTGCTCGAGGCCAGCGAGCGGCTGCATGCGACGGTGAAGCGGACCTACGGCTCGACCGAGGCGCCGACCGTCAGCACCAGCGCTCCCGACGACCCACCCGAGCGGGCCCGCGAGACCGACGGTCGAGCGGTGGGAGCGGCGCGCCTGCGGGTCAGCGACCCGGACACCGGCCGGGCCCGGCCGACGGGCGAGACCGGCGAGCTGTGGCTGCGCGGCCCCGAGCTGTTCGTCGGCTACGCCGACGCCGACCAGACCGCGGAGGCGGTCCACCGGGGATGGTTCCGGACCGGCGACCTGGCCACGGTGGACGCCGACGGATGGCTGACGATCGTCGGCCGGATGAAGGACACGATCATCCGGGGCGGCGAGAACATCGCCGCCGCCGAGGTCGAGGCCATCCTCGAGGCGAACCCCGACGTCGTGCAGGCGGTCGCGGTCGGCGTGCCCGATCCGACCTTCGGTGAGCGCGTGTGCGCGTTCGTGGTGACCCGCGGTCCGTTCGACCTCGACGCCTGCCGGGCCTGGTTCGAGCGCCAGGGCGTCGCCCGCTACAAGACGCCGGAGCGGGTCGTCGCGGTGGACGAGCTGCCACTGCTGTCGGCCGGGAAGCCGGACCGGGCCGCGCTGAAGGACCGGGCCGCCACCGCGGGCACGCCGTAGCGGGCTACAGGATGCTCTCGCCGGCCTCGACGCGAGGTCGCAGGAGGGCGGCGAGCCGCTCCCGGTGGAACGCGGCGTCGCCGAACGACACCTGGTCGAGCTGGGCCCGCTTCAGGAACAGGTGGAGGTCGTGCTCCCACGTGAAGCCGATGCCGCCGTGCACCTGCAGGCCGGACGCCATGACCCGCTTGGACGCGTCGGAGCACCAGATCTTGGCCGTCGACGCGGCGACCGAGCGGTCGCGGTCGTCGGCGCTCAGGCACCACGCCGCCCAGTAGACGCTCGAGCGCATGCCTTCGACGTCGACGAGCATGTCCGCGCAGCGGTGCTTCACGGCCTGGAAGCTGCCGATCGGGCGGCCGAACTGCACCCGCTCCTTCGCGTAGTCGACCGCCATCGCCAGCACGCGGTCGGCGCCGCCGAGCATCTCGGCCGCCGCGTAGGTCGCGCCGCGGTCGAGGACGAAGTCAGCGCTGACGCCGTCGAGCCTGGTCGCGGCTACGTCATCGAGGTGCAGCCACCCGAGCTGACGGGTTCGGTCCATCGCCGGCTCGGCCGGCCCCCGGTGCTGGTCGTCGAGCTCAACCACGAAGACGGCATCGCCGTCGTCGACCGCGGCGACGACGACCGCCAGCGCCGCCGACGGGGCGTACAGCACCGGGTCGGGTCGGCCCCGCAGCCGCCAGCCCGACCCGTCCGGCTCGGCCCGCACCGCGTCACGACGCCGGCTCCAGGCGACGCAGGCGTGCGCACCGCCGAGCAGCGAGGCGATCCAGTCGTCGCGGCCGGCGTCCTTGAACGTGTCGAGCGCGAGCACGGTCGACGCGAAGGGCGCCGCGGCCGCGTGCCGCCCGATCTCCTCGAGCAGCACCACGACCTCCACCGGGCCGAGGCCGAGGCCGCCCTGGTCCTCGCGCAGCGCGACGCCGGGCCAGCCCTGCTCCAGCATCCCGGCCCACAGCTCGGCGTCGATGCCGCCGCCGACCTCGACCACCGCCCGCACGCGCGTCGTCGACCCGAGGTCGTCGAGGAGCTCGCGGGCTCCCGCGCGCAGGGCCTCCTGATCGTCGCTGAGCGCGAAATCCAAGCGGCGCACCCTACTCCCGCGGTACGTGCGCCCGATCGGGGCCGGAGCGCCCCGCCGGTCCTCTCCGACCGGGATGTGGTCCTACGCTGATCGCGACCCCCTGAGCGAGGAGACCGCCGTGCAGGACGAGAAGCCCGCCTACCTCCGCCACGGCGACACCGAGTTCGAGCTGCCGGTCGTCCGTGGCACCGAGAACGAGCTCGGCGTCGACATCGCGAAGCTGCGCGCCGAGAGCGGGCTGGTGACGCTCGACTACGGGTTCGTGAACACCGGGTCGTGCGAGTCCGCGATCACCTATATCGACGGTGAGGCCGGGATCCTGCGGTACCGGGGAATCCCCATCGAGCAGATGGTGTCGGGGCACTCGCCGTCGTTCCTCGAGACGGCCTACCTGCTCATCTACGGCGAACTGCCGACCCGGGGCGAGCGCGACGACTTCAGCCGCTCGATCCGCAAGCACACCCTGCTGCACGAGGACGCCAAGCGGTTCTTCGACGGCTTCCCGCGGGACGCCCACCCGATGGGGGCGCTCTCGTCGGTGGTCAGCGCGCTGTCGACCTTCTACCCGGACAGCTCGGACCCTCACGATCCCCACCAGGTGCAGCTGGCGATCGTGCGGTTGATCGCCAAGCTGCCGACCATCGCCGCCTACTCGTACAAGAAGTCGATCGGTCAGCCGTTCCTCTATCCAAACAACGAGCTCGACCTCATCGAGAACTTCCTCACCATGATGTTCGCGGTGCCGTCGGAGCCGTACCAGGTCAGCCCGACGATCGTGCACGCGCTCAAGATCCTCCTGATCCTGCACGCCGACCACGAGCAGAACTGCTCCACGTCCACGGTCCGCCTCGTCGGCTCGAGCGAGGCGAACCTGTTCGCCTCGGTGGCGGCCGGGATCAACGCGCTCTGGGGCCCGCTGCACGGCGGCGCCAACCAGGCCGTCATCGAGATGCTCGAGCACATCCGGGCCGAGGGCAACGACATCGACCGGTACGTCGCGAAGGCCCGGGACCCGAAGGACCCGTTCCGCCTCTCCGGCTTCGGACACCGCGTCTACCGCAACTACGACCCCCGGGCCCGCATCATCAAGGAGCAGGCGCACCGGGTGATCGAGGAGCTGGGCCGCATGGACGAGCTCCTCGACCTCGCGCTGCGGCTCGAGGACGTCGCCATCAACGACAGCTACTTCATCGACCACAAGCTGTACCCGAACGTCGACTTCTACTCGGGCCTCATCTACCGGGCCATGGGCTTCCCGACCAACATGTTCCCGGTCCTGTTCGCGCTCGGCCGGCTTCCCGGCTGGATCGCGCACTGGAAGGAGATGATGGAGAGCCCGAAGACGAAGATCGGCCGGCCGCGCCAGATCTACATCGGGCCGGTCGAGCGGGACTACGTGCCCATCGACCAGCGTTGAACCTCGCCCCCACCGGCGAGGAGCAGCGACTGCGCGACGAGGTCCGCGCCTGGCTGCGCGAGCACCTGCCCTGGGAGTACGGCCGCGGGCTTCCGCCGCGCTTCGACGACCTGGCCGACGAGGTTTCGTTCCTGCGGTCGTGGCAGGGTCAGCTGGCCGAGGGCCGCTGGGTCGGGGTGGCGTGGCCGGAGGAGTACGGCGGCCGCGGCGCGGGGCCGGTCGAGCACTTCGTCGTCACCGAGGAGCTGGCGCGCGCCCGTGCGCCGGAGCTGGTCGGGCGGATCGGGATCAACCTCGTCGGCCCCACGCTGCTCGCCCACGGCACGCCGGAGCAGCGGGCGCGCTGGCTCGGGCGGATCCTCCCCGCCGAGGAGCTCTGGTGCCAGCTGTTCAGCGAGCCCGGCGCCGGCAGCGACCTCGCGTCGCTGTCGACGCGGGCGTCCGCGACCGAGGGCGGCTGGCGACTCGACGGCCAGAAGGTCTGGACCAGCTACGCGCAGTTCGCCGACTGGGGCCTGTGCCTCGCCCGCACCGACGCCGACGCGCCGAAGCAGCGCGGCATCACGGCGTTCGCGGTCGACATGCGGGCGCCCGGCGTGGAGGTGCGGCCGCTGCGCCAGATCACCGACGAGACCGAGTTCAACGAGGTGTTCTTCAGCGACGTCTTCGTGCCCGACGACCAGGTCGTCGGTCCGCTGAACGAGGGCTGGCGGGTCGCGAACTCGACGCTGTCGCACGAGCGAGGAATCAATCCCCGCCAGCTCGTCATCCACCTCCAGCTGGTCGAGGAGCTGCTGCGGCTCGGCCTCGAGCGCGGCGCGTGGGAGGACGAGCGGCTGCGGCCCCGGCTGGCCCAGGCCGCGGTCGAGGTCCGGCTGTTCCAGCTCGCCAACTGGCGCAGCCTCTCGCGGGTCGCCAAGGGCCGTGACCCCGGCCCGGAGGGCAGCGCCATGAAGCTGGCCTGGAGCGAGATGAGCAAGCGGCTGCACGACACCGTGATGGCGGTGCTCGGTCCGACCGCGCCGCTCTGGCACGGCGCGAGCGACAACCCCGGTGACGGCACGTGGCAGCGGTCGTGGCTCTACTACCAGGCGTCGTCGATCTGGGCCGGCACCAACGAGATCCAGCGCAACATCCTCGGCGAGCGCGTGCTCGGGCTCCCCCGCGAGCCGCGCCCGGACGCGACCACCAAGCGCTGACGCCGCGCCGGTGCGCGCGCCTGCCCTCGGCCACCAGGCCCGCCTGGCATCATGAGGCGATGGAGTTCGAGACCATCCGCTGGAGCGTCGACGGGCCCGTGGCGACCATCACGCTCGATCGACCCGAGGTCGCCAACGCGCAGAACAGCCGGATGCTCGACGAGCTCGACGCCGCCCTGGATCTCGCCGACGCCGACGACGAGGTGCGGGTCGTCGTCCTCGCCGGCGAGGGCAAGCACTTCTCGGCCGGACACGACCTGAAGGAGATCCTCACCGGCGCCGACGAGTGGGCCCGGCTCCGGGACACTCCGGAGGGGAAGTGGCGCCACGAGCAGGTCATGTACTTCGACAAGTGCGTGCGGCTCCGCGACTTCCGCAAGCCGACGATCGCCGCCGTCCAGGGTGCCTGCGCCGCGGCCGGGCTCATGCTCGCCAGCATGTGCGACCTGATCGTGGCCGCCGACGACGCCAGGTTCTCCAACCCGGTGGCGCGCATGACGGGCGTCGGCGTCGAGCTCCTCATCGAGCCGTGGGAGCTCGGGCCCCGCAAGGCGAAGGAGTTCCTCCTCTGCGCGGAGACGATCGACGCCGCCGAGGCCGAGCGGCTCGGGCTCGTGAACCGTGTGGTGCCGCGCGCCGAGCTGGCAGCGGCGGCCCGGGCCATGGCCGACCAGGTCGCGCTGGTTCCGCCGGTGACCGCGCAGGCGATCAAGGAGTCCATCAACCGGATGCTCGACCTCGCCGGCCAGCGCGAGTCCTGGCGCTTCCACTTCATGATCCACCAGCTGGTGAGCAACACCGCCACCGCCCTCGCGGCGAGCGACGCCCGCAAGCACGGCGGCATGGACGCGGTGAAGAAGGAGCAGGCAGGTCGGTGACCCCGCCGCTCGAGGGCCTTCGCGTCCTCGACCTGGGAACGAGGATCGCGGCCCCGTTCTGCGCCGGCCTGCTCGGCGAGCAGGGCGCCGAGGTCATCAAGGTCGAGCAGCCGCGACGCGGCGACTTCATGCGCGAGATCGGTCCCTTCGTGCCCGGTGGCGACGGTGGGGAGCCGGGCTACTCGCTGTTCTGGGCGGTCGAGGGTCGAGGCCGCAAGAGCGTCACCCTCGACCTGCGGCGGCCGAAGGGCCAGGAGCTGCTCCGCCGGCTCGCCGCCACCGCCGACGTGCTCGTCGAGAACTTCCGGCCCGGCACGCTCGAGGGCTGGAACATCGGACCGGCCCAGCTCGACCGTCGCCTCGTCGTGGTGCGGATCTCGAGCTTCGGGCAGGACGGGCCGTACGCGCCCCGGCCGGGCCTCGACCGGGTCGGGATCGGCTACGGCGGGCTGCTGCACCTCACCGGCTACCCCGACCGCCCGCCGGTCCGGGTCGGCGTGACGATCTCCGACTACCTGACCGGGGTGTTCGCCGCCCACGCCGCCGCCTGTGCCCTGTACGCGCGTGACACCCGCGACGGCGCCGGCGCGGTGATCGACGCCGCGCTGTACGGCGCCGCCCTGCGGGTCCTCGAGTGGACGGTGCCGGCGTACGACGCGCTCGGCGTGGTGCGCAGCCGGGAGGGCAACCGGCTCGCCAACTCGGCGCCGCTCGACAACTACCCCACCGCCGACGGCAAGTACGTCTGCATCGTGGCCGGCTCCGACGCCAACTTCGCGCGCCTCTGCAAGGCGATGGATCGTCTCGAGCTCGTCGACGACCCGCGGTTCGCGCGTCTCGCCGACCGAGCCGCCAACGGCGACGAGATCAACGGCATCGTCAGCGCCTGGACGGCCGGCCTCGACGCGGCCACGATCGAAGCCCGCTGCGTCGCCTGCGACGTCCCGGTCGCCACCGCCTACACGGCGGCCGACCTCTTCGCCGACCCGCACCTCGAGGCCCGGGGCGACCTCGTCACCGTCGACGACCCGGTCGTCGGCCCGGTCCGCCAGCAGGCGCCGTTCCCGCGCCGGGTCGGCGAGGTGCCGGCGGCGCCGGCCGGCGCGCCGCGCCTCGGTGAGCACACCCGACCCGTCCTCGCCGAGCTGGGCCTGTCCGACGCCGAGGTCGACGACCTGGCTGCCGAAGGCGTGGTATGAGCGACCGGCGGGTCCCGGTCCGCGCCGGCCTCTTCGACGCCGACGGGGACGGCACCGTCACGCTGCTCGGCTCGCGCTGTCGTGCCTGCGGGCGCGCTTCGTTTCCCCGCGCCGAGGTCTGCCCGTACTGCGGCTCCGCCGACCTCGAGCCGGTGCGCCTCTCCCCGACCGGGACCCTCTGGGGCTGGACGACCGTGCACGCGGCGCCGCCCGGCTACGAGGGACCGGTCCCGTTCGGCTTCGGCGTCGTCGAGCTGCCGGAGGGGGTCCGGGTCATCACCCGGCTCGAGACCGTCGACGTCCCCGACCTCGCCTTCGGGATGCCGATGCGGGCCGAGCTGGCCCCGCTGTCCGAGAACGAGGACGGCGACACCGTCGTGACCTACACGTTCGCGCCCGCATGAGCGACGCCGTGCACATCGCCGGGGTGGGGATCCACCCCTTCGGCCGGTTCCCGGACCGCACCGTGACCGACCTCGGGGTGGCGGCGGTGCGGGCCGCCCTCGACGACGCCGGCGACCCCCGCTTCGACGCCGCCTTCTGCGGCACCGCGTACGCGGGCGTGGCGGCCGGTCACAAGGTGCTCAGCGCGCTCGCCCGTACCGGCATGCCGATCGTGAACGTCGAGGCGGGCTGCGCGAGCGGCGCCGCCGCGCTGCGCCTGGGCGCGGAGGCGATCGCGGCCGGGCAGCACGACACCGTGCTTGTGTACGGCATCGAGAAGATGCCGAAGGGGATCATCCGGTCGACCTTCTTCGAGCCATGGCGCGAGGAAGCCGGGCTCGCCGCCACCCCCGCGTACTTCGCGCTGCGGGCGCAGCGGCTCCAGCGCGAGGCCGGCGTCACCGATGAACAGCTGGCGCGGGTCGTCGTGAAGAACCGCCGTCACGGCGTCCACAACCCGGACGCCATGTTCCGCAAGGAGACGACGGTCGAGGAGGTGCTCGGCTCGAGGATCGTCTGCGAGCCGCTGCGGCTCTTCATGCTCTGCTCACCCAACGAAGGGGCGGCCGCGGTCGTGCTCCGCCGAGGGGCGAGCGGCGACTCGGCGCCGGTCCGCCTCGTCGGCGTCGCGCTGCGGTCGCACCTGCCGGGGTCGGTGCTCGGGGAGGCGACCCCCCTGAGCGGCGTCGACGACCGGGACATCCCGCCGCCCACGACCCTGGCCGCCCGCGACGCCTACGCGGCCGCCGGCGTCGAGGCGGCCGACGTCGACGTGGTCGAGTGCCAGGACACCGACGCCGCCCGCGAGCTCCTCTCCTACGAGGAGCTCGGCCTCTGCGAGCCCGGCGAGCAGGGCGCGCTCCTGGACGGCGGTGCCACCACACTCGGCGGCCAGCAGCCCGTCAACCCGAGCGGCGGGCTGCTCTCGAAGGGCGAGCCGCTCGGCGCGTCGGCGCTGGGCCAGGTCGTCGAGCTGACCCGTCAGCTCCGTGGCACCGCCGGCGCGCGCCAGGTCGACGGCGCCCGCGTCGCGCTCGCCCACACGGTCGGGCGAGGCGCGAACGCGTCGGTGACGATCCTGACCCGCTGACGGCCCCGCCGGCTCAGCGGACCCGGGCGTTGTAAGCGGCCAGGGTGGCGCTGGCCTTGCTCTGGGCCTCGGCGAGGGCGGCGGCCGGCTTCTCGCCGTTGAACATCTTGCCCTCGGCGGCGGTGATGGCCTCCCGGACGCCGATGTAATCGCCGAACACCGGTCCCGCGCTCGCCAGGTTGTCGGCGCCGCTCGTCAGCTCGTCGTAGGCGACCTTGTAGCCGGGGATCCGCGCCCAGAGGTCCTGGATCGCCGACAGGGTCACCGACGACTTGCGGTTCGGGATGTACCCGGTCGCGGCCGCGAACTGGGCCTGGCTGGCCGGCGAGTCGAGGAACTTCAGGAACTGCCACGCCGCGGCCTGCTTCTCGGGCGACGACTTCGTCGACAGGTAGAGGCCGGCACCGCCGACCCGGAAGCCACCCGAGCCGGGCGGGCTCGGGATGGGGCTCACGCCGAGGCCGACGTTCGGGTACGCGCCGCTGGCCAGGAGCTGGCTGATCGTGCCGAGCGCGGCCGACGTGTCGATCGTCATGGCGAGGTTCCCGTTGCCGATCCCGATCAGGTTGTTCACCGCGCTGCTCGGGTTCAGGTAGTCGTTCGGGACGGCCAGGCCGCCGCTCACCATGTCTGACATCCACTGGAACGCCTGCAGACCGGTGGCGTTCTGCAGCGTCGTCTTCGTGGCTCGCCCGTTGCGGCCGTTGCCGTTGTTCACGAACGTGAAGTTGGTCTTGGCCAGCCACTGCTGCAGGTACCAGGGGTCGTTCTTCAGCCCGAAGCCCGCCTGGGTCACCGCGCCGCTCGACTTCAGCTTCTCGGCGTCGGCCTTCACCTGGTCGAGCGTCTTCGGCGGTGAGCTCGGGTCGAGGCCGGCCTTCGTGAACGCCTTCGTGTTGTAGTAGAAGACCGGCGCCGACACGTTGAACGGCATCGCCCACAGGACGCCCTTCACCGTGTAGTACCGCAGGTCCCGCTCGACGAAGTCGCCGAGCTCGCCGTAGTGGTCGGCGTTCACGCACGACTGCACGGGCAGCACCGAGCGGGTGTCGATCATCTGCTGGAGGCCCTCGTCCTCGATCTGCACCACGTCGGGCAGGTCACCGGTCGACAGCCCGGCCACGTACTTGTTGAAGAGGTCCTGGTACGTGGTCTGGTTCACGAGCGACACGTGGATCTTCGACTGCGAGGCGTTGAACTGGTTGGTGAGAGCCTGGATCGCCTGCTCGTTGGCGCGCGGGAACTGGTGCCAGAGCGTGATGTTGACCGTCCCCTTCGCCTTCGACAGCGCCGACAGCGGGCACGGCGGCACCGACGCCGCTCGCGGCACGGCCGCCAAGGCCGGCGCGGCCGGCAGCGCGGCGAGGGCGAGCGCGGTCCCGGCCACGGCGGCGAGGGTCCGGACAGAGGGTCGGGGCATGGAGGCTCCTGGGAGTCGGGCGGCCCTGACGGTAGGCGGCGCGGGTCAGCCTTTGATGGCGCCGGCGGTCAGGCCGCGGATGAGCTGCTTCTGGAAGACGATGAGGAGGATGGCGAGCGGGATCACGGCAATCACGACGCCCGCGAAGGTGACGTTCACCTGCTCGATGCTGGCCGACCGGAGCTGGCGCAGCCCGATCTGCACGGTGCGGAGCCGGTCGTCCTTCGTGACGAGCAGCGGCCACAGGTACTGGTTCCAGGCGGTGAGGAAGGCGAACACGCCGAGGGCGCCGATCGCCGGCCGGGCGAGCGGGACCGCGACCCGCCAGAGGAACCGCCAGTGCCCGTACCCGTCGAGGGCGGCCGCATCCTCGAGGTCGCGCGGGATCCCGAGGAAGGCCTGGCGGAGCAGGAAAGCGCCGAAGCCGGTGGCGAGGAACGGCAGGGCCAGGCCGGCGTAGGTGTCGTAGAGGCCGAGGTCGACGACGGTGGTGAGGTTCTGCACGATCGTGACCTCGAACGGGATCATGAGCGTGGCGAGGAAGATGACGAACAGCGTCCGCTTGAAGGGGAACTTGAGGAAGGCGAACGCGTAGCCGGCGAGGATGGCGGTGAGCAGCTGGCCCACCACGATGATCGTGGTGACCACGGCGCTGTTGAACAGGTAGTGCCCGAAGTGGCCGTTGCTCCACGCCTTGTCGTAGGTGCTCCAGATCGGTGAGGACGGGAAGAACTTCGGCGGCCGGGCCGCGATCTGGGGCGCCGGCAGCAGCGAGTTCACGACCGTGATGTAGATCGGGAAGATCACGACCAGCGCCAGCACGCTGAGCAGCAGGTAGCGGCCCACGAGCCGGAGCCCGGGACGGGAGCGACGGGGGCGGGTCACGATGGCGGGCGCGGGACCCGGCACGGCGATCGAGGGCGCGCCGGCGGTCATCGGGCGTAGTGCACCCGTCGCTCGAGCAGCCGCAGCTGCGCGAGCGTGAGCAGGAGCGTGATGAGGAACAGCGCGATCGACAGCACCGCCGCCGTACCCGGGTTCTGGTGCTCCCGCAGCTGGGTGACGATGAAGTACGTGAGCACGTTCGTCTTGTTCTGGGGCCCGCCGCGGGTGAGCAGGTCGATCTGGCCGAAGGTCTGGAAGGCGAAGATCGAGCCGACGACGACGGCGAAGAAGATCGTCGGGGACAGCAGGGGCACGGTGACGCGCCAGAACCGCGTCACGGGGCCGGCCCCGTCGATCTCGGCGGCCTCGAGGACGTCGCCCGGCACCGCCTGCAGCCCGGCCGACATGAGGATGAAGCTGAGCCCGAGGTTCTGCCAGACGGTGGCGATCGCGACCGCGGGGAGCGCCCACGACGGGTTGTCGAGGATCGCCGGCGACGGGTTGATGCCGACCCACGGCAGCAGCCCGACCTGGGGGTTCATGAGCGTCCCGAAGATGACCGAGGCGACGGCGACCGACGTCGCGACGGTCGACGCGAAGATCGTCCGGTAGATGGCGACCCCGCGGAGACGCTGGTTGGCGAGGACGGCGAGGACGAGGCCGAGCGCGATCCCGGTCGGCACCGTGAGCAGCCCGAACAGCACCGTGGTCCAGAGGCTGTGGCGGAAGTCCCCCGAGCCGAGCACGTCGGTGATCTGGCGGAACCCGACGTAGGTGCGGGGCAGGCCGGGGAAGGGCGGGCTGCGGTACAGCGCCAGCTCGAAGTTCTTGGCGAACGGGAAGAAGATGAAGACGCCGAAGATGACGAGCGCCGGGAGGAGGAAGAGGTAGCCGAGGCCCCAGTCGGGGAGCCGCCGCCGCCTCGGACCCGGCGTGACGGGAGCGTCAGTCGTGGGCGGTGCCGTCACGGCTCGACGCGACGCTCGCTGCTGGGGTCGAAGAGGTGCAACGCGTCGGGGGCGGCCGCGAGCCTCACCGCTTCGCCGTCGCGCGGCACCGCGGCCTCGGCCGGCTGGCGGGCCACGAGCGGCTGCCCGTCGTCGAGCCGGAGAATGAGGTGGCGCTCGTGGCCGAGCGATTCGACGAGCGTGAGCTTGGCGCTGATCGATCCGGCCTGGTCGACCCGGAGGTCCTCGGGTCGGACCCCGATCACGGCCTGCTCGAGCCCGGCCGCCCGGGCCGCCGACGCGAGCGGGGCCGGCAGCGCCAGGGTCAGGCCGGCCGACTCGAAGGTGAGGCGGTCGACGGCGGCGGTGAGCCGCCCCTCGATCGTGTTCATGGGCGGGTTCCCGATGAAGCGCGCGACGAAGAGGTTCGCCGGCTGCGCGTAGACGCGCTGCGGCTCGTCGACCTGCTGCAGCACACCGTGGTCGAGGATGGCGATGCGGTGTCCCATCGTCATCGCCTCGACCTGGTCGTGGGTGACGTACACGACGGTGGCGCGGAAGCGTCGCTGGAGGTCCACCAGCTCGGCCCGAGTCTGGACCCGGAGCTTGGCGTCCAGGTTCGACAGCGGCTCGTCCATGAGGAAGGCCGCCGGTCGGCGCACCAGCGCGCGCGCGAGCGCGACCCGCTGCCGCTGCCCGCCGCTGAGCTGGGACGGCTTGCGGTCGAGCAGCTCGTCGAGACCGAGCACCCGAGCCGTGTCGGCGATCAGGTGCTTGCGCTCCTCGACCGGAACCCGGCGAGCCCGGAGGGGGAACCTGTCTCTTATACACATCTCCGAGCCCACGAGACAGGCAGAAATCTC
>CALEYV010000034.1 GCA_937927875.1 uncultured Actinomycetes bacterium | reverse complement strand
GGGGAGCGGACCCTCGACCTGGGGGCGGGGGAGGGCCGGATGGGCCGCGCGCTGGCCGCCGCGGGCCACCGGGTGCTCGGGATCGACAGCTCGCCGACGCTGACCCGGCTCGCAGCCACGCACGAGCAGCCGGTCGAGTCGATCGTCGCCGACCTCGCCGGGCTGCCGCTGCGAGCCGGGAGCGCCGACCTGGCCGTCGCCTGCATGTCGTTGCAGGACGTCGACGACCTCGACGGCGCGGTCGGCGAGGCGGCGCGGGCGCTTCGTCCCGGCGGCCGCCTCGTCCTGGCGGTCGTGCACCCGATGAATTCGGCGGGTCGGTTCGCGGCGCCTGGCCCCGACGCCCCGTTCGTGATCACCGGCTCGTACTTCGACTCGTTCCGGTATGCCGACCACGTCGAGCGGTCCGGCTTCGAGATGACGTTCCACTCCGCGCACCACTCGATCGAGCGGTACAGCCGGGCGCTCGAGGCGGCCGGCTTCGTCATCGAGGCGGTCCGGGAGCCGCGGTGGCTGGATCCCGGCGACGCGACCAGCACCGAGGGCTGGCACCGGATCCCGTGCTTCCTGCTCCTGCGGGCCCGGCGGGCGGCCCCGGCGCGCTGAGCGCGACCGGCCAGGCACAATCGAACGGCTCGACGACTCGAGGAGGTCCGGGTGGCCCGCCAGGCGACGAGCGTCGACGAGCTGCTGGCCCGGGCCACCGAGCGGGTGCCGCTCGTGGCCGCGGACGGCAAGACGGGGTCGAGCCTCGAGCAGCTCGTCGTCGACGGCGACCGCTACGTCGTGAAGTGGGTGCACGTCGACGACGACTGGGCGATGCGGGGCCTCGGAGACCTGCGCGCCCGTCCCCGCCTCGCCTTCGACCACGGCCTCCTCGACGTCGTCCCGGACCGCATCGACCACACCGTCGTCGCCGCCGCGCCATGGGGCCGGAACGACTGGGGCGCGGCGCTCGTCATGCACGACGTGTCGGCGAGTCTCGTGCCGGAGGGCGACGCGGCCCTCCCGGAGCCGCAGCACCTCGGCTTCCTCGACGCGATGGCGGCGCTCTCGGCTCGGACGTGGGGCTGGCGGGACGCCATCGGGCTCGTGCCGTACGGAAGCCGCTGGCTGATCTTCTCGGACTGTTGGCTCGACGTGGAGCGAGCGCGCGGCTGGCCGAGCCCGGTGCCGCGGATCGCCGCCGACGGCTGGGCTCGCTTCGGCGAGCGGGCACCGGCTGCGGCACGCGACCTGGTGCTGGGCCTGCGTCGAGAGCCGTGGCCACTCATCGACGCACTGGGCACGACGCCGACCTGCTTCCTCCACGGCGACTGGAAGCTCGGCAACCTCGGGACGCACCCCGACGGCCGCGTCGTGCTGCTCGACTGCACCTTCCCGGGCGAGGGCCCGGTGTGCCACGAGCTGGCCTGGTACCTGTCGCTGAACCGCGCCCGGCTGCCCGTCGGCCACACCAAGGAGCGGGTGATCGCCGACTTCCGTACCGCGCTCGAGCGTCACGGCGTCGAGCTCGACGACTGGTGGGACCGCCAGCTCGGCCTCTGTCTCCTCGGCGCGCTCGTCCAGTTCGGCTGGGAGAAGGCGATCGGCGAGGACGAGGAGCTGGTGTGGTGGTGCGACGCCGCGCTCGCCGGCGCCGGCTGGCTGTGAGCACCGTCGATCCCAGGTCGGCGTCGGTGGCCGACGCCTACTCGAGCACCGGCGGCTCCTGGCAGCGCGGACCGGGGCGGGTCTACGACCGGCTGGCGGAGACGCTCGTGCGAGGCTGCCCGGTCCCCGTCCGGGACGCGTCGGTGCTGGACGTGGGGGCAGGGACCGGCGCCGGGTCGCGCGCCGTCCTCGCGGCGGGCGCGGCCGGCGTCGTCGCCGCCGACGCGGCGTGGGGGATGCTCCGCTTCGACGCCGACGCTCGGCCGCCGGCCGCGGTGGCCGACGCCCGCTTCCTCCCGTTCGACGCCGGCCGCTTCGACGTCGTGGTCGCCTTCTTCTCGCTCAACCACGTCACGGACCCCGCGGCCGGGCTGCGCGAGGCGGCGCGGGTGCTGCGGCCCGGCGGCGGGCTCGTGGCGTCGGCCTACGCCGAGGACGACACCCACCCGGTGAAGCCGGCGGTGGAGGCGGCGGCCGCCGAGCGGGGCTGGCAGAGCCCGCCGTGGTACCGGTCGATGCGGGAGGATGCGGTGCCGCGGCTCGCCACGGTCGAGCGCGCGACCGAGGCCGCGGTCGCGGCCGGCCTGGCGGAGGCCGACGTCGCGGCGTTGCGGGTCCCGTTCCCTGAGCTGACGGCGGCCGACCTGGTCGAGTGGCGGCTCGGCATGGCACAGCTGGCGCCGTTCGTCGACACCCTGGCGCCGGCCGCTCGCGCCGCGCTGGCCGCCGACGCTCAGGCTCGTCTCGGGCCCTCACCGGCCCCGCTCGTCCGCTCGCTCGTCGTGATCACCGCCGTCACCTGACGCGCTTGCGTAGCGAACATATGTTCGCTAGACCGGGGGGATGGCGCTCGCCACCCTCCCGTCCCGGGATCCCGAGGCCCGGGCCCGGCTGGTCGAGGTCCACGACCGGACGCGACCCCTGGTGCTGGCTCGAGCGCGGACCCTGACCGTCCCTGGCCCCCTCCGACCGCTGCTCCCCGAGCTGGTGCGGGGCTCGGTCGTCGTGGTGGAGGGTGCACCCGGGGCCGGGGCCACGTCGGCGGCCCTGTCGCTGTGCGCGGCCGCGACCGCGGCCGGCGAGTGGGCAGCGGTCCTCGATTTCGAGGGCACCCTGGGCGGCGAGGCCGGCGCCGCGGCCGGGGTCGCCCTCGAGCGGTTCGCCGTGGCCCGGCGGGTTCCCCCCGACCGCTGGGCCACGGCGGTCGCCGTCCTGCTCGACGGCATGAGCGTGGTGGTGGCCGAGGTGCCGCGCCACGCCCGCGCCGGTGACGCCCATCGGCTCGTCGCCCGGGCCCGCGAGCGCCAGACCGTGCTCGTCCCCCTCGCCGGTCCCCGGACCCCGTGGCCCGCGACCGCGACGACGCGGGTGCACGTCGAGGGCGGCCCGTGGCCCGGCCTCGACGCCGGCTGCGGTCTCCTCACGGCGCGGACACCGCGGGTGCGCGTCGTCGCCGGCACGCGCGAACAGGTCGGTGTCCTCGCCGGCTGACCGCACCCTCTGCGTCTGGTGCCCCGACTGGCCCGTCACGGTGGCCCGCCGGGGCGACCCGGCGCTCGCCGGCCAGCCGGTCGCGGTCGTCGAGCGCGGCGTCCACGGACTGGTGGTCCGGGCCGCGTCGAGCGACGCGCGCCACGAGGGGATCCGGCGCGGCCTGCGCCGACGGGAGGCCGAGGCGTGCTGTCCCGGCCTCGTCGTGCTCGACGCCGACCCCGCTGCCGAGGCGCGCGCCTTCGAGGCGGTCGCCCGCGCCGTCGAGGCCGTCACCCCCGGACTCGTGCTCGAGCGACCCGGGGTGCTGACGTTCCCCACCCGCGGTCCCGCCCGCTTCTTCGGCGGCGACGAGGGACTGGGCCGCCGCGTCCACGCCGCGCTGGCCGAGGTCGACCTCGCCGAGGCCGGGGTCGGCATCGCCGACGGGTCGTTCGCGGCCCGGCTGGCGGCCCGTCGGGCCGCGCCCGGTGGCGCGCACGTCGTCCCGCCCGGCGCGACGCCCGACTTCCTCGCCGAGTGGCCGGTCGACGTCCTCGACGCCGACGACCTGCCCGAGCTCCTGGCCCGGCTCGGGCTGCCGCGCCTCGGCGCCTTCGCGGCCCTGCCGAGTGCGGCGGTGCTCGCCCGGTTCGGAGCCGCGGGCGCCCGCGCCCACCGCCAGGCGCGCGGCATCGACGAGCACCCGGCGCGCCCGACCCCGGTGCCGCCGGAGCTCGTCGAGACCTGCGAGCTCGACCCGCCCGCGACCCGAGTCGACGAGGCCGCCTTCGCGGCCAAGGGCCTCGCCGACCGGCTCTTCGACCAGCTCGCGGCTCTCGGCCTCACCTGCACCCAGGTCGTCGTCGAGGCCGAGACCGAGCACGGTGAGCGCCTCGCCCGTCGCTGGCGCCACGAGCAGTCGCTCACGCCCGCCACCCTCGCGACCCGAGTGCGCTGGCAGCTCGACGGGTGGCTGACGAGCGGCCAGGGCACCGGCGAGGAGGACGACGCCACGGCCGGGATCACGCTCGTGCGGCTCCGGCCCGACCAGGTCGTGCCGGCCACCGGGCGCCAGCTCGGCTTCTGGGGCGGTGACGCCGCGGCCGGCGACCGAGCCGACCGGGCCCTGGTCCGGCTCCAGACCCTGACCGGGCCGGGCTCGGTCGTCACCGCCGCGCCCTGCGGTGGCCGCATCCCGAGCGAGCGGGTCCGCTGGGTGCCGTGGGGGGAGCCCCGCGACGACACCGTCGGACCCGAGATCCCGACCTGGCCCGGCGCGGTACCGGGCCCGCCCGCGGCGCGCGTCTACGAGTCGCGGCTGGCCGTGTCCCTGCTCGCGGCCGACGGCGAGCCGGTCACGGTCTCCGGTCGGGGTGAGGCTTCCGCCGCACCGGCCCGGCTCGTCAGCGACGCGTTCGGCGACGCCGAGGTGGTGGCCTGGGCCGGCCCCTGGCCTCAGGACGTCCGCTGGTGGGACCGGGTCTGTCGTCGGCGACGGGCGCTCTGGCACGTCGTGGCCCGCACGCCGGCGACCGACGTCGCCTGCCTCGTCGTGGTCGAAGCGGGACGGGCCGGCATCGAGGCGATCTACGACTGACGTGCGAGGTCGATCGCGACCGCCAGCGCGCGCACCCGCCAGTCGCTCAGGTCGCCGCCGTAGCGGGGCTGGTACTTCTCGAACACGAGCCGTCGCGCCCGCGCGTCCTCGTCGGTCCCCGCCGCCACGACGCGCGCCCGCCCGGGCCGGGTGGTCTCACCGAGCCGGACCGTGACGGCCGCGTCGGCCCGCAGGTTGCGCACCCAGTCCGAGCGGTCCCCGCCACCGGAGAGGAGGTAGAGGGTGTCGCCGTCGGCCGCGAACCAGATCTCGATCTCGTGCGGCTGCCCGGTGCGCCGGCCCCGGGTGGTCACGTAGCAGAAGTCGGTGTCGCCTCCCCGCCGTCGATCACCGCCCGATCGTCGCGCCCCGCTACACCTGCCCTGCCGCCAGGCCCGTCCGGGCCGCCTTCGTGAACGGGTACGCGAGGTGGCGCCCGTAGCCGACCGACGGGACCGGCTCCCGGGTGCCGAACCCCGTCGGCCGCTTGTCCCGCGGCAGGTAGGCGGTGCCGAAGAGCTTGTCGATCACCGGGAGCCCGAAGTTCTTGTTGATCGCCTCCCGGTCGATGGCGTGGTGCCAGTGATGCCACTCGGGCGTGTTGACGACCCACCGCAGCACCGGGAAGCGGAGCCGGACGTTGGCGTGCTGGAAGAGCGCGAGCAGGGTGAAGAACACGACGACGCCGCCGAACACGCCGCCGTTGAAGCCGAGCAGGTAGAGCGGCACGACGACTGCGCCCTGGGTGAACACCTGGTCGAGGGGGTGGAGGCGCCCCGAGGCCAGCCAGTCCATGTTCTCGATGCTGTGGTGCACGGCGTGGAACCGCCACAGGAACGGCACCTGGTGGGTGAGCCGGTGCGCCCAGTACTGGCCGACCAGCACGAGGACGGCGGCGACGATCACGGCTACGACGGGGGGCAGGGCACCGGCGACGTCGAGCTGGCGGACCCAGAAGAACGGGATCATGGCGGCCACGATCACCACGAGCAGACCCGCCGCGGTGAGGGCGTTGTTGACGAGCAGGTGGGTGAGGTCGGTCAGGAAGCCGCGGCGGAACACCTTCTGGGGCCGGAGCGCGAACAGCTTCTCGAGCGGCACGAAGAGGAGGAAGAGGAAGGCGATCCCGACCACGCCCGCGCCGCGGGTCGCCAGGCCGAGGAGGAGGGCGGCCACCGTGATCAGCCCGAGCGCGAGGCCGGTCTTGGTGGGCCGGTCCGGCATCGCCGGCGCGGGAGCGGCGGGCGGGATGGATCGGGGGTCGGGGGTGGCGCTCATGGTGACTCCCTTCTGCTGCCTGTCCTCGGCCTACGCCCGCACTGTGAGGAGCACCGACCGCAAGGATCAGCGGACGGTGAAGGCGGCGGTCAGGCCGGGGTCCCGCTGGCTGCCCGAACAGGTGTTCGATAGGGTGGCGCCCCCGGTGATGGGAGTGCGCCTGTACGCCGAGCTGCATTGCCACACGAACTTCTCGTTCCTCGACGGGGCGAGCCATCCCGAGGAGCTCGTCGACGAGGCGGCCCGCCTGGGTCTGGCCGCCCTGGCCGTCACCGACCACGACGGCTTCTACGGCATCGTCCGGTTCGCGGCCGCCGCGGCCGGGGTCGGGCTGCCGACCGTGTTCGGCGCCGAGCTCACCCTGGGCGCCGACCGGCCCCCGAACGGGATGGCGGACCCGCCGGGAGAGCACCTGGTGGTGCTGGCGTCGGGGCCGCGCGGGCACGCCCGGCTGGCCCGGGCCATCAGCGCCGGCCAGCTGGCGGGGGAGAAGGGCGCGCCCCGCTTCCGGCTCGAGGATCTCGCCGACGCCGCCCGCGCTGGCGTGCACGTCACGAGCGGCCGGGCGAGCGTCGCGAACGACGCCTGGATGGTGCTGACCGGGTGCCGGAAGGGCGCGGTGCCACGCGCGCTGCTCGCCGACGGCCCGGCCGCCGCCCGTCGCGCGCTGGAGCGACTCGTGGCCGCGTTCGGTCGGGATCGGGTGCTCGTCGAGCTGTGGGACCACGGGGACCCGCTCGACCGTCACCGCAACGACGCCTTGGCCGAGGTGGCGGCCCGGGTCGGGGTCGAGGTGATCGCCACGAACAACGTCCACTACGCCACCACGGGCCAGCAGCCGCTGGCGACCGCGCTGGCGGCGATCCGGGCCCGGCGCTCGCTCGACGAGATCGACGGCTGGCTTCCCGCCTCCCCTCTCGCGCATCTCCGTCGCCCGGCCGAGCAGCGCCGGCGGTTCGCGCGCTGGCCCGGCGCGGTGGAGCGCACCCTCGAGGTGGCGGCCGAGTGCGCGTTCGACCTGCGCCTGGCCGCCCCCGACCTGCCCGACCTCGACGTCCCGGCCGGCCACACCGACATGTCGTGGCTGCGCGAGCTCACCCGGCGGGGCGCGGCGGCGCGCTACCCGGTGACGCACCCGAACCACGACCAGGCGATGCACCAGCTGGCCTATGAGCTCGACGTCATCGAGCAGCTCAACTTCCCCGGGTACTTCCTGCTGCTCGTCGAGATCGTGTCGTTCTGCGCCGAGCACGACATCTTCTGCCAGGGGCGGGGCAGCGCCGCCAACAGCGCCGTCTGCTACGCGCTCGGAATCACGAAGGCGGACTCGGTCGCCCTCGGCCTGCTGTTCGAGCGCTTCCTCTCCCCGGAGCGGGACGGGCCGCCCGACATCGATGTCGACATCGAGCACCAGCGCCGCGAGGAGGTGATCCAGTTCCTCTACGAGAAGTACGGGCGCGACCGCGCCGCCCAGGTCGCCAACGTCATCACTTACCGGCCCCGCTCGGCGCTGCGCGAGATGGCCAAGGCGGTCGGGCTGTCGCCCGGCCACGCCGACGCGCTCACGAAGTGGACCGACCGGTGGCGGTCCCACGACCAGGCGTTCGAGGACGTCACCAGCTCGGAGGGGGCGCCGCCGGTCCCCGAGCTGGTGCTCGACCTCGCCCGCCAGGTCCTCGACTTCCCGCGCCACCTCGGCATCCACTCCGGCGGGATGGTGATGGCCGACCGGCCGCTGGTGGAGTTCTGTCCCGTCGAGTGGGCCCGGATGGAGGACCGGTCGGTGTTGCAGTGGGACAAGGACGACTGCGCGGCGGCCGGCCTCGTGAAGTTCGACCTGCTCGGCCTCGGGATGCTCACGATGCTGCATCTCGCCGTCGACCTGGTGCGGGAGCACGAGGGCACCGAGATCGACCTTGCCACCATCCCCCAGGAGGACGAGGTCTACGACCTGCTCTGCGCCGCGGACACGATCGGCGTGTTCCAGGTCGAGAGCCGGGCCCAGATGGCGACGCTGCCTCGTCTGCGCCCCCGCACCTTCTACGACCTCGTCATCGAGGTGGCGCTGATCCGACCGGGCCCGATCCAAGGCGGCTCGGTGCACCCGTACCTCCGGCGGCGCAGCGGTGACGAGCCGATCACCTACCCCCACCCGGTGCTCGAGGGCTGCCTGCGCAAGACCCTGGGGGTGCCGCTCTTCCAGGAGCAGCTCATGCAGATCGCCATCGACGCGGCCGGGTTCTCGCCCGGGGAGGCCGACCAGCTCCGGCAGGCGATGGGTTCGAAGCGCTCGCGGTCGCGCATGGCGGCCATGCGCGACCGGCTGCTGCAGGGGATGGCGGAGCGGGGGATCACCGGCGAGACGGCGGAGGAGATCGCGCACAAGCTGGAGGCGTTCGCCGACTTCGGGTTCCCCGAGAGCCACTCGGTCAGCTTCGCCTACCTCGTGTACGCGAGCGCCTGGGTGAAGCGGCGCTACCCGGCCGAGTTCGCCTGCGCGCTGCTGAACGCGCAGCCGATGGGCTTCTACTCGCCGCACACCATCGTGCGGGACGCGATCCGGCACGGGGTGCAGGTCCTCGGCCCCTGCGTCCACGCCTCGCGGCGGGACTGCACCCTCGAGGCCCGCACCGCCGACGCGGGCCCGATCGGCGTCCCGCGGCCGGGGTGGCACGCCGACGTGTCCACGCAGGCGGTGCGGATCGGCCTGCGCTACGTGCGGGGACTCACCGACCGGCTCCTCGACCGGATCGACGAAGCCCGCGCCGAGCGGGCCTTCACCGACCTCGAGGACTTCACCCGTCGCACCGGCGCCACCGTCGACGCGCTCGAGTCGCTGGCGACCGCGGGCGCCTTCGAGGGCTTCGGCGTCTCCCGGCGGGCCGGGCTCTGGGCGGCCGGCGGCCTGCGCGACGCCCGGGCCGGGACGCTCCCCGGCATCGTCACCGGAATCGAGGCGCCGCCGCTGCCCGGCATGACCGAGATCGAGGCCACCGCGGCCGACCTCGGCGCCACCGGCCTCTCGGCGGCGCGCCATCCCACCGAGTTCGTGCGCGACGAGCTGGCGGCGGCCGGCGTCGTCACCGCCGAGACGCTGCGGACCCGGCCCGATCGGGCCCGGGTCGAGGTGGCGGGGATCGTCACGCACCGCCAGCAGCCCGAGACCGCGAACGGGGTGGTGTTCCTGAACCTCGAGGACGAGACCGGCCTCGTGAACGTGATCTGCACTCCCGAGGTGTGGGCGCGGTACCGCCGGGTGGCGCGGGCCGCCCCCGCGCTGCGGGTGCGGGGCCGCCTGGAGCGCGAGCAGGGCGTCGTGAACCTCCTCGCCCAGCACCTCGAGCCCCTCGCCCTGACACCCGCCGCGCTGCTGCGATCCCGCGACTTCCGCTGACCGGCGAGGGACGCGCGGCCCTCCGGTCGACGACCGTGACACGCCGTCATCGTCGCCGGGCCGAGCGCGCGTGCATCAACCAGAATCCGGCAACCCCTCGGCTACGGTCAGCGCGATGACCGCGTCGGCGCCGGCCGGGTCCAGCGCGCCCGCGTCGCCGTCACCCGACCGCGAGACGCCACCGACCGGGCTGACCGCGGCCGAGGTGCGCGACCGCGTCGCGCGCGGGCTCACGAACGGCGGTGGCGAGCGGACGAGCCGCACCTACGGCGAGATCATCCGCGCCAACGTCCTCACCCGGTTCAACGCAATCCTCGGCACGATGCTCGTCGTCGTCCTGGCGGTGGGGCACCCCCAGGACGGCCTGTTCGGCTTCGTGCTCGTCGCCAACGCGCTGATCGGGATCGTCCAGGAGGTCCGGGCCAAGCGGAAGCTCGACGCGCTGGCGGTGCTCAACGCGCCCAAGGCGAGCGTGGTGCGGGACGGGCAGGTGGAGGAGGTGGCGATCGAGGACCTCGTGCTCGACGACCTCGGCGAGCTGCGGACGGGTGATCAGATCCCCGCGGACGGGATCGTCCGCCAGGCCGAGGGGCTCGAGGTCGACGAGTCGCTGCTCACCGGCGAGTCCGAGCCGATCGACAAGACGCCCGGGTCGACCGTCATGTCGGGCAGCATCGTCGTGGCGGGGGCGGGCCGGTTCCAAGCCACCGCGGTGGGCCCTGATTCGTACGCGCGCCGCATCGCACGGGAGGCGCGCGAGTTCCGGATCGCCCATTCGGAGCTCGTCGACGGCATCAACTTCCTGCTCCGCCTCATCCAGTACGCGCTGTTCCCGGTGTCGGGGCTGCTGCTGTGGCAGCAGCTGCGGACCGACCAGGTGCGGGCCGCGCTGACGAGCACGGTGGCGGGCGTCGTCGGCATGGTGCCCGAGGGACTGGTGCTGCTCACCAGCCTGGCGTTCGGGATCGCGGCCGTGACGCTGGCCCGACGCAACGTCCTCGTGCAGGAGCTCCCCGCGGTCGAGGGGCTGGCCCGGGTGGACGTGGTCTGCCTCGACAAGACCGGCACCCTCACCGAGGGCGACGTCGTGTTCGACCGGCTCGAGCCCCTCGACGCGACGCATCCGACCGACGCCGACGCCGCCCTCGGCGCCCTCGCCGACGACCCCAACCGCAACGCGACGCTCGCCGCCGTCGGCGCCGCCCGCTCGGCTCCCGACGGCTGGGCCCGCACCGCATCGACGCCCTTCTCGTCGGCTCGCAAGTGGAGCGCGGCGAGCTTCGGCGCCCAGGGAACCTGGGTCCTCGGCGCGCCGGAGATGGTGCTCCCCGACGCCGCCCCCGACAGCGCCGTCCGGCGACGCGCCAACGAGCTGGCGGCCGAGGGCAAGCGGGTCCTGCTCCTGGGCCGCAGCGACGCGCCGCTCACCGACGAGGCGCTGCCCGACCCGCTGACGCCCGCCGCGCTCGTCCTGTTCGAGGAGAAGATCCGGCCCGACGCGCGCGAGACGCTGGCGTACTTCGCCGAGCAGGGCGTGGGTCTGAAGGTGATCTCCGGGGACAACCCCCGCACGGTCGCGGCGGTCGCGAGCCGGGTCGGGCTGCCCGGCACCGAGGACCCGGTCGACGCGCGCGAGCTGCCCGACGACGAGGCGAAGCTCGCCGACATCCTCGACACGCACACCGTCTACGGACGAGTCACGCCCCAGCAGAAGCGGGCCATGGTCCACGCGCTCCAGTCGCACGGCCACGTCGTCGCGATGACCGGCGATGGGGTCAACGACGCCCTCGCCCTCAAGGACGCCGACCTGGGCGTCGCGATGGGTTCGGGCGCGGCGGCGACGCGCGCCGTCGCCAAGCTGGTGCTGCTCGACGGGCGGTTTTCGACATTACCCGGCGTCGTCGCCGAGGGCCGGCGCGTCATCGCCAACATCGAGCGGTCGGCCAACCTGTTCGTCACCAAGACCGTCTACGCGGTGCTCATCGCGGTGTCGGTCGTCATCCTCAGCTGGAAGTACCCGTTCCTGCCCCGCCACCTCACGATCATCAGCAACTTCACGATCGGCATCCCCGGGTTCTTCCTCGCCATCGCGCCGAACAAGCGGCGGTACGTCCCCGGCTTCATCAAGCGGGTCCTGCGGTTCTGCGTGCCGGCCGGTGTCGTCATCGGCTCGTGCGCGCTGGCGGCGTACGGCGTCGCCTTCTACGCCGAGAACCGGTCGCTCACCGAGTCGCGCACGACGGCCACGCTCGTCGTGGCCGCCATCGCGCTGTGGGTGCTCGTCATCCTCGCCCGTCCCATCAACTGGTGGCGGGGCCTCCTCGCGCTGCTGATGGTGCTCTCGGTGGTGACGATCGTCGCCGTCGCCCCGTTCCGGAGCTTCTTCGCCCTCTCCCTGCCCCCGGGCGGCGTGCTCGGGGAGGCGGCCGCGATCGCGGCGCTCGGCATCGTCCTCGTGGAGCTGGGCTGGCGAACGTCCCGGTTCCTCGCCCAGCGTCACCAGCGGCACGCGCCGGTCGGTGCCGCGACGGCGGCGGGGCGCTGACTCGCCCGAGTTAGACGGCGGTGCCGACCAGCGACCCGATGGCCCAGGTCGCGAGCATCGCCAGGCTTCCGCCGGCGAGCACTCGCAGCGCGGCGCGCCGAATCGGCGCGCCCCCGAGCCGACCGCCAAGGGCGCCGGTCCCGGCGAGGAGCACCAGCGCCAGCGCGGCGACCACCGGCACGCGAGCGCCGCTGGGCACCGCGATGGCGGCCGCCAGCGGCAGCGTGCCGCCGGCCGCGAAGCTGATCGCCGAGCTCACCGCGGCCTGCGGCGGGGCCGCGACCCCGACGCCCGTCATGCCGAGCTCGTCGCGGAGGTGGGCCCCGAGCGCGTCCTGCTCCATCAGCCGCTCGGCCACCGTGCGGGCGAGGGCCGGCTCGAGGCCGCGGTGCTGGTAGATCTCCTGGAGCTCGGCGAGCTCGAAGTCCGGGTTCTGGAGGATCTCCCGTCGCTCGCGCGCGATGTCGGCCCGCTGGGTGTCGCGCTGGGAGCTCACCGACACGAACTCGCCGGTGGCCATGGCCATCGCGCCGGCGACCAGCGCGGCCGCGCCGGCGATCGCGATCTGATTGCGTGAGGACGTCGCGGCCGCGACGCCGAGCAGGATGCTGGCGACGGAGAGGATGCCGTCGTTGGCGCCGAGCACGGCCGCCCGCAGCCAGCCCACCCGGTCGTAGCGGTGGCGCTCCGCGTGGTGGGTGCGCATCGTGCTCCGTTTCTCGGCGCCCGGCCGCTGGCGGTGTCGCGGCACGAGCGGTCGGCGAGCCGAGGATACCGGCGGCGGTGGAGCGCGTCATCGCTCCGCCACGATCACGCCCTCGGACGAGCAGGTCGGCCTCGGTGTCGACGTCGGGGGGATCGGCGTGCCGCTACGCTCCGTGTCGGTGCCAAGCAGTGGGGGAACGATGGCGCTCGACACGTCTCAGCCGACCGACACCCAGCTTCGAGAGCAGACGCTGGCGTTCCTGCGCGAGGAGCTCCCCGAGGGCTGGATGGACGCCATCGACGCCGGCGACGAGGAGCGGTGGCAGGCGCTGCGGCGCTCGCTCGACTACCGCGACTGGTGCCGCCGCCTCGGCGAGGCTGGCTACGCCACCCCCACCTGGCCGGCCGAGTACGGCGCCGGCCTGTCGCTCACGCCCGGGCAGGCGAAGCACGTCAACGAGGTGCTGAGCCGCTACCGCGTGCCGCGCCCGTTCAACATCATCGGGATCGGCATGGGCGGCCCGACCGTGCTCACGTGGGGCACCGAGGACCAGAAGCACCAGTTCATGCGCGGGCTGGCCACGAACGAGGAGATCTGGTGCCAGCTGTTCAGCGAGCCCGGCGCGGGCTCGGACGTCGCCGGCCTCTCGACCCGGGCCGTGCGCGACGGCGACGAGTGGATCGTCACCGGCCAGAAGGTGTGGACCACGCTGGCCCACTTCGCGAAGTACGGGATGCTGCTGGCTCGCACGAACCCGGACGTGCCGAAGCACAAGGGCCTCAGCTACTTCGTCATCGACATGCAGACACCGGGCGTCGAGGTCCGCCCGCTGGTCCAGATCACCGGCGACGCCGAGTTCAATGAGGTCTTCTTCGAGAACGTGCGGGTGCCGGACTCGGCGCGGGTCGGGCCGGAGGGCGAGGGCTGGCGAGTCGCCATCACGACGCTCATGAACGAGCGCGTGTCGCTGTCGGGCGCCGGGTCGCTCGCCGGTGACGCGGTCGGCGGCAGCCCGATCCGCACCCTCCTGGAGCGCCACCGGCCCGTGCGCGACCCGCTGCTGCGCCAGCGGCTGGCCGAGCTCTACATCGACGGCCGCCTGATCCGGTTCAACAACCAGCGCGCCGCCGACCGGCGCAAGTCCGGCGCCGAGGCCGGGCCGGAAGGCTCGATCACGAAGCTGATGCAGGCCGAGTACAACCAGCGGCTGCAGAAGCTGGCCGTCGACATGGAGGGAATCGGCGGCGTCGCGTGGGAGCCGACCACGTCGGAGCGGGCCGAAGGGCCGCTCGCCTACATCGGCGGGATGGGCGACGACCGGCCGTCGATCGCCCGCGGGTTCCTGCGCGCGCAGGCCAACACCATCGAGGGCGGCACGTCCAACGTGATGCGCAACATCCTCGGGGAGCGCGTGCTCGGGCTGCCGAAGGAGCCCGACAACTCGCGGGAGCTGGCGTGGAAGGACGTGCCCCGCTCGGCGTGACGGCCGCCTCGTGAACCGGTCCCTGGCCCGGTACCTGCGTCGTCGCGGCGCCAGCTCGACTGAGATCGAGCAAGCGGCCCGAAACCGCTACCTCACGCTGCTGGTCTTCGACCGGACCGTGATGCCCGGCGCCCGCCAGTACACGCTGCTCGAGGTGGCGGCGCGCGCCGGCACCGATCCGGAGACGGCCCGGGCGGTGTGGCGGGCGATCGGGTTCCCGGACCTGCCCGATGACCTGCCTGCGCTCACCGACCGGGACGTCGAGGCGCTCCGGGGCTTCCTGGAGCAGCTGCAGGAGCCGTGGTTCACGGACTGGAGCCTCGACCGGGCGCTGACCAACGCGAGGGTGCTGAGCTCGGCGCTGGCGCGCGTCGCGGACGCCGAGAGCGACGACGTCGCGTTTTCGGTCGACCAAGCCCGCCGGCAGGGTCTGTCGGACGAGGATCTCGCCGCGCTCGTCGCCACGCATCTCGACTTCGACCGCATCAGCCGGCTCGTCGACCACACGCACCGGCTGCAGCTACGCGCCGCCCTCTGGCGCAAGCTGGCCGGCACCGAGCCGGGCTCGCCGGGCACCGTCCAAGTGTCGGTCGGGTTCGTCGACCTGGTCGGCTTCACCGCGATCGCGGAGAATCTCGAGGAGGCCGAGCTGGCCGCGCTCGTCGATCGGTTCACTACCGTCGCGCACGACACCGTCACCGCGGCCGGGGGCCGGATCGTGAAGACGATCGGCGACGAGGTGATGTTCATCGCCGACCGGCCCCAGACCGCGGCCCAGATCGCGCTGCAGCTCACCGCCGAGTCCGGGCGTGACGAGGTCCTCCCCGAGGCCCGGGCCGGCCTGGCCACCGGCACCGTGCTCTCGCGGGACGGCGACTACTTCGGGCCGGTCGTGAACCTCGCCAGCCGGCTCACCGAGCTGGCGCTGCCGGGCACGGTCCTGGCGTCGGCCGACGTCGCGTCCGCGCTCGCCGGTGACGAGCGGTTCGGGCTGCGGCGGCTCCCGCGCCGGCGGGTGCGCGGCCTCGGTCGACTCGACGTGTACCGCCTCGACGCGGCGACGGTCCCGGCCTGAGTTCGGACTAGGGGCGGCACCGCCGCCCGACCGGCGGCAGCGTGCGATGCAGCAGGTAGTTGTCGACGGCGTTGTCGATGCAGCTGATCCCCTTCGCGTACCCGGCGTGCTCGGTGCTGACGAGGGTGAGGATCCGCGAGCCGGTCAGGCGCTGCTGGAGGTCGATCGCGCCCGCGTACGGGGTCGCGGGGTCACCGGTCGTCCCGACGATGAGGATCGGCCCGGTGCCGGTCACGCGCACGTCGCCGACCTGCTGGGACGGTGGCGGCCTCGGCAGGCGGGGGTCGCACCCGATGGGCGAGGCAGCGAGGAAGGCGCCGAAGATCGGGAACTGCTGCGAGTACTGCGTGTACTGCGTCCGGTAGGCATCGAACGAGACGAGGGCGTCGGGGCGGTCGTCGCAGCGGATGGCGTTCAGCGCCTCCTGGAGATGGTCGAAGTGGCCGTCCGCGCCGCGGCCGGTGATCGAGTCGGCGAAGCTGGCCAGGAGGTCGCCCCGGCCGCGCTCCGCGTCGGCGAGCGCTCGAGCCAGATAGGGCCAGTTGGCACGGTCGTAGAGGGCGGCCGCCAGGGCCAGGTAGAAGAGCGTGGCGCCGGCCTGCCGGCCGTCCGCGACCGGCACCCGATAGCCGCTCTCGAAGCGCTGCTGCAGCGTGGCGAGCGCCACGCGCGGGTCGCCGCCGTGGTTGTAGGCGCAGCTCTTGCGGGTCGCGCAGTCGTTGAGGAACGCGTCGAGGGCCTGCTCGAACCCGACCGCGTTCGCCTGCAGCTCGCTGGCGGCCGTGTCCGACAGGTTGACGGCCCCGTCGAGCACCATCGGGCCCACCCGGTTCGGGTAGAGCTGGGCGTAGATGGCGCCGAGGACGGTCCCATACGAGTAGCCGAGGAACGTGAGCTTCGGCGTGCCGAGGGCGGCGCGGAGGGCCTCGAGGTCGCGGGCGGTGTTGCGGGTGCCGACCTGCCCGAGCCACTGGCCCTGCCGGGAGAGGCAGGCCGCGACCAGGTCGACCGGCCCGTTCGTGCCGGCGTAGAAGCTCTCGAACTGCTGCGCCGTGTCGGGCGTCGGGTCCTCAGCGAGGAACTCGTCATAGGTGTGGTCGTCGACGCAGGCGATGGGACGGGACTGCCCGGTCCCGCGGGGGTCGAAGCTCACGACGTCGAACCGGGCCCGGATCTCGGCCGGAAAGCCGGTGAGGCCACCCATGCGCAAGGTCTCGGCGCCGGGGTCGCCGGGGCCGCCGAAGTTCACAACCAGCGTGCCGAGCCGGTGCTTGGGGTCCGACGCCGGGTGGCGGCTGATCGCCAGCGCGACCTGCTCGCCTCCGGGCTGGTTCCAGTCGACCGGCACCGAGAGCGTCGCGCACTGGAACCCGCCGCCGCACCCGTGCCACGGCAGCGATCCCCCGGTCCCCAGCGCGCCCGCGACCATCGTCGAGGCCAGCAGCGCCAGGACGACCACGACCGCGCCCAGCGCGACCGCCGGGCGTCGTGACATGAGACCGGACACTATCCATCGCTTGCCGCAACCCAGCCGCGGGTCCGGTACCGTCGGGTGCCGATGACCCCCACGGATCGCAACGGTGATCGCCTCGCGCTCTTGAGCGTCCACGCCCACCCCGACGACGAGGCGTCGAAGGGCGCCGCGACGGTCGCGCGCTACCACGACGAAGGTGTCTGGTGCGTGCTCGTGTGCTGCACCGGCGGGGAGGCGGGCGACATCCTCAACCCCAGCGTCGACACGCCGGAGGTGCGATCGCGGCTGGCCGCGGTGCGCATCGAGGAGCTCGAGGCCAGCGTCGCCGCCATCGGCTACGACGCGCTGCACCTGCTCGGCTACCACGACTCGGGGATGCCCGACACCGAGACCAACGCGCGGTCCGACAACTTCGCCAACGCCGACCTCGACGAGGCGATCGGGCGACTGGTGCGGGTGATCCGGGCCGAGCGACCGCAGGTGATCGTCACCTACGCCGACGACCGAAAGTTCTACCCCCACCCCGACCACATCCGGGTGCACGAGATCTCGCTACCCGCGTTCGAGGCCGCCGGCCGGGCCGACCGGTACCCGGACGCCGGGCCGCCCTGGCAGCCCTCGAAGCTGTACTACACGGGCTTCTCGCGCCGGCGGGTGGAGGCGCTGCACGCCGCATACCTGCGCCGCGGCGAGGAGAGCCCGTTCGAGCGCTGGTTCGAGCGGGGCCTGCCGGAGGGGGGCGAGCAGCGCTTCACGACCTTCGTCGACGTGGGACCGTGGCTGCACCGCCGGCGGGAGGCGCTCCTCGCGCACCAGACTCAGGTCGACCCGGACGGCTTCTGGATGCGCCTGCCCGACGACGTGATCCGCGACGTCTTCCCGTGGGACGAGTACCAGCTCGCGCGCTCCCTGGTCGGCGAGCCCGCGCCCGGCGACACCGAGGACGACCTCTTCGCGGGGCTGCGCGACCCGGAGCGCTCGACGGCGCGCGTCGATACACTCCGTCGCCCCTGAGCAGGGAGGGAGCGGTGCCGAAGTACCTGACGCAGGCATGGCTGGACGAGGCACGGGCGCTGGCCCAGGACCAGCCCGAGCGGCCCGGCGCGAGCGCGACCATGCAGTTCGTCGTGACCGGCGGGCCCGAGGGCGACGTCAAGTACTACTGGAAGCTCGAGAACGGCCTGCTCGCCGAGGCGGCGGTCGGGGAGCTGCCCGACGCCGAGGTCACGCTGACGACGACCTACGACGACTCGGTGGCCATCCAGAAGGGCGACCTCGACGCGAACGCCGCCTTCATGCAGGGCAAGACGAAGGTCACCGGCAACATGGGCAAGCTCATGCAGCTGATGCCGCTCACCATGTCGCCCGAGTACAAGGCGCTGCAGGACAAGGTGCGGGCGATCACCACCTACTGACGCGTCGGCGCGCTACGCGGCGCGCTGGAGTTCGCGCAGCTCGCGGTAGCCGATCAGCGTCGCCCCGGTCCGCTCAACGAGGTCGGGCAGCGACGGGTCCTCGCACAGGAACGCGTGGTCCTCGACCCGGCCCGCCCAGTCCGGGTACGAAGCCCGGAGCTCGTCGGTGTCCACCGCCGGGTGCAGGTACACCTCGGTGACGCCGGGCCGGAGGTCGAACAGGGCCCGCTCGATGTGCTTGCGGGCGCCGACCCCGGTGTAGAGCAGGAAGTGGTCGGGGTACACGACCCCCTCCGCCGTCGCGAGGTCCCGGTACGGGAACCCGACGACGCGCTCGCCGCCGGCCGGCCCCATGCGCAGCGGCAGGTCGAAGTCCATCGCCAGCTCCAGGTAGACGCCGTAGAAGTCGGCCCGCATCTGCAGGGTGCCCATGTGGCTGTCGAGGTGGCTGATGTCGAAGCCCCAGAGGATGGCCCGCTCGATCTGGGCCTGGAGCTCCCGGCGCACCTCGTCGAGATCGGCGTGCTCCCAGGTGTCCTCCATCGTGCGCGGGAACCCGCCGTCGCCGTCGAGCAGGCTGGGGCAGGACGTGATGGGTGCCCAGCGGTAGGTCTCGAACTCGGCGTTCAGCGTGAGGTGCACGCCGACGTCCTCGCCCCGGTACTGCGCCGCCGCGTCCCGAGCCCAGGGGCAGGGGACCATCAGCGACGCGCTCGTGGCGAGACCGTTGCGCAGGGCGTCGTAGACGCCCACGTTCGCCGAGCGCGACGAGCCGAGGTCGTCGCAGTTGATGATGACGAGCCGGGCGTCGGGCGCGAAGCCGAGCCGCTCGGTCAGCGGGGCTCGCTGGGCGACGCTCACGCCCGCAAGGCTACGGGAGCCGCTCGACGACGGTGCCGGTGCCCAGCCCGCCGCCGCAGCACATGGTCACGAGCCCGTACTGGCCGTCGATCCGCTCGAGCTCGTGCAGCGCGGTCGTGACGAGACGGGCGCCCGTCGCGCCGACCGGGTGGCCGAGCGCGATGGCACCGCCGTTGGGGTTGACGTGCGCGTCGTCGGGGTGCAATTCGCGTTCCCAGGCCAGGACCACCGACGCGAACGCCTCGTTGATCTCGACGGTGTCGAAGTCACCCATCGACAGGCCGGTGCGATCGAGCATGCGGTGGGTGGCGTCGATCGGGCCGGTCAGCATCAGGACCGGGTCGACACCGACCAGGCACTGGTCGACGATGCGGGCGCGCGTCTGCAGGCCCAGCTCGTCGGCGGCCGCTGACGAGGCGAGCAGCACTGCCGCCGCGCCGTCGGTGATCTGCGACGAGGAGCCGGCGGTGTGCACGCCGTCCTCTCGGGCGACCGGCTTCAGCGCCGCCAGCGCCTCGAGCGACGTCTCCCGCAGGCCCTCGTCGCGCTCGACCCGGTGGGTGGTGCCGGTCGGCTCGCCATCCTCGAGGTCGGGGGCGTCGATCGGGAGCACCTCGCGCTCGAACCGTCCCTCGGCCCAGGCCGCCTGGGCACGCTGCTGGGACTGCAGACCGAACCGGTCACAGTCCTCGCGGGTGATGCCCCACTTGTCGGCGATCCGCTCCGCGCCCTCGAACTGGGTCGCGTACTCGAACTGCTCGAAGTAGCGCTTCGGCAGCGGTCGCCCCGGGCCCTGGGACACCGCGACGCCGAGCGGCACTCGGCTCATCGACTCGACTCCGCACGCCAGTGCCACGTCGACGACGCCAGCCTTGACGAGCGCCGCGGCCAGGTTCGTCGCCTGCTGCGACGAGCCGCACTGCGAGTCGACGGTGGTGGCCGCGACCTCGATCGGCAGGCCGGCGGTGAGCCACGCAGTCCGAGCGATGTTGAACGTCTGCTCGCCGGTCTGGGAGACGCAGCCGGCGACGACCTGCCCGACTCGCGCCGGGTCGATGCCGGACCGCTCGATCGCGGCTCGCTGCACCGCGCCGAGCAGCTCGGCCGGGTGCACACCGGCGAGGCCGCCGTTGCGGCGACCGAGCGGGGTGCGGACCGCTTCAACGATTGTGACGT
Organism: uncultured Actinomycetes bacterium; assembly: GCA_937927875.1. Lineage (GTDB taxonomy): Bacteria > Actinomycetota > Acidimicrobiia > IMCC26256 > PALSA-555 > PALSA-555. The sequence continues at coordinate 36,352 of CALEYV010000034.1, read as the reverse complement.
CGTGGTCATCGCGTGCCATGGGTCCGATCGTACCGGGGCCCTACGCTCGCCGCGGTGGGCCGTCGGCGCGTGCGCTTCGTCGGGATCTTCGTCGTGGCAGTGCTGCTCGCGGCGTCCTGCTCGGGCGGTGGCGGGTCCTCGTCGTCGCACCGTTCCAGCAGCGGCGGGGGCTCGAGCAGCGACCCCGGGTGTCAGTTCATCGTCGCCGGCCAGGACAAGCGGGCGACGGTCCCGGTCATCACGATGCCGGTCGCCCTCATCGACGCCAACGCCCGGCCGACCGTCTGCTACGACAAGATCAGCTTCACCTTCCAGCCCGGCAACGACGGCGACCTCCCGCCGAGCTACACGGTGTTCTACGCGAAGCCGCCGTTCGCGCCCAACCTGACCGCGGCCGCCGAGTCGCTGCCCGGCGTCCACGCGTTCCTCGAGGTGGTGATGCGGCCCGCTTCCGAGACCGACCTGCGGAACCCGACGAACGCGTCGCAGACCTACAAGGGGAACCTGCGGCTGACCTTCCCGCAGACCATGCACCACACGCTGATCGTCGAGCTGCTGCACACGTTCCCGCAGCCGGACCCGAACCCGCTCGACCCGGTGCTGGTGTGGATCATCGGGCTCGATTCGCGGCGGCCGTTCACGACCGACGCCGCGAACTCCCCGCCCCGGGTCAACGTGCTGATCATGAACTGACCCTCAGGGCGCGACGAGCACGACCTTGCCGAGCTTGCCGCCGGCGGCGAACTTCTCGTACGCCGCCGTCGCCTCCGGCATCGGGACGCTGGCGTGGATCGGCACCCGCAGCTCGCCGGCCGCCAGCTGGGGCAGCACCTGGCGGGCGACGAGCTGCGCCGCGGTCGCCTTCTGCTCGAGCGGGCGAGCCCGCAGCGTCGAGCCGTGGACGCGCCCGCGCCGTTGCATGAGCGTGAGGAGGTTGACGTCCGCGCGGCCACCGGCACCGACGCCGATCACCGCGATGCGCCCGCCGATCGCCAGCGCGTCGAGGTCGTCGGGCAGGTTCGGGCCGCCGATGACCTCGAGGACGACGTCGTAGGGGCCATGCGCCACCGCGGCCTCGGGCGCGATCACGGTGACCGCGCCGGCGGCCGCCCCGAGATCCGCGACCTCCGCTCGCCGGGCCTCGTTCCGGACGCTGGCGACGACGCGCGCCCCGGCGCGAGCGGCCAGCTGCATGCCCGCCAGCCCGACGCCGCCCGCGGCGCCGTGGACGAGGACCCGCTCACTGGCGGTGAGGCCGCACTGGCTGAACAGGGCGTCGTGCGCGGTGGTGAACACCTCGGGGAAGCCGCCGGCCTCGGGCCACGAGACGCCGTCGGGCACGGCGAGCGCGACGCGCTCGTGCACGACGGCCCGCTCGGCCTGCGCGCCACCGCCGACCACGGCCATGACGCGGTCCCCGGGCCGAAACTGGGTGCAGTCGATCCCGACCGCGCGCACCTCGCCCGCGAGCTCCATGCCGGGGATGTCGGCCGGCGAGCCCGGCGGCGCGGGGTAGAAGCCCTGGCGCTGGAGCAGGTCGGCGGCGTTGATGCCGGCCGCGCGGACCTCGATGAGGAGCTCCTGGTCGCCCGGCACCGGGTCCGGATGCTCGAGCCACCGCAGGTCGCCGTCGACCAGCGTCACCGCATGCACGGCCTGGAGCGTAGGGAACCGGAGCCCCGCACCGGCGGCGGTACCGTCCGATCGTGAGCCGGAGCCGGGAGCTGTCGATCCTCGACGAGGACGGCGAGGAGCTGGTCCTCGACACCGACGACGCCGCCGCCCTGCTGGCGCTCACCGACGACTTCGACACCGTCACCGTGTCGGCCTGCCCGACCTGCCGGGCCCGGGTCGTGGCCTGCGTCGCGCTCGTCGATCTCCTCGGCGCCGCCCCGCCGTACGCGCGGGCGCGCGAGCTGCTCGAGCTGGCGGAGGACGCCCCCACGCTGCACCTCTACGTGCACGACCTCGGAACGTCGTGTGATCATCCGACCTGGCGCGACCCCGGCTTCACCGAGTGGTCGGACGTGGTGGAGGGCTACGACGACGCGAGACGCGCGCTGCCGTAGCGCGACGACCTCGTCGCAGGTCCTCGGAGCCCTGGTCAGGGGCGGGCGCGTTACGCGAGCTTGTTCTTCTTGAGGAACGCCTTCGCGACCACGGCTGGGTCGAGCTTGTTGTTCTCGATGTCGAGCGACATCTTGTTGTACGCCGCGGTCGTGAGCTTGGCCGACACCGCGTTCACGATCGCCAACGTGGCCGGCGTGGCCTTGTCCTTGCGCAGCAGGAAGACCGGGTTGTCGGCCGGCTGCAGACCCTTGTCGTCCCGGAGCAGCACGGCGTCCTTCGGGATCACGCTGCTGCCCGTGAACAGGAGCCCGACGTCGATGTCGCCATTCTCGAGGGCCTGCACCGTGATCGGCCCACCCGGGTCAAGCTTCTTCACGGTCTTGAACTGCAGGTTGTAGAGCTGCTGAGAGGTGGACCCGAGGCAGAGCGGACGACTCTGGCACTCGGGCGGACCACCGAACGTCAGCTTGTTCGCCACTTTCGCCAGGCTCGACACGGTGCTGAGGTTGTACTTCTTGGCCGTCTTGCTCGTCACGTAGAAGCCATTGACGTCGACCGCGGGTGCGGGCTTGCTGGCGACGATGCCCGTCCCGTTGAGCTTGGCCTGCAGGGCCTTGTACGTGGTGTTCGTGTCGCCGGTCGGGGTGCCGCCCAGGAAGGTGAGCAACGTCCCCTGGTAGTCGGCATATGCGTCGATGTCCCCGTTCTTCAGCGCCGGGTACACGATCTCGGTGGCGCCGAGGTTGTCCTTGAACGAGACGCTGTACTTCTTGGCCTGCAGCGCCTGCGCGTACACCTGGGAGATCGCCTGGGCCCCCGAGAAGTTCTTGGCCCCCACCGTTAAGGAACCGGCCGCCCCGAGCGGAGCGGCCAGCACCGTCGCGGTCGCGACCCCCGCGATCGTCGCGGTCAGGGCGCCGACGGCGCGGTGCCTCCAGGTGATTCGAGCTGTGCTCATCGGGCGTCCTCCCGCAGGCTGCCAGACACCGGATGCGATCCCCCCGGCCGGCAAACCCTAGCCACCGGCTGGGTGGTGTCGGCGCGCGGCCTCAGGCGAGCGACCCATGGGCCGGAGCGACCACCGGCGCGTCGGCGCGGGAGCCACCACGTCCCGCGAGCCGCAGGCCCGGGGACGTCGCGGCCCGCTGGGTCCCGGCGAGCGTGAGCTCGACCGCGACCGCGAGCAGCGCCACCAGCAGCCCGCCGGCGAACACCTTCACGTCGTCCTGCACGGCGAACCCGTCGACGATGTACCGGCCGAGGCCCCCGGCGTCGACGTAGGCGGCGAGGGTGGCGGTGGCCACGACCGCGACGGCGGCGGTTCGGATCCCCGCCATGATCAGCGGGACGGCGATTGGCAGCTCGACGCGGCGCAGCACCTGGAAGCCGCTCATGCCCATCCCGCGGGCCGCCTCCACGACCTCGTCGTCGACGGTCACCACACCCACGTAGGCGTTGGCGAGCATGGGCGGCGCCGCGAGCGCGACCATCGCGATGAACGCGGGAAGGGATCGGACCGGCGACAGCAGTCCGCTCGGCGGCGTGATGCCCGTCCACTGCACCGCGAGGATGAGCAGTGCGAGGGCGGGCAGGGCCCGACCGATGTTCACGATGTTCACTGCGACCACGCCGCCGCGATGGAGGTGGCCCAGCGCGACGCCGAGGGGCAAGGTCAGGAGCGCGGCGGCGAGCACCGACACCGCGGTGAGCTGCAGATGCTGCAGGAACAGGTTGGGGATGCTCTCCTGGCCGTGCCAGTGCGCGCTGTCGGTCAGGAAGGCCCCCACGTTGTTCAAGAAGCTGAACATCTATGCGCTCCGCCGACCTACCGGCCGTCGCCACGGGGTCGTCACGTGCAGGATCCCGACGAGGACCAGATCGGTGAGCACAGCGAGCGCGAGGGACAGCACGATCCCGACCGTGAGCGGGGTACGAAACGCCCGGTTGAAGCCGTCGAGCAAGAGCTGCCCGAGCCCGCCCTGGCCGATGAGGGCGGTGACCGTCACCAGCCCGATCGTCGTGACGGCGGCGATCCGCACGCCGGTGACGACGGCGGGCATCGCGAGAGGCAGCTCGACCCGGAGCAGCTGGCGCGCCCGCGAGTAGCCCATCCCGGCCGCCGCCTCCTTGACGTCGGCTGGCACCGCGTCGAGGCCGGTGACGATATTGCGCACCAAGATGAGCAGCGTGTACGCGGTGAGCGGGATGACCGCCGTGGTCCGGGAAAGGCCGGTGATGGGAAGCAACAGCGCGAACAGGGCGAGGGACGGCACCGTGTAGAGGGCGCCCGTGACCGCGAGCACCGGACCGTAGAGGCGACGGAACCGGGAGCTCATGAGCGACAGCGGCACCGCGATGAGCAGGCCGAACCCGACGGCGAGGAAGGTCAGTTCGACGTGCTCCGTCAGGCGGCTGCGGATCTCGCCGAGGTGGCTGGTGACCCACGGCCAGTACAGCCACTTGGGCCCGATGTTGCCGGCGGCGAGCACGGCCCGCACCACGGGATGATGCTACCGACGCTCTCGGTCGCCCCGCCGAGGTGCCGCATAACGTCTCCCCGTGGCCGCCGGACCGTCCAACGTCATGATCCGGCTCGATTCGGTGAGCAAGCGTTTTCCGAATGGGACCGTCGCGGTACACGACCTCACGCTCGATGTCGGCGACGGGGAGATCTGCGTGCTGGTCGGGCCGTCCGGGTGCGGGAAGACGACGACGTTGAAGATGATCAACCGGCTGATCGAGCCGACCGGTGGCCGTATCTACCTGGACGGCGACGACGTGACCGAAGCCGACCCGGTCCGGCTCCGCCGCCGGATCGGCTACGTGATCCAGCAGGTCGGGCTGTTCCCCCACCAGACGATCGGCACGAACGTGGCCACGGTGCCGCGCCTCCTGGGGTGGCCGAAGGAGAAGATCACGGCGCGGGTCCACGAACTCCTCGAGCTCGTGGGCCTCGACTCGTCCACCTATCGGGACCGCTATCCGACCCAGCTCTCGGGTGGGCAGCGCCAGCGCGTGGGAGTCGCGCGCGCACTGGCCGCCGATCCTCCGGTGCTGCTGATGGACGAGCCGTTCGGTGCAATCGACCCGGTGACCCGAGCCCGCCTCCAAGATGAGTTCCTCGGCCTCCAGGCCGAGGTGCGCAAGACCGTGGTGTTCGTCACCCACGACATCGAGGAGGCAGTGAAGATGGGTGACCGCATCGCGATTCTGAACGTCGGTGGGGTCCTCGCCCAATACGACGTCCCGGCCGAGATCCTCGGGCACCCCGCGTCGCCCATGGTCGCCGACTTCGTTGGCCCCGACCGGGGGCTGAAGCGTCTGCGGGTCACGCCCATCGACCTCGACTTCCTCGAGCACCCACCCACCGTCGATCCCGATGCGACGCTCGCCGAAGCCCGCGAGGCGATCCAGGGCACCGGGATGGGCTGGGTCGCCGCCGCCGACGCCCTCGGGATGCTCCACGGCTCCGTCGTCGCAGACCATGTGACCGGCGACGGCCGAGTCCGTGACCACCTGGAGCGAATCGAGGCCTGGGTACCGAGCACCGGCCATCTGCAGGACGCGCTGGCGATGACCCTCCTAACCCAGGGGGGTTGGGTGGCGGTACTCGACGGTGACCGCTTCCTCGGCGTCCTCACTCCTGAGGCGGTGTACCGATCGCTTCGCCGCTCCCTCGCCGACGGCTTCCGCCCCGACGGCTAGCGCTGCCGGGTGCTCGCGGGTTCGGGTCGCGGTCGAACCCGTTGTCTCGTGGGGGCACCCGGGCGGCGGCGCGGCGTCAGCATCAAGGTGCGTGCCACCCGACGCTGGACTTACACCTAGCGCTGCACCTGCGTGCGCTTGAACTCGTTCAGCCGGCTCCACTCCAGGAGCCCGACCAACCGGTCGAGGTCGTCGACCCGGCCCCGCTCCATGAGCCGGACGAAGACGGCGTCGTCGTCCTCGACGAAGGTCGGCACGCCGAACACCTTCCATTCCTCGACGGCCTGGGTGTGCTCGGTGGCCAGCGTCTTCAGCGGGCGCCCGCTCCACACCTCACCGGCGACGGCGTCGGGATCGAGCCCGACCGAGGCCACGACGTCCTGCAGCACATCCTCGTGGCCGAGCTTGCGGCCGTGGTCGAATCGGGCCGCGAAGAACTCCCGGTGCGCGTCGAGGAAGCGCTCGGGGAACGCGTCGCGCACGCTGATCCCGTACAGCAGGGCGAGGACGCCGGTGCCCCACGACTCCGGCGAGCGCTCCCATACCGGCGGCTCATCCTCCTCGGCGTGAGCCTGGTCGAGGGAGAAGGGCAGGAACCGCCACTCCACGTCGGGCAGCGCACCGTCTCGCACCGCCGCGATCACGGCCTCGTGCGCGTTGCGGGCGAACGGACAGCGGTAGTCGAACGTCACGCCGATGGTGCGAGCCACTCGATCTCCCCGGTCGCGTTGGCTCACGGTACCAGCCGTCTGGCGATCCTCCCGAGGACGAGACCGAGCGCGACGCCGGCGATTCCGTCCGACGCGTGGTGGATGCGCGTGTAGACGCGGCTCGCCGCGATCGTCGACGCCAGCGCGTAGTACACGGGGCCCATCCGGTTGCCCTTCGAGAGCACGGCGGCGGCGGTGAACGCCGTCACGGCATGCCCGGACGGGAACGACGACGTGATCGGCCGCCGCATCTTGTACGGCAGGGGCGCGTCGTGCTCGAAGTGCTCGGAGGGTCGGACCCGCCGGAAGCCGAGCTTGACGGAGTTCGTCACCGCGGATTCGCCGGCCAGCGCGAGCAGGAACCGTCCACCCCAGCGCAGGTCCCGGGTCCGCAGGGTGCGGAGCGCGCCGAGCCCGATCCACAGCAGCGCGTGGTCGGCCGCGCTCGAGATCCCGTACATGACGTGGTCGACCGCTTCCGAGCGACGAGGCGCGAGCCACTTCTCGACCCGCTCGTCGAACGCGGTGACAGCCTCGCTGAGGGGAGCCATCAGGGATCGAGCCTATGGCCGGTCGTATCGCCCGGTCGCGGCACCCCGCGACGGGCGGCGAGTGTTCAGCCGAGCGGCAGCATCGGCTCGACGACCGTGCCGGGGCCGCGCAGGAACGCGGCCTCGGTCGGGTCACCGCCGTGTGCCGGGCAGTAAGGCCGGAAGGTGCAGAAGTCGCACAGGCGGCTCGGCCGGGGCCGGAAGTCGTCCCGCGCGCACGCCTGCTCGATCGCCTGCCACAGGGCGACGGTGCGGCGGCTGAGGCCGGTGCTCGACTGGTCGCTCGGCCGGGCGATGATCGCCTCCGGCTTCGACAGGTACAGCAGCTGGACGTGGTGCGGCCGCTGGCCGAAGTTCTGCTCGCAGAGCAGCGCGTACATGTGGACGCCGGCCATGCTCTTGGCCTCGAAGTACTCGGACGGGACGCGCCCGGTCTTGTAGTCGGTCACCACCAGCTCGCCGTCCACCAGGTCGAGGCGGTCGATGACGCCGCGGATCCGGACGCCGGACACCTGCGCCTCCAGGCGCAGCTCGAGCCCGATCGGGTGCACCGCCTGCGGGTCCTCGAGCTCGAAGTAGCGGCGGACGAGCGACTCGGAGTCGCGGTCGAAGGCGGCCCGCTCCTCGTCGTCGAGCTCGAGGGCCGCGAACTCGGGGTCGTGGGCGAGCGAGACCCGGGCTCGGTCGAGGTCGGCGAGGGCGGCGTCGACGGTGCGGTCGTCCGCGGGCCGGTCGAGCAGGTACTGCAGCGCCAGGTGGACGAGGGTGCCCTTGGCGGTCCACACCGACGGGGGCTCGGGGAGCCGGTCGACGTAGGAGAACTTGAACGCGAGCGGGCACTCCTTGAACGTGCTGATCGAGCTCGGCGAGAGGGCGTAGGGGAGTGGAGCCATCCTCGCCGGAGGGTATCGCCGGGGTGTGACAGGCCCGCGGACCGCGGCCCCGGGCCCGGCAAGGCGTCGCCCGGTACGCTCCGCCGCCGTGAAGATCGACGGCGGCCTGCCGGGTGCGACGCCGGCCGAGGTCGCCCGGGTCGCCCGCGAGCTCGAAGACGTCGGCTACGACGGCGGGCTGACCGCCGAGACGTCCCACGACCCGTTCCTCCCACTCGTGGTGGCGGCCGAGCACACCGACCGGCTCGAGCTGGGCACCGGGATCGCGGTCGCGTTCGCCCGCAACCCGATGACTCTGGCCAACATCAGCTACGACCTCCAGGCGTTTTCGGGCGGCCGGTTCCGGCTCGGGCTCGGCAGCCAGATCAAGGCCCACATCGAGAGGCGGTTCTCGATGCCCTGGTCCCACCCCGCGGCCCGCATGCGCGAGCTGGTGCTCGCGATCCGGGCCATCTGGGCGTGCTGGAACGACGGCACGCCCCTCGAGTTCCGCGGCGAGTTCTACCGACACACCCTCATGACGCCGTTCTTCAACCCGGGTCCCAACCCGTTCGGCAACCCGAAGGTCCTGCTGGCGGCCGTCGGCGAGCGGATGACCGAGGTGGCGGGCGAGGTCGCCGACGGCATCCTTCTCCATGGGTTCACGACCGAGCGCTACGTACGCGAGGTCACGATGCCGGCCCTCGAACGGGGCTTCGCGAAGGGCGGCAAAGACCGGTCCCAGTTCGAGGTCTCTGGCCCGCTGTTCGTGGTCACCGGCACCAACGACCAGGAGGTCGAGGCGGCCCGCCAGGGCACCAAGCAGCAGATCGCGTTCTACGGCTCGACGCCGGCCTACCGGGGTGTCCTCGAGCTGCACGGCTGGGGAGATCTCCAGGACGAGCTCAACACCCTGTCGAAGCGGGGGGAGTGGGTCGCCATGGGTGACCGCATCGACGACGACATGCTCGAGACGTTCGCCGTGGTCGGCTCTCCGGAGGAGATCCCGGCTCTGCTGCTGGATCGGTTCGGCGATCTGGTCGACCGGATCATGTTCTACGCGCCCTATCGCAGCGACCCCGATCGCTGGCGGGGGGTGCTGGCCGCCTTCCAGGGCTAGGCCCGTCCGCTCCTCGACGGGGGCGCTGCGCGCGGAGCGTGGCCTGCACTAGCCTTTCCGACGGCTGGTCGCACGGTGCATTGGGGATCGGGGCCCGGCCTGGGGCGAATGGGGACGATGGACGGCAGGCCGGGTGGGCGCGCCGTGGGTAGGGCGCGGCTCGGCGTCGCGGACGCGGACGCGGGCGCCTCGCGTGCCGCTGCTCCCGTGAGCGGTCCGCCAAGGGTCCGGGACAGGTAACGGGGGTGGGCGGGATCGAGATGCGCGCGCGTCGATGGCTCCGCGGCGGCTCGCGGCCGGTGTCCCGGGTCTGGGGCGCGGTCGGTGCGGTGACGCTCGCCGGCGCCGCGGTTCTGATCGGGCTCGGCTCGGTGTCGGCGGACGGGTCCGCCACGACGACGTCGACGTCCACCTCGACGTCGACCACAACGACGAGCTCCACGACGACGACGTCCACCACCACGACGACGACCACGCCCGGCACCAGCACGCCGGGCAGCACCACGCCCACCACCGCAGGCGCGTCGACGGCAGGTGGGGTTGGCCCCGGCGGGCAGGTCGGCGTGCAGAGCGCCTTCGCCTCGCTCACGGTCGTCGAGGCTTCGAACGGGGCCCTCGAGACGGCGTTCCCCTTCAAGATCCAGGGTCCGGGGACGAGCCAGTCGTTCAGCCTCGACGGCGACGGCTCCGACGGCGACAACAGCCGCACCGCGAACAACCTCACGCCGGGGACCTACACCTTCGGCCAGACGGCCTCGGTGGGCGGCTGGCCGTTCAATGACGCGAACTGCGTGGTGCCGACCTCCGGAGCCACAAAGACCTCGCTCGGTAGCGGGCTCTACTCGATCAACCTCGCCGGCGGCGACAGCGTCACGTGCACGTTCACGAACTCGCAGACATCGAACACCGCACCGGTGGTGAGGACCGAGCCGTCCGACCAGACCGTGACCGCCGGCGACACGGTGTCGTTCAGTGCGGCGGCCACCGGCACGCCCGACCCAAGCGTGCAGTGGCAGGTGAGCACCGACAGCGGAGCGAACTTCTCGAACATCTCCGACGCGACCTCGACGACCTACAGCTTCACCGCGAAGTTGTCCGACGACGGTCACGAGTTCCGGGCCGTGTTCACGAACGCTGCCGGCAGCGTGTCGTCGGGGGAGGCGACGCTGACGGTCAACTCGAAGCCCGGTGTCACGACAAACCCGACCGATCAGATCGTGACCTTGGGGAACCAGGCGACGTTCACCGCGGCCGCGACGGGGAAACCTGCCCCGACCGTGCAGTGGCAGGTGTGTGACGGCAGCGTGGGCGTTTCCAGCAGCGTCGTGCACGCGTCCGGGGGAATCGTGGCCGGTCCGACCTGCTCGGACATCACCGGCGCGAACAGCCCCACCTACCAGTTCACCCCGACCGCGGCCGACGACGGTCGCCAGTACCAGGCGCTGTTCACGAACTCGGCGGGGTCGGCGACGACGACGGCCGCCACGCTCACGGTCCAGTTCGCGCCGACCGTGCTCAGCGGAGGGAATCCCGCCGATCAGACGGTGAACGTCCTCCAACCCGCCACCTTCGTCGTGAAGGCGTCGGGTAATCCCGCGCCGTCCTTCCAGTGGCAGGTGAGCACGGACGGCGGTGCAACGTTCTCGAACATTCCGAGCGCGATCGCGTCCAGCTACGTGACTCCTGCGACGGCGCTCTCAGACTCTGGCAACCAGTATCGGGTGGTGCTGGTGAACTCGGTGGGTTCGCTGACGACGCCTGCGGCCACCCTGACGGTGGACCAGCAGGCGTGCCTCCCGACGCCGCTCCCCACCCTGTCCAGCGCGAACCCGTTGGGCGTCAGCGTCACCCCGCCCTGCCATGGTCCCGGCGGTCCGGTGAACATTCGGCCTCCGAGCCCGGCCGGGCCGTCGCCGACTGGATACCAGTTCCTCGGCCAGCAGATGGTCATCATCACGCCGAACGGCTCGGCGGCCGACCCGATTGCGATCCAGTTCGTCATCGATCCGTCGTTGCTCGGGGGCGTCGACCCGACACTGGTCCACGTGTCCCGCGACGGCGTCGTGATCCCGGACTGCATCGGATCCACGACCGCGGTGGGGAGCCCGCCGAGCTTCGCGTGTCTCAGTCACCGCGACATGGATTCGAGTGGGCGGCTGCACCTCACCGTTCTCACGGCGCAGGCCAGCACCTGGGACGTTGCGGTTGCGAACCCGCCGCCGACGCCACCGGCGGTGACCCCACCCGCCGTGAGCGGGCCCACTGCCAGCCCGCCGGCAGCCGGTCCAGCATCGGCGGCCACGACACCGGCGGCGAGCACCACGCCGTCGCCAAGCCCACAGGTGTCGGGCGCAGCCGCGACCGCGCCGCCGGCCGTGACGCCTCCCGCGCCGCCGAAGGGCAAGAGCCGGACGGGCATCGGCACTGGCTTCCTCGGGATCTTCAGCGGCCAGCCCCATCGCTCGGAGGTGGTGGCGTCGGTGTCGCCGCCCGGCGCGCTCGATTTCTCGCCGAAGCACCTGGCGGCGAACTTCTCACTGGCCCTGCTCTTCGTGCTGCTGTCCTGGTTCCCGGCCGAGCTGATCAACGCCGTGCTGCGGGAGCATCACTGGCGAATCGCCGGCCAGCTGGGCCGTCACGAGCGGCACCTGCGGCGCTTCGACGCCTGGCTCCACTCTGGCCCGCAACACCTGATGTTCGTCGCCTTCGTGCTGTTCGGCGCTCTCGTGTACGGCTTCTTGGATCCGCGGTTCGGTCTCAATCCCACCAGCCTCGTGCTGGTCGCGGGCATCGCGGCCGGGCTGGCGGTGATCACGCTCGCCCACGAGCTGGTCCGCGGGTGGTTCGTGGAACGCCGCCATCGAGTGCGGTGGGAGCTGCGGACCTTCCCGATCGGGATCGCCTTGGCGATTGTCCTCGTCGCTCTCTCTCGTATCGCCAACTTCCAGCCCGGCTACGCGTTCGGGCTCGTGTGCGGGGTCGTCTTCCGAGGCAAGGTCGAGGAGCGTGACGACGGGCGCAGCCTGGCCGTGGCGACCGTCACCACCCTCGGGCTCGCCACTGCGGCCTGGGTGCTGTGGGTCCCGATCCGCGATTCGGCCCTGAACGGCCACGCCTCGGCCATGGTGCTGTTCCTGGACGCCATGCTGGCCTTCGTCTGGGTCTTCGCGATCCAGACGGTGATGTTCAGCATGGTGCCCCTCCGGTACTTGGACGGCGAGCGGATCCGCAGCTGGAACAAGCGCGGCTGGCTGGGGCTCTACGTGCTGAGCATGTTCGTGTTCGTCGAAGCCCTCGTGCACCCGGGCAACCGGTACGGCGGGGCTTCGAGCGCCACGATCTGGTCGATGCTCATCATCTTCATCGCCTTCACCGTGCTCGCGGTCGGGTTCTGGGGCTGGTTCCGTTTCGAGCACTGGCGGGCGAAGCAAGCGCCGCGCGACGAGATGAAGGTCGGCTGAACAACCGCGTCACGGCTCGTCGCGGGCTGGGCTGACCGTGTGGGCCGGGCGGCGCCGACCCGGCCCGCCGCGACCGGGCCCCTTGCGGCCGTCGACGGCCGCCAGCACCGGGCGGCCGGTGACCCGGCGGTGACTCAGCCGCCGGCGAGCCGGGCCACGACGGGCGCCACCGCCTCCATCGCGTCGTCGGGGACGATCCAGTACGTGAGCCCGTAGCGGGCCCGGCGTTCCTCGATCGTCTCGCACAGCTGCTCCACCGAGCCGAGCAGGACGAGCGGAACCCCGATCGCCTCGGGCGGGGTCAGTCCGAAGGCCCCCGCCATGCGCTCCGCGATCGTGTCGCGATCGGCGGTGACCATCACGAACGGGCAGTGGCACTGCAGCTCGATGGCGTCGAAGCGGGGCCCGGCCGCGTCGCGCACCCAGCCGACCTTCTCGTCGAAGGCGCTCGGCGTCGCCGACGACGCGGTGTCGGCACCCAGCTCCCCCGCCGAGAGCGTCGCGTTCAGGCTCACCACGTCGGCGACCCGGGCCGCCAGCGACAGGATCCGCCGACCACCCCCGCCGATGCAGACGGGCGGACCCGCCGGCCGCCACGGGCGGGGCGTCCCGACCGCGCCGTCCACCTGGTAGTGGACGCCGTCGAAGTGGACCGGGGCGGCCGAGGACCACAGCGCCCGCATGACGTCGAGCGCCTCCCCCATGCGCTCGATCCGGAGCCCGGCACGGTCGTACGCGAGCCACGGCCTCCTCGTAGTCGGAGCGCTTCCAGCCCGCGCCGAGCCCGACCTCGAGCCGGCCCGCGCTGGCCCGGTCCAGGGTGGCGAGCTCCTTCGCCAGCACGACCGGGTGGCGGTAGTCGTTGGCGAACACGAGCGTCCCCACGTGCAGGTCTGTCGTCGCCTCCATCGCCACCGTCAGCGCCACCAGCGGCGCCCACTGGTCCTGGAAGTGGTCGGGCATGAGGAGCGACGAGTACCCGAGGTCCTCGGCCCGCCGGGCCCGGGCCCGCCACGCGGGGCCGTCGTCGGCGCGGGAGGTGATGACGCCGAACCGCAGCGGCTTCGTCATGTCATCGCCCGGCGCGACGTCGACGACCGGGCACGAAAAAGGAGCGGCTCCTGCCCGCACCCGGGCGGGTGGGCACGAGCGGAGCCGCCCCGCGGGCCAACATACCGGTCATCTTCGACATTCCCGTCAGCGGTCACCGGCGGGACGGGGCCCGCCCTGCACCCGGTCGGCGAGTCCGACCAGGTGCGGCGCGAGGTCGGCGAGCTCGGTGAGGTGCGCCTGCGCGAGGCGATCGAGCGAGCGCGCGCCGCGGGATGTCAGCTCGAGCCGCACGACCCGATGATCGTGGGCGTCGGGCACCCGGCGCACGAGCCCCGCGGTCACCGCCCGGTCGACGAGGCCGACCGCGCTGTGGTGGCGGAGCAGCAGCGCGTCGGCGACGTCGCCGATGGTGGGGCCGCTCGGGTCCGGGTTGCCGCGGACGGCCAGCAGCAGCTGGTGCTGGGCCGGCGTCAGGCCGGCGGCCGTCGCCGCCTGCTCGCTCCAGCGCAGGAACCGGCGCAGGTCGGTCCGGAAGGCCAGCAGCCGCTCGTAGTCGTCGTCGGTCAGCAGGTCTGGCACAGCCCCGATCGTCGCACGCTGCGGCGCGGCTCCCGATGGCGGACCGTCCAGCCCCGTTAGGCTCCGCGGCCCCGGTCGAGCCAAGGAGGTGGCGTTGCGGATCGGGCTGTTCCTCCCGAGCGTGAGCCCGGTCGCCACGCCGGAGTTCCTCACCGCCTACGCCCAGGCGGCCGAGGCGGGCGGCTTCTCTTCGATCTGGGTCGGTGAGCACGTCGTGTTCCTCGACGAGTACGCCTCCAGCTACCCGTACTCGGCCGACGGCCGCCTGGGGCTGCCGCCCGACGCCGGGATGCTCGAGCTGTTCACCACCCTCACCTTCCTGGCCGGGGTCACGGAGCGGATCCGGCTCGGCACCGCGGTCTGCCTGGTGCCGCAGCGCAACCCCGTGTACACCGCCAAGTCGGTGGTGACCGCCGACTGGCTGTCCGGCGGCCGGGTCGACTTCGGCGTCGGGATCGGCTGGCTGCGCGAGGAGTTCGAGGTGCTCGACGCGCCGTTCCCGGGCCGGGCCGACCGCACCCGCGAGTACCTGGCGGTGATGCACGCCTGCTGGCGGGACGACGTCTCGACCTACCAGGGCGAGCACTACACGCTGCCGGCCTGCCGCATGTACCCGAAGCCGATCCAGCAGCCGAACCCGCCCGTGTACTTCGGGGGCGAGACCGACGCCGCCCTGCGGCGGGTGGCGGACCTCGGCGACGGGTGGATCGGCTTCAACCACCTGCCCGACTCCGCCGGCGCGTCGGTGCAGCGCCTGGACCGCTTCCTCGCCGACGCCGGCCGGTCCCGGGCCGACGTCGACGTGGCGGTCGGCTCGTACCTGCAGCCGGTGCAGCCGTCCCACCTCCCGGCCTACCGTGACGCCGGCGTCGACCAGCTGGTGCTGACGGCGTTCGCGGCCGACCCAGCCGGGATCCGGGAGGCGATCGGCAAGCTCGGCGACGAGTACGTCGGCGCAGCCAGCCGGCTGTGACCGAAGCGACGACGGAAGGGGGCATGGCATGGGCGCCGACCGCAAGCTCGGTGACGTCGCCACCAAGCGCCTGTTCGAGAACGACCGGGTGCGGGTGTGGGAGATGGAGCTCGACCCGGGCCAGAGCTCGGACGTGCACGAGCACAAGCTCGACTACCTGCTGATCCAGCTCGAGGGCGACAAGATCGCCGGGATCTTCGAGCCCGACACCGGGGGCTCATATCCAGCGGGGACGGTCGAGGGCGACGTCGCGCCCGGCAACGTCATCTACATCGAGCGGGGCGGCATCGAGACGGCGAAGAACACCGGGGCCCGCCGCTACCGGGAGATCCTCGTCGAGCTCAAGGATTGACCGGGGCGGGCCCGGCCGACCCGCCGCTGGCCGGGCTGCGGGTCCTCGAGCTGGCCACGCTCTACGCGGCGCCGCAGGTCGGCGCCATGCTCGGCGACCTCGGCGCGGACGTGGTCAAGATCGAGCCGCCGGGCGGGGACCCGATGCGGAGCATGGGCGTCGTGCGAGACGGCGTCTCCCGCAACTGGTCGTGGGTGGCGCGCCACAAGCGCTCGGTCGTCCTCGACCTCGACACCGACGCCGACCGCGCGGTGTTCCACCGGCTCGTGGCTGTCGCCGACGTGCTGGTCGAGAACCTGACGCCGGCGGTGCGGGAGCGGTGGGGCTGCCGGTACGAGCAGCTGGCGGCGATCAACGCCTCGCTCGTGGTGGTCGCGGTCAGCTGCTACGGCCTCACCGGCCCGTACGCCGACCGGCCCGGGGCCGGCACGCTCGCGGAGGCGTTCGCCGGGCTGGCGTCGCTCACCGGTGAGCCCGACGGCGCGCCGACGCTGTCGTCGGTGCCGCTCGGCGACACGCTCACCGCCTTCTGGGGTGTCATCGGCGCCCTTGCCGCGTCGTGGGCCCGCCAGCGCGGGTCGCCGGGCCGGCTGGTCGACGTCGCCATGTACGAGCCGGTGCTCGCCGTGCTCGGCGGCACGATCGCTGGCTACGACCCCGCCGACCCGCCCCGACGTTCGGGGAGCCGCGTGCGCGGCGGCGTGCCCCGCAACGTGTACCGGACCCGGGACGGCGAGTACGTGGCGGTGTCCGGCACCACCGACCCCCAGGTGTCGCGGCTGCTCACGCTGCTCGGCCGCGACGGTCCCGAGGACCGCGCTCGCTTCGGTCGGGCGGCCGACCGGCTGCGCCACGCCGACGAGCTCGACGGCCTCGTCGCCGCCTTCGTGGCGGCGCGAGACCGGGACGCGGCCGTGGCGCCGCTGCTCGAGGCGCGGATCCCGGTTGCCCCGGTCAACGACGTCGGTGCCGTCCTCGCGGACGAGCACCTGCGGGCCCGGGGCAGCCTGGCGCCGATGCTCGCCGGCGGCGGTCCCGATTTGGGCGCGGACCGCGAGGCGGTTCTGCGCGACTGGCTGGGCTGACCCTCAGCCGAGCTCGTTGCCGACGATGCCGACGAAGCTGACCATCTCGCCCGGGTAGCCGCCGAGGTTGTGCGTGAGCGCGAGGCCGCGGTCGGCGTGCGCGATCCGGCGCTCCTCGGGGGCGTCGCCCCGCAGCTGCAGCCACGTCTCGAAGAACATGCGCAGCCCCGAGGCGCCGACCGGGTGCCCGAAGCTCTTCAGGCCCCCGTCGGGGTTGACCGGCAGGTCGCCGGCGAGGTCGAAGGTCCCGGCGAGGACCTCCTTCCACGCCGAGCCCCGCTCCGCGAAGCCGAGGTCCTCGTAGATGAGCAGCTCGGCCGGCGTGAAGCAGTCGTGCACCTCGGCCATGGCGATCTGGCTGCGGGGGTCGGTGACGCCGGCCTGCGCGTAGGCGTCGCGGCCGGCCGCCTCGATCTCCGGGAAGTACGTGTAGTCGTAGTCCGGGTCGGCGTTGCCGGACGCGTTGCCGGCCACGAACGCCAGCGCCTTCACGTACAGGGGCCGGTCGGTGTACTGGTGCGCGTCCTCGGCCCGCACGAGGACGGCGGCCGCGCTGCCGTCCGCGACGCCGGAGCAGTCGAAGACCCGCAGCCCGCCCGCCATGAGCGGCGCCCCGCAGATGGTGTCCATCGACACCTCCTTGCGGAACTGCGCCCGCTCGTTCCGGGCGCCGTTGTAGTGGTTCTTCCACGAGATGCGGGCCAGGACCTCGCGCATCTGGTCGTCGCCCACGCCGTACCGGTTCCCGTAGGCGGGGGCGCACATGGCGAACATGGCGGCCGCGGTGAGGGTGCGGTTCGTGCCGTCGGTCGGCGTCTTGCCGGCGCCGACCAGGCCCTGGTAGCCGCTGTCCTTCACCTTCTCGACCCCGACCGCGAGCGCGCTGTCATAGGCACCCGACGCCACCGCGTAGGCGGCGTTGCGCAGCGCCTCGGAGCCGGTAGCGCAGAAGTTCTCGACTCTTGTGACCGGCTTGTTGTGCAGCTGCAGCGGCCGCGAGACCGTCATGCCCGACATGCCGGACATGGCGGTGCCGACCCAGTAGGCGTCGATGTCCTGCTTGGTGACGCCGGCGCTGTTCAGGGCCTGGGTCGTGGACTCGATGAGCAGGTCGTCGGCGTTCTTGCTCCAGTGCTCGCCGAACTTGGTGCAGCCCATCCCGACGATGGCGACCTGGTCCTTGATGCCGTGCGAACTCATGCGCTGGATCCTTCCTTGCCCTGGGCGCCCGCCGGGAACGGACGGGCCTTCCAGAAGTAGTTGTGGATGCCGTCGGCGGTGAAGAGCCGCCGGAACGTCATCTCGACCCGATCCCCGACTTGCAGCGCGTCCGCGTTCACGTCGGTGAGCTCGATCGGGAGTCGGCCTCCGCCGTCGAAGTCGACGATGGCGAACACGATGGGCGGGCTCGGCGAGTACGCGATGCGGTCGATCGTGAACGCCGCGATCGTGCCCGGCACGTCGGCCATCGGCGCCGGCTCCATGTCGTCGACCGCGTCGCCGACCCGTGACACGCGGGCCGGCGGGAGGTGGAGGGCGTCGCTGGTCCGGTCCTTCGAGCCGACGAACCCGTACTTGAAGTGCTCGGTGCGACCGGTGACCGCGGCCGAGATCCGGTCCGGCTCGGGGCGGCGGGGCGGCTCGACGGTGACGACGCCGCGCCAGGTGAGGAACTTGCCGTAGGAGAGCGGCGCGCCGGCCGCGATCTGGTCCGCGACGGCGCGGGCGGGCTTCCAGGTCCCGACGGCGTCGGTGGTGCGGAAGACGAGGACGTCGGCGCCGTCGGCGAGCGCGACGAGTGCGATCGTCTGCCCCGGTGACGCCTGCTCGAGCGCGGCGGCGAGGAGCAGGGCGGGGTGCGCGGCGCCGGTGAAGCCGACCGACCCGCTGAGGTCGTCGGCGAGCTTGCTCTTGTCGACGCCGAGCCGCGCCGTCAGCGACCGGATGGCTCGGGCGTGCGCCCCGGTGACGATCACTTGGTCGACCTGGTCCGCGCTCAACTCGGCCGATTTCAGCGCCGCGTTCCATGCCTGCTCGCCGAGCGGGACGTACTTCGTCTCGCCGAAGCGCTCCTCCCACACCTTCGAGCGGTTGTCGCCCGGTGTCCGCCACCGGTCGATGAACTCCTCGGTGGTGTGCCCCTCGCCGGCCAGCGTCGCCAGCGCGGGCCCGTCGGTGTCGGAGCCGACCAGGATCGCGGCCGCGCCGTCACCGCCGGCGGCCTCGTCGGCGCTGGTGGGCAGCCCGTCGCGGACGTCGGCGGTGACGAGCAGCGTCGGGTCGGGACCGTGGAGGGCGGCCGTGAGGGCGGCGAGACCGGAGCGGATGGCGCCGCCGAAGTCGGCCGCCAGCACGTCGGTGTCGAGCCGCAGCGCGGCGTGGATGGCGGTGGCGTTGGTCTTGTCGAGGTACGCCGGGGTGGTGGTCGAGAAGGCGAGGGTTCGCGGGTGGGCGCCGCTCGGCGCGGCCCGCAGCGCGAGGCGGGCCGCTTCGACGCCCATCGAGGTGGTGTCCTCGTCGTAGCCGGCCACGGCGCGGGTGCCGCGCCCGCCGCCGGCGGCGAAGGTCTCGGTGATCGTCCCTCGGTCGAGGCGGCGGTACGGGACGTAGCCGGCGGCACTCAGGATCCCTTGCATCACCGTGATCGTACCGGCCTCGGCCGATGGCCATACGATGCGCCCGTGCGCGCCGACGGTGCCGAGCGACGGCGAGGGCGGCGACGGTGAAGCTCGGCGACGTCGCCAACGCCGAGGCCGAGCAGTACGGCAAGCCGCTCGACGGGGTGCGCGTCCTGGCCGCCGAGCAGATGCAGGCGCTGCCGTTCGGCACCCAGCTGCTGGCCCGGCTGGGCGCCGATGTCGTGAAGGTCGAGCACCCGGGCGACGGCGAGTCGGGACGGGGCGCCCTGCCGGCCATGACTGACCCGACCGGTCGGCGGGCCGGCGCCACGTTCCTGCGCAACAACCTGAACAAGCGCAGCGTCGGCATCGACCTGAAGGCCCCGGAGGGCCGCGACCTCTTCCTCGCCCTGGCCGAGCACTACGACGTCGTAGCCGAGAACTTCAAGCCGGGCACCATGGCGCGCCTCGGCCTCGGCTACGAGGACCTGGCGGCCCGCTACCCGCGGCTCATCTACGCGTCGGTGTCGGGGTTCGGGAACACGATCGCGTCGCCCTACGACTCGTGGGCGGCCTACGCGCCGATCGTCGAGGCGATGTCGGGGATCTACGCCTTCAAGCAGGTCGACGACCAGCCGCCGGTGGTGGCGCCGGTCGGCGCCCTCGGCGACATCTCGAGCGCGATGTTCTCGGTGGTCGGGATCCTCGCCGCGCTGCGCCACCGCGACCGCACCGGCGAGGGCCAGTACGTCGACGTCGCGATGCTGGACGCCGTCGTCGCCATGACCGACCTCGTCACGAACTTCTGGTCGATGGGGCTCCGACCGGGCGGGCCCGGGCCGCTGCTCATCATGGACGGCTTCCGCGCCCACGACGGCTGGTTCGTGCTCCAGGTCGGTCGCGAGCACCAGTTCGAGCGGCTGGCCAAGATCATCGGGCACCCGGAGTGGCTCGACGATCCGCGCTTCGCGACGCGCGAGGGCTGGCGGGTGCACTTCGAGGAGGTGATCCGCCCCGCGGTCGAGGGCTGGGCCGGCGGCAAGAGCAAGCTCGAGGCAGCCCGGGAGCTGAACGAGGCCGGGATCGCGGCCGGGCCGATGAACACCGCCCCGGACGTGATCGACGACCCGCACGTGGCGGCCCGCGACATGCTCGTGGCGGTGCCGCGCACCGACGGCGAGCCGCCCTACCTCATGCCGGGCAACCCGGTGAAGATGACCAAGGTGCAGGAGGGACCCGAGACGCGGGTGCCCTGGGTCGGCGAGCACACCGACGAGGTCCTGCGCGGCGAGCTCGGGCTCCCCGACGCGGAGCTTGACCGCCTGCGCGAGGCCGGCGTCATCGGCTGACCGCGCGTCGGCGCACGCTCAGAGCGTCGAGATGAGCGCCCAGTACGATTGATGTCGTGGCACGACATAAATCGGGGGACGGCGTCGCCCGGGCGAGGACGCTGAGCGCGTGAACCATCCCCTGCGTCGGCTCGCGTTGCTCACCGCCATCGGCGGCGTGCTCGGGCTCGTCGGCGGCGTGGCGGCCTGGGCGCTGATCCGGCTCATCGCCATCATCACCAACGCGGCCTTGCTGGGGCGGTGGGGCACGAAGCTGCCGTCGTTCGCGCACTTCCACCCCGGCCCATGGCTCGTCGTCGCGGCGGTGGGCGGCGGGCTCATCGTCGCCCTGCTCGCGCGCTGGGCGCCGGCGATCCGCGGTCACGGGATCCCGGAGGCGATGGAATCGGTGCTCACCAACGAGAGCCGGATCAAGCCCCGGGTGGCGGTGGCGAAGCCGCTGTCGGCCGCCATCGCGATCGGGACCGGTGGGCCGTTCGGTGCCGAGGGTCCGATCATCGTCACGGGCGGCGCGATCGGCTCCCTGCTGGGCCAGGTGCTGCCGATCACGCCGTCGGAGCGCAAGATCCTGCTCGCCAGCGGCGCCGCGGCTGGCATGTCGGCCACCTTCGGCGCGCCGCTGGCGGCCGTCGTCCTGGCGGTCGAGCTGCTGCTGTTCGAGTACTCGGTCCGGGCGCTGGCGCCGCTCATCGCGGCGAGCAGCGTGGCGGGCGCGATGCACTACGTGTTCTTCGGCACCCGCGCCCTGTTCGCGGTGCCGAACCACAAGTTCGCCGGGCTCGGGGAGCTGCCGTTCTTCGTCGGGCTCGGGCTGCTGTGCGGGCTGCTGGCGGTGCTGATCGTCCGCGGCCTGTTCGCCTTCGAGGCCGGGTTCCGCTCGTTGCGGGTGCCCCAGTTCTTCCACCCGATGATCGGTGCGCTCGGCTTCGCCGCCGTCGGCTTCGTGGTGCCCCGAGCCCTCGGGGTCGGCTACGACCAGATCAACGCCGCCCTGGCCGGCAAGCTGGCGGTGGGGACCCTGGGCGCGCTGCTGGTCGGGAAGATGATCGCCTGGTGGGTCGCCCTCGCGTCAGGCACCAGCGGCGGGACGCTGGCGCCGATCCTGCTGATGGCCAGCAGCTTCGGCGCCCTGGTCGCGGTCGGGACCCACGACGTGTTCCCGGGCCTCGCCGTCTCGACCAGCGCGATCGCGGTCGTGGCGATGGCGGCGGTGTTCGGTGCCGCGACCCGGGCCGTGTTCACCTCCGTCCTCTTCGCGTTCGAGCTGACGCGCGACTACCGCGCCATCGTGCCGCTCATGCTGGCCGCGGTCGTCGCCGACCTGGTCGCCCGAGCCCTCTCGGAGCACGACATCATGACGGAGAAGCTGGCGCGACGCGGGCTCACCGTTCCCCGTGCCTACGAGCCGGACCACCTCCACACGGCGCGAGTCGGCGACGTGATGAGCACGCCCGCCCAGACCATCCTGAGCGACGCGACGGTCGGCGACGCCCGCCAGCGCTTCCTCGCCAACGGCCACGGCGCGTACCCGATCGTCGACGACGCCGGTCGGTGCGTGGGGATCGTGAGCCGCACCGACCTGCTCGAGAGCACGGACGCCCAGGACGCGCCGGTGTCGGACGTCGCGTCGACGGACCTCGTCACGGTCGGCCGTGACGAGTCGTTGCTCGCGGCCATGCAGCTGATCCTCGACGAGCACGTCGATCACCTGCCGGTCGTCGACGGCGACGGCCGACTGGTCGGGATCTGCACTCGTACCGACATCCTGCGTAGCCGCCTGCAGCGCCAGGAGGCCGAGCAGCCGGGGGACGGCTGGTGGTCGCGCTGGCGGTCGTCGGGGCGCGCCGGCTCGGCGGGAGACGGCGCCTGATCGTCCGCGCGCACGATCGAGGCGGTCGACAGGCGACCCGTCGCCCGTCATCATCCTTGGCGTGAGCGCCGACGACCAGGTTCGCTCGGCGAACGAGTCCTTCTACGCCGCGTTCGAGGCCGGTGACCTCGATGCGATGGCGGAGGTCTGGGAGCGCTCGGACCGCTCTCGCGTCACGCATCCCGGTTGGCAGACGCTGGCCGGGTGGCCGAAGGTGGCGGGCTCCTGGCAGGCGATCTTCTCGAGCACGCCGTTCATCCAGTTCGTGCTGACCGAGGAGCGGGTCCTGGTGCTCGGCGACGTCGCGGTCGTCACGCTGGACGAGAACATCCTGCAGGCGGCCGCGCCGCCCGACGGGGGTGGCACCGGCACCGACGAGCTGTCGGGGGCGCGCGTCGCGGCGACGAACGTGTTCGTGCGGGACGGCGACCGGTGGCGGATGATCCACCACCACGGGTCGCCGGTCAGCGGCGAGATCAGCTCGTAGGTGCGACGGGGGCCGACTGCTCGGCGGCGTGGTCCTCGATGGCGCGGTTGATCGCGGTCGACGCCGCGTCCACGAAGCGGCCGCCGCTGCCGGCCACCCAGTCGTACGACGACCGGATCGGGTCGAGCTGGCCCTGGAAGCGTGGCATCACGTACCGGGCGAAGAGCTCGTAGCTGTGGAAGGTGGCGGCGGGGTCGGCCCATTCGTGCCCGAAGATCAGGAACGTGCCGAACCCGCCCGACTGGCGCTCGAGCCGCTCGATCTGGCGGATGGCGTCGTCGGGCGTGCCGATGATGGCGAAGCCGGACTGGTCGCAGTGCTCGAGGATGCCGGGCAGGTCGTCGGCGTCGCCGACCGGGCTGGTCGGCAGCACGTGCCGGAAGTAGCGCGCGAAGGGCAGGATCCCGTACTCGACGTCGCGCCGGGCCTGCTCCTTCGTCTCCGCCAGGTGCATCGGCCCGACCAGGCGCCACCGGCTCCGATCCGCGGTCTGGCCGAACTCGGCCGCCCGCTGCTCCATCACGTCCCAGTGGCCGGCGAGGACGTCGAAGCCGATCTCGGTGGTGGCGCCGATCGACAGCAGCCCGAGGCCGAACCGACCGGCGGCGCGGGGACCGGACGGCGAGATCGTCGCCGCCACCGCCAGCTCGAGGCCGGCCGGCGAGTAGGGGCGGAGCTGCAGGCGCGCCTCGTCGAGCGTGAACCAGTCGGTCTGCATCGAGACGACCTCGCCCCGCAGGAGCCGGACGATGGCCTCGAGCGCCTCGTCCATGCGCGGCCGCTGCTGGTTCGGCGGGATGCCCATCATCAGCGCGTCGGAGGTCAGCTGGCCGGGGCCGCAGCCGAGGATGACCCGGCCGCGTGTGAGGTGGTCGAGCAGCACGAACCGGTCGGCGAGCAGCAGCGGGTGGTGGTAGGGGAGCGAGTTGACGCCGCTGCCGAGCCGCAGGTGCTTGGTCCGCTCGGCGGCGACGGCGAGGAACACCTCGGGGGACGCGATGAGCTCGAAGCCGCCCGAGTGGTGCTCGCCGATCCAGGCCTCGTCGAAGCCGAGCCGGTCGAGGTGCACCAGCAGGTCGAGGTCGCGCTCGAGCGCGACGGTCGGGCTCTGGCCGACGTCGTGGAACGGGGCGAGGAAGATCCCGAAGCGCATCGTCGACCGGGGAGAGCTCAGGCCCGCTCGGCGTCGATCCAGGCGTCGAGGCGGGGGCCGGCGGTGAAGCTCGAGATCAGCGCGTAGCGCGTCCCGGGGCCCGGATGGCACACGACGTGCCACAGCCGCTGGGTGTCGACGACGAACCGGGAGCCCCGGTGCAGCGGGACGTGCGACTCGGTCGACGGGTCGGGGAGCCCGTCCTCACCCTGCTCCATGAGGACCATGAAGCTGTCCGGGTAGTCGGTGAGCTCGAGCCAGGTGCGGACGACCCACCCCTCCCCGTCCGGGTTGAAGCGGTTGTTGTCGTCCCGGTGGATGTGGCGCAGCGATTCCTCGTAGCCCTGGGGCTCGAGCCTGATCACGCGCACCCGGCCGAAGTCGGCCCCGGCGGCTTCGACCTGGGCCACGACGCCGGGGCAGTGGGCCGCGTTCACCGTCCAGCGCCCGCCCCGGTCGGGCCGCTCGTCGCCGGGCTTCCAGAACCCGCGGCAGTCGAGCTCGCCGTCGGCGGTCGCGACCGGCGCGAAGTTCGTGTCGCCGCCGCTTTTCCAGTCCATGTACTCGAGGCCGAGGAACTCGGATTCGTCGATCGGCGGGTCGAGGTCGCGCAGCCGCACGAAGCCCCGCTCCGCCAGCGCGGCCGGCCGCGGGTGCGGCGTGTCGAGCGGGATGTCGCTCGACCAGTGCGGCGTCTTCAGCGCCTCGCGGAGCACCTCGGCGGTCTGGACCATGGACTCAGTGTAGGAAGCGCCGGTCGACCCCGACGGCCCGGGGCCCGGCGCCGCTCAGAGGTCGAGGTCCCCGGTCGCGGTGCGGATCGAGCCGGTGTCGGCGTAGGCGGCGCGCACGTTCCGCGCGATCAGCGCCTGGTGCACCTCGTCGGCGCCGTCCACCAGGCGAGCCGAGCGGGCGTGGCGCAGCATGCGCTCGAGGGGCGTGTCGGTCGAGTAGCCGAGCGCGCCGTGCACCTGGATGGCGCGGTCCACCACCCGCCACAGCGTGTTCGCCACGTGGTGCTTGGCGAAGCTGACCTCCTGGCGGAACGGCAGGCCGTGCTCGATCTTGTACGCGGCGTGCAGCACCATCAGCTTGGCGGCGTAGAGCTCCATCGCCGAGTCGGCCATCATCCACTGGATCGCCTGCTTCTCGGCGAGCGGCTCGCCGTGCAGCTCGCGCTTCTCGGCCCGGTCGACCAGCATCTCGAGCGCCGTCTCGACCTGTCCGATCCAGCGCATGCAGTGCGCGAGCCGGGCCGGGCCGAGGCGGGCCTGCCCGAGCAGGTGCCCGTTGCCGCGGCCGCCGAGCACGTTGGCGTCCGGCACCCGCAGGTCGGTGATCCGGATCTCGCAGTGGTTGCCGTGGCCGGCCATCGTCTCGACGTCGCGCACCACCTCCCAGCCGTCGGCGGGGAGGTCGACGAGGAACGCGGTGTTGCTCGCCTGCGGCGGGTCGGCGTCGGGGTCGGTCTTGGCGATGAGGATCGCGAACCCGGCCCCGCGCGCCCCGGAGATGAACCACTTGTGGCCGTTGACGATCCAGTCGCCGTGCTCCTCGTCCAGGACCGCGCTGGTGCGGATGCCGGTGGGATCGGAGCCCGCCACCTCGGGCTCGGTCATGGCGAAGCACGAGCGGACCCGGCCCTCGAGGAGGGGCCGGAGGTACCGCTCCTGCTGCTCGGGGGTGCCGTGGTGCAGGAGCGTGTGCTGGTTGCCCTCGTCGGGAGCCTGCGCGTTCAGCACGAACGGGCCGAAGTTGGTGCGGGCCGACTCCGCCGACACGAACGCCATCGCGGTGATGCCGAGCCCCAAGCCGCCCCACTCCTTCGGCATGTGGGGGAGCCAGACCCCGAAGTCCTTCGCCTTCTGGCGGAGGTCGATGATCATCGCCACCACGTCGCGGCGGCTCGGCTCGCCGTCGGGCGCGTTGGCGTAGAGCTTCTCCTCGGCCGGTCGGACCTCGCCGTCCATGAACTCGCGGACCCGGCGGCGGACCGCCTCGACGTCGGGGGGCAGGGTGAAGTCGATTGCCATGGGGCGAGTGTCGTGGGGTGGCCCGCGTCGGTCAAGCCGCCGCCGCCTACGCTCCCGATCCGTGCGCGGCGTCGTGGCCCGCCGGGGTCGGCTCGTGGTCGAGGACCTGCCCGAGCCCACCCCCGGCGAGGACGACGCCCTCGTGTCGCTGCGGGCCTGCGGGATCTGCGGCAGCGACCTGCACACGCTGGCCCATGCCGACGCGCTGCCCGCGGTCGCGACCGCGATGGGGATGGAAGGGCGGTTCGACCCCGAGCAGGACTACTTCCTCGGCCACGAGTGGGTGGCGGAGGTGCTCGAGGTCGGACGCAACGCGCCGTCGTCGGTGCAGCCGGGCGACCGGGTGGTGTCGGTGCCGTATCTCGTACGGGGCCTCGACCTGATCCCGCTCGGCTTCTCGAACGACGACTACGCGGGCTACTGCGAGCGGTTCCTGCTCACCGCCGCGCTGTGCCGGCCGGTGCCGAACGGCCTCGACGACCGACGCGCCGCGCTCACCGAGCCGATGGCGGTCGGGCTCCACGCGGTGAACCAGGCCCGCGTCGAGCCGGGCGACGCGGCGCTGGTGATCGGCTGCGGGCCGATCGGGCTGGCGCTCATCGCGTGGCTGCGGGCCCGCGACGTCGAGCCGATCGTCGCCAGCGACTACTCGCCCCGCCGGCGCCGGCTGGCGGCCGAGCTCGGCGCCGACGTCGTCCACGACCCCGCCACCGAGCCGGCCGGCGCGGCCGCGGTCCGGGCCGCGGCGGCGAAGCCGCTGGTCGTGTTCGAGGCGGTCGGCGTGCCGGGCGTCCTCGACGAGCTCCTGGCGTCGGTCCCGGCCCGGTCGCGGCTCGTCGTGGCGGGGGTGTGCATGCAGCCCGACACCATCCGTCCCCTGCTGGCGGTGGTGAAGGAGCTGGCCCTGCAGTTCGTGTACGCGTACGACAACGACGAGTTCGACGCCACGCTGCGGGCGCTGGCGGACGGCGAGCTGGACGTGGCGCCGCTGCTGACCGGCCGGGTCGGCCTCGACGGGGTCGCGGCCGCCTTCGACGAGCTCGGACACGCCGACCAGCACGTGAAGGTCCTGGTCGAGCCGGGCGGCCCGAGCATCCCGACCGCCTGGTGACGAGCGCGGCTCAGGCGCCGAACGCGCCGGTCGGCGTGAGGAGGCGGCGCTGCCAGCGGTCCGGGGTGAACAGCGCGGCCCGGGGGTAGTCCTCGAACATCCAGCGGGCGAAGTTGCGTCGCGTCCACGGCGTGAGCCCCACGGCTCGGAGCGCGGCCCCGGTGATGCGTCGCGACGTCAGCAGCCGCTGCAGCACCGCCGCGAACCGCAGGTCCCGTCCCAGCGCCTGGTGCACCGCGGCCCGGTAGCGGTCGGCGACGCCGGCCGCCGCGCCGCCGTCGGCGATCGCACGGGCGGCGAGCGCGCCGGTCTCGATGGCCTGCGCGATGCCCTCGCCCGTCATCGGGTCGACGACGCCGGCCGCGTCGCCGGCGTAGAGGACCCGTCCGTCGGCGAGCCGAGCCGGCGAGTAGCAGCTCGGGATCGGCCACGCCCGGTGCCGGTCCTCGGGCTCGGCGAGCGGCCCGAGCGCGGCGCGCATCGGGTCGCGGTTCAGCAGGTCGGGCCAGAGCCGGCGCAGCGCCGCCCCGTCGTAGCCGGCGCCGCGCAGCACGCCGAACCCGACGTTGGCGCGCCCGCCGGGCAGCGGGAACACCCACGCGTAGCCGGGGAGCAGGTCGGGCTCGAAGAGCACCCACAGGCGCGGGTCCCCGACGTTGCGGAAGTACTGGCGCACCGCGTGCCAGGTGCCGAGGTCGGGCTCGGCGCCGCCGTGCCGGCGACGCACGCTCGAGTAGTGGCCGTCGGCGGCGATGACGAACCGCGCGTTGAGCGGGTCCCCGTCCCGGGTCTCGAGGCGGACCCGGTCGGCGTCGTCGGTGACGGCTTCGACCGCGACGCCCTCGCGGACGTCGACGCCCGCCGCCCGGGCCCGGTCGACGAGCGCGGCGTCGAGCCGCGCCCGCTCGACGACGGCCGCGTGCAGGCCGGCCTCCGGCATCGGGAGCTCGACCTGCCAGTGGTCGGGGGCGACGAGCACCACCGAGCGCACCGGCGCGGCCGGCAGGTTCGGCACCTCGACGCCGAGGTCCTCGAGGAGGCGCAGCGCCGCCGCGGTGAGGCCGTCGCCGCAGGTCTTGTCGCGCGGGAACGTGGCCCGGTCGACCATGATCACGTCGAGGCCGCGGGTCGCAGCGGCGATCGCGGCCGCCGCGCCGGCCGGCCCCGCCCCCACGATGACGACGTCGGCGCTGGCCCGCACGACACCGACGGTACCGAGGGTCCGGGCCCCGGTTTCGACGCTGCGGCGCCGGTCAGACCAGAATGCAGCGGTCCGCCACGGCGCCGCCTCGGGGCGGCGCGCGGAAAGCGGAGCAGACCCTATGAACATCGCCGTATGCGTGAAGCAGATCCCCGACCCGGCCGTGCCGGGGGAGCTGGATCCCGAGTCGAAGACCCTGAAGCGCGAGGGCAAGCTGATCCTGGACGAGTCCGACAGCTACGGCGTCGAGATGGCGCTCCAGCTCGTCGACAAGACCGGCGGCGGCGAGGTGACCCTGGTCTCGATGGCGCCCAACAACGAGGTCTCGGGCCTGCGGACCGCCCTCGCCATGGGCGCGGCCAAGGCGGTGCTCGTGTCGGACCCCGCCCTGGCCGGCAGCGACGCCCTCTCCACGGCCAAGGTGCTGGCCAAGGCGGTGGAGCGAGCCGGCGGCATCGACCTGGTGCTCGCGGCCACCGAGTCCACCGACGGCTACACCGGGACCGTCCCCGCCCAGATGGCCCAGCTGCTCGACTGGCCGTCGCTCACGTTCGCCAAGCACGTCGAGGTCGGCGAGGGGAAGCTGACGATCCAGCGTCAGACCGAGGCCGGCTACGACACCGTCGAGAGCTCCCTGCCCGCGGTCGTGAGCGTCACCGCCGGGGTCGTCGAGCCCCGCTACCCGTCGTTCAAGGGGATCATGGCGGCGAAGAACAAGCCGGTCGACGAGTGCACGGTCGCTGACCTCGGCCTCTCGCCCGACGACGTGGGGTGGAAGGGCGCCCGCCAGGAGATCGTGAACGTCGCCGCCGCCCCGGCCCGGGAGGCGGGCGAGAAGATCGAGGACGACGGGAGCGCCCACGAGCGCATCGTCGAGTTCCTCGAGCAGCTCAAGGTCATCTGAGGTCGACGATGGGACTCTCCAAGGTCTGGGTGTACGCCGAGGCGGACGGCCCGAAGCCGCACAGCAGCACGCTCGAGATCCTCACGAAGGCCCGCGAGCTCGGCGACTCGGTCGAGGCGGTCTTCGTCGGCGGCGACGCCGACAGCTTCGCGGCCCCCCTCGGCGAGTACGGCGCGACGACGCTGCACGCCGCCGACCCCGGTGACGCGCTCGCCGGCGTGGTCGGCGCGGCGACGCTCACCGCGCTCGTGACCGCCCACCAGCCGGACCTCATCCTCTTCGCCCAGACCTACGACGGCCGCGACGCCGTCGGCCGGCTGTCGGCCGCCCTCGACCGTCCGGTGGTCACGAACGGCACCGGCCTCTCGGTCGACGGCGACCGGGTCGTCGTCCAGACCGCCATCTTCGGCGGCAACACGATCGTCGACACCGCGTTCACCGGGCCGGGCCCGCACCTGGCGGTCATCCGCCCCAAGTCGTTCCCGGCCGAGCCCTCCGGCGGCTCGCCGGCCACGGTGGAGAAGGTGGACGCGGTCGACGCGGGCCGGGCCGGCGAGGCCACGGTGCTCGAGCGCCACGTCGAGGAGCGCGAGGGCCCGAAGCTCGAGGACGCCGAGGTGGTCGTGTCCGGCGGACGCGGGCTCGGGAGTGCCGAGGCGTACGAGCCGCTCGTCGAGGAGCTCGCCAAGCTGCTCAAGGGCGCCTCCGGCGCCTCGCGCGCCATCGTCGACGCCGGCTGGGTGCCGTACGCGAAGCAGGTCGGCCAGACCGGCAAGGTCGTGAAGCCGAAGCTCTACGTCGCGCTCGGCATCTCGGGGGCCACCCAGCACCTGGTCGGCATGAAGGGCTCCGACAACATCCTCGCCATCAACAAGGACGGCGAGGCGCCGATCTTCTCGATCGCCGATCTCGGCGTCGTCGGCGACGTGCACAAGGTCGTGCCGAAGCTCATCGAGGCGATCAAGGCCAAGCAGTAGCACCGGGCCCGTGGAGTTCGAGGTCCGGCCGCTGACCGGCGACGAGGTCCGTTTCGCCGGCGCCGTCGCGGCCCGGGCGTTGCGCGACAACCCGATGATGGCCTTCAGCGTCCCCGACGATCCGTTGGCCCGCCTGCAGACCGGCTACGACACGTTTGTCGAGCGCATCCCGCCGGACTCGGTCGGCGCGCTGGTCGGCCGTCATGTGATCGGCGTCGCCGCCGCGGCCGCGCCGGGCGGCTGCATCGGCGCCACCGCGATCCCCGACCTGCGACGCGTGCCTGACGTCGCGCCCGCCGACGCGGTCGGCTTCGACCGGGCCCGCTTCGTCATCTCGACCATGTGCGAACACGACCCCGAGGAGCGCCACGTCCACGTCGGCCCGGTCGGCGTCGAACCCGGTGTCCAGGGGCTCGGGATCGGCGGCCGGATGATGGCGACGGTCTGCAAGCGGCTGGACCACGACGGCGAGGCGGGCTGGCTCGAGACCGACAAGCCCGAGAACGTCGTCTTCTACCGCCGCCACGGCTTCGACGTGGCGGTCGAGGACCGTCACCTCGGCTTCCCCATCTGGTTCATGCACCGCCGCGCCCGCTGAGCGCGGCTCGAATCGCCGGCTCCGTCGAGACCGGAGCCGGATCCGCAACCAGCCCGCTCGCGGCGCGAGGCTCGGTGGCGTGGACGAGGCCGAGCTGCCGCCGGCGCTGGCGCCGTTCCGCTTCCTCGTCGGCACCTGGGTCGGGGAAGGCCGGGGCGCCTACCCGACCGTCGACGACTTCGCGTATGCCGAGGAGCTGACCATCAGCTGGCCCGGCAAGCCGTTGCTCGCCTACGGGCAGAAGACCTGGCTGCTCCCCGACCGCACGCCGTCGCACGCCGAGGTCGGCTACCTGCGCCCCGCGCCGACCGGTGCCGAGCTCGTGCTGGCCCACCCGAGCGGGGTCCTCGAGCTGAGCCTCGGCACGGTCACCGGGCCGCGGCTCGAGCTGACGTCCCGACAGGTGGTCACGGCGCCGACCGCGAAGTCGGTCACCGAGGTGCGCCGCGTCTACGAGCGGCGCGGCGACGTGCTCTGGTATCGCCTCGACATGGCGGCCGTCGACCAGCCCCTCGGCTTCCACCTCGAGGGCGAGCTGCGGCAGGTCAGCTGAGCCCGTCGTCGGGTGGCGTCGGGATCGTCCGGCGCGACGGGTCGATCGGGCTCATGAGGCCGACCGAGTTGCCATCGGGATCGCTGACCACGGCGTATCGCGCGCCCATGAACCCGTCGTACGGCGGCTGCTGGCCGGCGTACCCCGCGCTCGTGAGCTGGCGGTACGTCTCGTCGACGGCGGCCGCCGATACGAGGCGGAACCCGAGGACGGGACCGGCCTGGCTCGAAGGCCAGCCCTCGTCCCATTGCCGGGCGAACGCGGCGCTGTCGAGGTCGAAGTCGAACCCGTCGGTCATCGAGGTGCTCGAGAAGCTGCGGTGATGCCGATCCCATGGCGGGATCGTCGGCGTGAGCTCCACGCCGAGCCGTTCGTAGAACTCGACCATCGCCGCCATGTCGCGCACGACCAGGTTGATCTGGTTGAAGACCGGCCCGTGCTCGCTCATCCACCCGGCTCCGGTGCGGTGTCAGTCGGCGAGGTCGACGACGACGGGGGCGTGGTCCGACGGCAGCTTGCCCTTCCGGGCGTTGCGGTCGACGAGCGCCCAGCGGACCCGGCTCGCCAGCGGCGCGGTGACGAGCACGAGGTCGATGCGCATCCCCCGGTGCTCGTGGAAGTCACCGCGGCGGTAGTCCCAGTACGTGAACAGGCGGTCCTGGGGATACACCTCCCGGAACGCGTCGACGAGGCCCCAGTCCTCGAGCGCGGTGACGGCGGCCCGTTCGGGCTCGGTCACGTGGGTGTCGCCCTCGAACGCGGCCGGCGACCAGAGGTCGCGGTCCTCGGGCGCCACGTTGAAGTCGCCCAGCACCGCCAGCGGGTCGTCGGGGGACGCGGTGGCGTCGAGCCACGAGCGCAGATGGTCGAGCCAGACGAGCTTGCGCTGGTAGAAGTCCGAGCCGACCTCGCGTCCGTTCGGGACGTACACCGTGACGACCCGGACCCCGCCGCACGTCGCGGCCAGGAGCCGGGCGTCGCCTTCGTACGGGTCGACGAGCTCGGTGCCGTCGAAGCCGGTCGTCACGTCACTGATGCCGACCCGGGACAGGATGGCCACGCCGTTCCACTGCCCGGGGCCGTGGTGCACGGCGTCGTAGCCGAGGGCGCCGAACGCCAGCTGCGGGAAGTTGTCGTCGCTGACCTTGGTCTCCTGGAGGCACACCACGTCCGCGTCGGCGTAGCCGAGCCACTCCTCGACGCGTTCCTGGCGCTTCTTCAGGGAGTTCACGTTCCACGTCGCGATTCTCATGACGGCCGTCGCGCTCGACTGGTGGCGGGCAGCGGGCGGAGCGCGTCGCGGGCGATCCGGCGCCGGACGAGGACGAGCGCGCCGGCGGCGACCGCGAGGCCGACCACGACCGAGACGACGACCGTGAGGACGCCGCCTCCGCCACCGGCGTGGTGCGTCACCGGACCGGTGCAGGCGACGTGGGGGCCGGCCGGGCGCCCGTTCGGGCACGGGACGGCGACCGGGGTCGACGCCGCGGCCGGGACGGCGGCGGCGGTCCCGAGCAGGCCGGCCATCAGGAGCGCGGCGACGCCGACCGTCGCTCGGCGGGTCACGGCGCGCTCGCCGGCAGGTAGCGCGGGTTCGCCACCTCGAGCTTGGCCCGGACGAGGTCGCGGGTGACGGCGAGCGCCTCCGGGTCGTCGTCGAGCCCGCCGGCGCGGATGCGCGCCGCCAGCTCGGCGACGAGCGTCTCGATGTCACCGTCCTGACCCAAGAAGCTGGCCAGGCGCTTCGTCGCCGCCGCGTCGAGGTCCGGGCCGAGCGCGAGCTCTCGCTCGACCATGCCGAGCGCGTTGACCGCCACCCGGGTGTGGAAGGCGACGCGTCCGTCCACGGCACCTTGCACGTCGCGCTCGAGGAACTCGCGGACCGCGTCCACGAGCTCCGCCGCGCTCGGGCGGTCCTGGAGCGACGGCGTCCGCGCCGCGTGGTCGGTGCCGGCCGGGGGCGGGGCCGCCGACCCCCCGCCCTCGTCGAGCAGGTCGAGCAGGTCCCACTCCATCTCGGCGATCCGGCGCCCGAGCGTCGCCAGCTCGACGGACCGGATCAGGCCCTGCAGGTGGGCCTGGGCCTGCATCTCGCAGATGACGCCCCACTTCAGGGTGCCGAGCGCCTCCCACCACGCCAGCCGGGTCGGGTCGACCGGTTGCCCGCCTGCGTCGGCGTAGGCGGCCCGCAGCTCCTCGACCTCGCCGAAGCCGCCCACCCGCCGGTCGCTCACGCCGAAGCGCCACGACTTCACGCACAGCCACCCGAGGTCCTCGATCGGGTCGCCGAGGTGCGCGAGCTCCCAGTCGAGGACGGCCCGGAGTCCCTCCGGGCCGACGACCAGGTTGCCGTTGCGGAAGTCGCCGTGCACGAGCGTGACCGTCCCGGTTTCGGGTGCGTCGCGGGCGAGCCGGCGCAGCCCCAGCTCGAAGGCCGGATGGGGCTCACCGACGCCGTCGAGCACGGCCCGGTACTGGTCGAGCTGCTCACGGGGACCGAGAGTCGCCAAGGAGTCGGGCAGCGACGCCGTCGGCACGGCATGGATCCGGGCCGCCTGCGTCGCGCACTGGGCGGCGAGCCGGGGCCGGGCCTCCGCGTAGGCGTCGTCGCGCAGGATCCGGCGGGCGACGGTCTCGCCGTCGACGCGCTCCATCACGAACCCCGAACCGAGCGAGTCGTCGGTGCCGAGCACGAACCACACCCGCGGCGCTCGCACCCCGGCGTCGTGCGCAGCCCGGATGACCTCGGCCTCCGCCGAGCGGTCGAGCGGGCCGGCGGCGGCCGGGGCCGGGTCGCGGCGCAGCACCAGCCCGGTCCGTTCGCCGCCGCCGACGGCGTCGAAGGACCACGTCTCGCGCGACGCGCCGCCCGAGAGCCGCCGGAGGTTCTCGACCGTCGCGCCGCCGCCCAGGTGGCGCGTCACCGCTGCCGCCAGGAGCGCGTCGTCCAAGGCGAACGAGCCTACGAGCCGGCTTCGCCGGCCTTCTCAGCGAGCCGCGATCGGCCTAGGCGGCGACGCCGACCGGCTGGCCGTCGACGATCTGGTCGAGGTACTCGGACAGCCCGAACCCGACCCGGTCGCCGCTGCGCCACTCGGTCATGCCCTCCGAGATGCGGGTGAGCAGCTGCTCGCCGTCGGGACCCTTGCGCCGGTTCCGCAGCGGGATCAGCGACAGGACCCGACCCTCGATCACATGCTCGGCGTCGGCGGTCGCCACGACGGCGTGGATCAGCTCGTGGTACTGGTCCTCGGTCCGCCACGTCGTGTCGAGCTCGACCCGCTCGAGCGGCTGGTACTCGCCGTCCTCGAGCCACACCCCGCCGACCATCTGCTCGCCGCTGCGGCGGGTGACGATCGACACCACGAACCCGCCCTCGTCGCCGAAGTTCCCGGTGAGCCAGCGATACCACCACGGCGCCTGCCAGAACCGAGGGCCCCACGAGTGGTCGCGCAGCCCGAAGCCGTCGACGGCCCACTCCTCGTCGCCGACCCGCACCACGCCGCGTGCGCCGACGTGCTGCTCGTAGTGGCCACGCGCGAACGCCTCCCTCGGGTCCTCGTCGACCGACGTCCCGTCGTCGTTGACCCGCTCCCCGCCGAGCATCGGCGACAGCCCCCGGTACTCGAGGTCGACGTGGCAGCTCGTCCACGGGTTGTCGGTGAACGCCCGCCGGGGGTCCGCCATCTCGAGCGGCCGCTCGAGCAGGCAGATCTTCCCGTCGTAGGTCACCCGCTGGGCCTCGAACGGCGTGACGACCTCGAAGCGCATCCCGCCGGCGTCGAAGGCGTCGTTGGTCGAGATCTCGGGGCGGAAGTACGTGAACGCGACCCGGCCGTCGGGCAGGTAGAGGCAGGTGGTCAGCTCGGCGTACCCCTCGTTGGCGCGGTTGCCGAGCCGTAGGAACCCGCCGAGCCGCTCCCGGGGGTCGAAGTAGTTGAAGTACATGCTCTCGTTGAAGTTCGAGGCCTCCTCGAGGGG
This sequence comes from uncultured Actinomycetes bacterium, assembly GCA_937927875.1. Classification (GTDB taxonomy): domain Bacteria; phylum Actinomycetota; class Acidimicrobiia; order IMCC26256; family PALSA-555; genus PALSA-555. The sequence continues at coordinate 986 of CALEYV010000034.1, read as the reverse complement.
GTGCATGTACTCGTCGGCCGGGTCGAGGCGCAGTCGCATGCGGCCATCGAACCCGCCCCCACCGGCCGGGTCAAGCAGGCTCCCACCGTCGGGCGCGCGTTTAGTCTCTGACGCCGACGTCAGGGAGGGAGACATGGCAGGGCCGCTGGCATCGCTGAAGGTCGTGGAGCTGGTCGGGATCGGCCCCGGACCGTTCGCGGCGATGCTCCTCGCCGACATGGGCGCCGACGTGCTGCGCGTCCACCGGGTCGAGTCGGTCGAGCGGGGCTTCGACCCCGGCGGCGTGCCGGTCCTGGACCGCAACCGCCGCTCGGTCGGAGTCGACCTGAAGCACCCCGAGGGCGTCGAGACGGTGCTGCGGCTCGTCGAGTCCGCCGACGCGCTCCTCGAGGGGTTCCGCCCCGGCGTCACGGAGCGGCTCGGCGTCGGGCCGGACGCGTGCCTGGCCCGCAACCCACGGCTCGTCTACGGCCGCATGACGGGGTGGGGCCAGGACGGACCGATGGCCCACGCGGCAGGCCACGACATCGACTACATCGCGCTGGCGGGCGCGCTCGCGCACTTCGGGCGGGAGGGCCAGAAGCCGACGCCGCCCCTCAACATGGTGGGCGACTTCGGCGGCGGCGGGATGTTCCTCGCCTTCGGGATCGTGTGCGGCGTGCTCGAGGCTCGGGACTCGGGCCAGGGTCAGGTCGTCGACGCGGCGATGATCGACGGGTCGGCGGTCCTGATGTCGATGATGTGGGGACTGCGCCACCTCGGGGCGTTCGACGAGGACCACCACGGCACGAACGTGCTCGACACCGGCGCGCCCTTCTACGACACCTACGAGTGCGCGGACGGCAAGTACGTGGCGGTCGGCGCGCTCGAGCCGCAGTTCTACGCCGAGCTGCTCGCCAAGACCGGGCTCGGCGACGAGGACCTCGGCGAACAGATGGACCGGGACGGCTGGCCGCGTCTGCGGGCTCGCCTCACCGAGCTGTTCA
>CALEYV010000033.1 GCA_937927875.1 uncultured Actinomycetes bacterium | reverse complement strand
GAGATTTCTGCCTGTCTCGTGGGCTCGGAGATGTGTATAAGAGACAGCCGTGGCCGCGCTCCTCGCGGTCGGGGCCGGCGCGCTCCTGGCGTGGGCGTCGGGTGGGCACTCGGGGCTCTTCCCGACCACCTCCAACAGCTCGAACTCCCCCGCCAACCCGGTCAGCCACGCGCAGCTGAACCCGGCTGCCATCGCGGCCCAGACCGACCCCGCCATCGTGGACGTCACGGCCCGACTCGCCGACGGGAGCGGCGAGGCGGCCGGCACCGGCATGGTCCTCACCAGCTCGGGCGAGATCCTGACCAACAACCACGTGGTCGAGAACGCGGCCCTCGGCGGGATCACGGTCAAGATCTCGAACCGCTCCGACACGTTCCCGGCCAAGGTCGTCGGGACTGACCTCGTCGACGACATCGCGGTGCTGCAGGCCCAGGGCGCGTCGGGGCTCACCACCATCCCGCTGGGCAACTCGTCGCAGGTGTCGGTCGGCGACGGGGTGGTGGCGATCGGCAACGCGTTCAACCGCGCCGGCCCCCCGACGGTGACCGACGGCACCGTGACCGCGCTCGGCCGGTCCATCACCGTGCGCGGTGACGCCGGCACCGAGCAGCTCGGCAACCTCATCGAGACCAACGCCCAGCTCGAGCCCGGCAACTCGGGTGGTCCGCTCTTCAACGCGGCCGGGAAGGTCGTCGGGATGAACACCGCCGCCGCGACCGGGGCCATCCCCGAGTCCGGCACCAACGACGGCTTCGCGATCCCGATCAACGACGTCCTGTCGATCGTGCACCAGATCGAGGCGGGCAAGAGCGGCGGCAACGTCACGACCGGCCCGGCGGGGTTCCTCGGCGTGAGCGTCAGCGACAACAACAGCGGCGGCTTCGGTGGTGGCGGCAGTGGCGGTGGCGGCGTCACCGTGAAGACCGTCAACGCCGGCAGCCCGGCCGAGAGCGCCGGCCTCGCCCCCGGCGACCAGATCACCGCCGTCGACGGTCAGCCGGTGACGTCGTCGACCCAGCTCACCCAGCTCATCAGCGGCAAGCACCCCGGCGACGCGGTTCGCATCACCTGGGTCAACCAGAACGGCGACCAGCACAGCGCCACCGTGAGGCTCGCCACCCGCCAGTCGGCCAACTGATCGGCGCCGCCCCGGCGGCGGACCGCGCTACCGGGCGTCGATGAGGCCGGTGTCGCGCAGCGCCTCGTCGACGAACGGGCCGATGCCGCGGTCGACGAGGTGGCCGACGTGGCCGCCCGCGTACCAGTGGACCCGCGCCGCCCCCCAGTGGTCGGCCAGTGCAGCCGCGTGGTGGACCGGGTCGACGAGGCGATCGCAGAGACCGGCGAACACGAACAGGCGCTCGGGCGGCGTGGCGGGCTCGAAGCGCAGCGGTGACACCACCTCGTGCACCACCGCGGCCTGCTCGAGCAGCGCCTCGTAGCGGGGGACGTAGCGCGTCTCGGGCGGGGCGTTGCGCCGGAACACCTCGGGGAAGTCGACGATCGGCAGCCCCGCGATCACGCAGTCGAGGGCGGGCTCGAGCCCGGCCACGAGCGCCACCACCGAGCCGCCGAGCGAGAGCCCGAGCACGCCGACGCCGGCCGGTTCCTGGGTGCGCACCCACGCGAGGAGCTGGCGGACGTCGGCCGCGGCCTGGGCCAGCCCGTGCACGTTGTCGAGCGCGTCGAGGGTCGGGAACTCGCCGCCGGTGCCGCGCGGCGGCCGCCGCGACCCGTGCAGCGGCAGCACCGGCAGCGCCACGTTGAGCCCCAGCTCGCGGTGCAGGTGCACGGCGCGGAACAGCCGCCGGTCGATCACGGGCCGCCCCATCTCGGTGGCGTGCACGCAGACCAGCCACGGGCGGGGCCGGTCCCGGTGGCGCAGCACGTAGGCGGTCACCGTGTCGTTGCCCCGATAGCCGGACCATCGCTCGCCGCCCGGCTCACCGGGGTGGGGTCGCCACCCGGTCGGGAACCGCAGCCGTTCCCAGCGCGTCACGTCGACCCACGCCGTCCCGAGCTCGGCGTCCGGCACCGGCGGGTCGTCGTGGTAGCGGCGCGGGTCGTCGAGCCAGCCCTGGGCCGCGAACCACGTCGCGGCCTCGTCCAGCTCGGCCTCGCTCACCGCCAGCGCGGCCGGCGTCGGCGGCCGCCGGAGCAGCGTGAACGCGGCCCGGCAGAACTCGTCGGTCGCCACCCCGGCCAGCACCGCCAGGCTCGGCGACGGGGCGGTCAGACCGGCGCTGGCGAACCGGGCCTGGCGGTGCGCGCGCGCCCACGGCGACGCGTAGAGCGCGGTGCGCCACGCCGGCCGCAGCAGGCCGCGGGCCTGCGCGAGCACCCCGGGGACGCCCTCGGGAAACGGGTATGGGTCGTCGGCGGCGGGATCGGCATCGACGATGGCGCTCACCGGCGCGCCACCTCGACGTCCGGGCGCGGGGCGGACGGCGGCGCGGCCCGCAGGGCGTCGAGCCAGCGGGCGATGGCGTCGACGACGTACGCGGTGCGGACGCTGTACATCACGTCGAAGGCGTGCTGCGCGTGCGGCAGCTCGACGTAGACGACCGGCTGCTTCGACACCGCGCGCAGCGCCGCCACGAAGTAGCGGGCGTCCTCCACCCAGGCCAGCGTGTCGTGGCCGCCGTGCACGACGAAGAACGGGGGCGCGTCGGGGCGGACGAGACTGACCGGCGACGCCGCCTCCCAGCGGTCCCGGCACTGCTCCGGCGAGCACTTCATCACGAGCCGCTCGAGGAACGGCCGCATGGCGTCGCGGCCGCGCACCCCGTGCTGATCCAGGAAGTCGTAGACGCCGTACATGGGCACGCAGGCCATGACCGACGTGTCGACGTCCTCGAAGCCGGGCTGGTAGCGGCGGTCGTTCGGCGTCAGGGCCAGCAGCGCGGCCAGGTGGCCGCCCGCCGAGCCGCCGGTCACGACGACGGTGCTCGGGTCGGCGCCGTACTCGGCCCCGTGGCGGCGCACCCACGCCAGGGCCCGCTTCACGTCGACGAGATGGTCGGGGAACGTCGCCCGCGGCGAGAGGCGGTAGTTCGGCGCCACGCCGACCCAGCCGCGGGCGGCCAGGTGGTACAGGAGCGGCTGGCCCTGCTGGTGCTTGTTCCCGACGACCCACGCGCCGCCGTGGATCTGGAGCACGACCGGCCGCCCGGTCGCGTCGCCGGGCGGCCGGTACACGTCGAGACGGTGCCGCCGCTGCTCGCCGTAGGCGAGGTTGGAGATCCGCTCCACGCCGCGGGCGCGCATCCGGAACGGCGACAGCAGCTGGCCCCGCGACACCACGGCGGCCGCCGACCCGACCGCTTCGGCGGCCCGGCCGGTCGGGTCACCGAAGCCGGCGTCGCCCATCGCCTCGGCGAGCACGGCTGCGGTCGTGCCGTGCCAGCGGGCCGCGATCGCCAGCCCCGCCCACGACGCCACGCTGATGCCGAGCCCGACCCACCCCGCCGGCTCGGACAGCGCGCCGAGCGCCACGAACACGATGGTGGCGACCACCTGCCAGGCGAGGTGGAGGGCGGCGAGCTCGCCGGTCAGCCACCCGGCCATGAAGAAGGGGAAGGCGAGGGCGGACGGCCGCCGCGGGGCGGCGACGGCGAGGAGCGTGAAGACCGCTCCGAGCACGCTGACGGCCAGGAACGCCGTTCCCACGACTCGCATCGTAAACGAGCGGGCCGTTCGTCGTTGTGCTCGCTGAAGGACCACGACCTCGCTACGCTGAGCGCGCCTTTGTCGCGGTTCGCGCGACGACGGACCCTCGGCGAAGGGGGCGTGTCTCGATGCGACGCCTAGGCGGCCTCGACGCCGCGTTCCTCTACGCCGAGACGCCGGCGTGGCACATGCACGTCTCGGCGCTCCTCATCGTCGACCCGAGCGAAGCCCCCCAGTTCAGCTTCGACGGCATCAAGGCCATGACCGTCGAGCGGCTGCCGAGCGTGCCCCAATTCCGGTGGCGCCCGGTCGAGGTGCCGCTCGGGCTCGACCGACCGGTGTGGGTGGAGGCCGAGGACTTCGACCCCGACTACCACATCCGTCGCATCGGCGTCCCGACGCCGGGCGGCGAGCGCGAGCTCGGCGACCTGGTGGGTCGCCTCATCGGGTACAAGCTCGACCGGTCGAAGCCGCTCTGGGAGATGTGGGTCATCGAGGGCCTCGACGACGGCAACGTCGCCGTGCTCACCAAGATCCACCACTCGATCATCGACGGCGTGTCAGGCGCCGGGCTGGCCGAGATCCTGCTGGACCTGGAGCCGAACGCGAAGCGGCCGCCGCCCGACCTCCGCGGGTCGCTACACCACCTCCACGTGCCGAACGGGTGGCGGCTCTTCGGGCAGGCCGTCGCCACCGCCGCCATCACGACGCCGTGGCGCATGGCCCGGTACAGCGCCGAGCTGACGCGCAAGGCGGTCACCCTGGCCGGGATGCTGCGCAGCGATCGTCCCCCGACCACGCCGCTGCAGACCCCGCGGACGCGGTTCAACGCGCCGATCACGCCGCACCGGTCGTTCGCGGCGTCGAGCGTGCCCCTCGAGCGGGCGAAGGCGATCAAGCGCGCCTACGACGTGAAGCTGAACGACGTGGTGCTGGCCCTCTGCGCGAGCGCGCTGCGGCGCTACCTGCTGCACCTGGGCGAGCTGCCGGCCCAGCCCCTCGTCGCCCAGGTCCCGGTGTCGCTGCGGGTCGAGGGCGACGACCAGGTCGGCACGAAGGTCGGCCCCATGTTCACGTCGCTCGCCACCGACGTCGAGGACCCGGTGCTGCGGCTGATCGCGATCCACGACGACACGATGCGGGCCAAGGAGATGCGTCGGGCGCTGTCGGCGCACGGGATCATGGGCCTCACCGAGACCACGCCACCGGGGCTGCTCACCCTCGCCGCCCGGATGTACACGATCGCCGGCCTCGAGGAGCACGGACCGCCGCTCTACAACGTGATCATCTCGAACGTGCCCGGCCCCGCGTTCCCGCTGTACCTCGCCGGCGGTCGGCTGGCGTCGATGTTCCCGATGGGCCCGCTGCTGCTCGGCGGCGGCCTGAACATCACCGTGCTCAGCTACCAGGACCGGCTCGACTTCGGGTTCCTCACCTGCCCCGAGAACGCGCCGGAGACCGACGCCATCGCGGCGGGGATCCCGCTGGCGCTCGAGGAGCTCGAGCGGGCCGCCGGCCTGACCCCCGAGCCGGCCGTCGACGAGCCGGCGATGCCGGCCGCCCCACCGCCGGTCCCCGAACCGACCGGCTGATTCGGCCAGCCCGGCCGCGGTTCAGGTCAACGCCAGCACCAGGATCACCGCCACCGCGTTGAAGGTGGCGTGGGCCACCATGCCGGGCCCGAGCCGCTGGTAGTGCCATCGCAGCGCTCCCAGCAGGACCCCGGTGGCGGCGATGGTCACGAAGGTGATGAGCATCTCGTACGCGGTCATCCCGACCTGGTAGTGGACGACCGCGAAGCAGCCGGCCTGCGCGAACACGGCGACGCGCGCGCCGAAGCGGCGGGTGAACACCGACTGGACGAGGCCCCGGAAGAACAGCTCCTCAATCAACGGCGCCCCGACGCAGATGAACAGCACCGCGATCACGACCGTGATGAGGTCGCGGTGCAGGTCGGTGGCGAAGCCGTTGGTGCGCACCGTGCGCCGGGGGGCGAGCGGGATGAACGGCAGGACGAGCACGATGCTGCCGATCCGGCCGATCAGCGCCGCGATCAGACCGGGACCGACGTCCCGCCACCGGAGGCGGCCCCAGCCGAACTGGCGGAGGGAGCCGTCGCCGTGGCGGCGCGCCGCGACGAGGGGGGCGGACAGCAGGCCGGCCCAGAGCCCGAACTGCGAGACGACGAGGACGGTCGGCGAGCGACGCGACACGCCGAGCGCGATCAGCAGGTAGCCGAGCCCGAGTCCGAGCGCCACGCCGCCGATGAAGCCGGCCAAGGCCAGGCCGCCGCCCCGCTGGCCCGGCGTGTCGTCGGCCTCGCGCCGGGGCGGGATCCAACGCCGCTCCGGCTCCGGCGGCCCGGTGTGCCCGGTCCACGCCTGGCCGTCCCACCATCGCAGCGGGTGCTGGCGCCACGGGTCGTCGTACCAGCCCGGCGGTGGGAGCGCGGGTGGCGCCGGCGGAAGCGGGGGCTCCGACGACGCCGGGGCCGCCGTCGCGCCCGGCGGCTCGGTGTGGTTCGTCATCCGGGCGATGTGATCGTCGACCTGGGCCCGGGCGATCGCGGGCACGACGAGGGTGGTGCCGAGCCAGCGGGGATCGACACCCGAGTCGTGGAGGCGGAGGCTGAGCGATCGGCGCGTCTCGTCGTTCCAGGACGCGAGGTCGTAGGCGAGCCCGGACGGTTCGGCGGGAGTCGTCGTCATGGGATCGGCGGCGCGGCGGGTCTCAGCTCGGGCTCGTCGTCGCGCTGACGATGATGCCGAAGAGGAGCAGCGCCACTCCGCAGTAGCCGAGGATGAGCCCGGCGAGCGCCATGCCCCGGCCCTTCTCCCAGCCCTCCGACCGGGCGATCTGGGTCAGGGCCAGGTGCCCGAAGATGACGGCGAGGAGCGATCCGAGCCCGAGGAGCCACACGATGCCGAGCACCAACGCCGCGACGGCGTATCCGTTGGTTCGCGCCTGCGCGGTCGGGGGTGCGAGCGGCACGGCGGGGCCGGTCGGCCAGGCCGGCGCGCCGGCGCCCGACAGCGGGAGCGGCGGCCGGCCGGCTGCAGGGTCGTCGCTCGTCATGCCGCTCCCGATGGTGCCGCGCCGCGTGCCACAGGCGCGGCGGGTCTACCACCAATCGGCGCTCGATGGTCGCGTCTTGACGTGGTGGTTTCGCGTCGCCGTCAGCGCCGAGCTTCGGGCCGTCGAAACGGTGGCGCGGGCGCCGCGGCCGCGGCCAGGCGACGGTACGAGCGCGGCTTACGGAAGGCGTCGCCCCACGTCTCGTGGGCCCGGTACTGGCGGAGCCGGTCGAGGTCGATGCGGGCGAGGTGGAGCCCCGGTCCGGCGTCGGCCTCGAGGACGCAGTGGTTCCGGTTGTGCTCGTCGTCGGTGAACGCGATGCCGTCGAAGGCGCAGGACCGTCCGTTGTAGGTCGGTGCCGAGTAGTTGGCGACCACCAACGCCTGCATGTTCTCGAACGCTCGGGCACGAACCTGACCGAACCGGTCGTCGGTGAGGTCACAGGCGTTCGGCACCAGGACGACCTCGGCGCCGCCGAGCATGAGCTCGCGGGCCGCCTCCGGGAACTCCCGGTCGTAGCAGATCATGCTGCCGACCCGGACCGGCCCGGACCGCGTGTCGAGCGCGGTGACCGGGTACTCGTCGCCCGGTACGAGGTGGCGCTCGGTGTCGAAGTCGCAGGTGTGCACCTTTGCGTACCGCAGGACCACCTCGCCGTGCCGGTCGACGAGCACGGCCGTGTTGTGCACCCCGCGGGCGGTCTGCTCGAGGAAGGTCACCAGGATCGCGATGCCGAGCTCGCGGGCCAGCCGCCGGAACTCGGCGACGTAGGGACCGTCGATCGGCGTGGCCAGTTCGAGCCACCCGTCGTCGTCGAGTGAGTACGCGATCTGCCACAGCTCGGGGAGCACGACGACGTCGGCGCCCTGCGCAGCCGCGACTCGGCACGCCGCCGCGGCCGCGACGCAGTTGGCGCTGACGTCGAGCCCGTGTCCGGGCTCCTGGACGACGGCGACGACGAGCTCGGCCATCGCCACCAGTATCGCCGGCGGCCCCGGCAACGGCGTCAGGGTTCTGGGTCGCCCTCCTTGAGCGATCCAGCGTCGCGCAGAGCCTCGATGACCGGCGCCGTGGCCTCGGCGTCGCGAGTGACGAAGTACGAGAAGCCCCACCGGGCCCGGGCTTCGTGCAGCTGCTCGACGATCTCGTTCGTTGTCCCAACGAGGAGATACGGCGCCGCGAGCAGGATCCCGGGGTCGGTGCCCGTCCACGCGCTGATCGGCTCGACCGCCGCCTGCCGGTCGGAGGTGATCGCCACCTGCTGGACGAGCGCGCTGAACTCCAGTCCCGCCAGCCGAGCCCCGGCCGCGGCCCGGACCAGGTCCGCCTGGGCGTCGATCTGGTCGGTGGCCCACTGCGGCTCATGCCGCTGGCCGTCCGGCAGGGTCCGACCGAGGCCCGTGAAGCCGACGATGTCGGCCGCGATGGCCGCCAGCCGCAGCACTCGGTTGCCGTTGCCGCCGACGAGGAGGGTCGGACACCGGACTGGCCACAGCCGATGCTCGTGCAGCCGGTAGTGCGGACCCTCGACGGTGACCGTCTCGCCGTCGAACAGCCGGCGCAGGATGGCGACCGACGCCTCGAGCCGATCGACGCGCACGGGGGCAGGGTCGAATGGGACACCGAGCTCGTCGTACTCGGGGGCCGCGTGCCCGGCGCCGACGCCGAGCTCGAGGCGGCCGTTGCTCAGCTGATCGAGCATGGCTGCCTCGCGTGCCACCAGCGCGGGATGCCGGAAGTCGTTGTTGAGCACCATCGTGCCGACGCGGATCCGATCGGTCGCGGCGGCGAGGAACCCGAGCGCGGTCAGGGGTGCCGGCGCGCCGTCGACCACGTGATCGGGTACGACGATCACGTCGAACCCCAGGTCCTCGGCCTGTCGCGCTCGGGCCGCCCAGGCCTCCGGGCCGGGCGCGTCGGTCAGCTGCAGTCCGAACCGGAACGGGCGCTCGATCATCACCGCGCCAGTCTGGACGCGGCGGCGACGTCGCCGATGCGCTCGAACCGGCTAGGAGCGACGGCCGGGCTTCGCCGGGCCGCGGTCAGTCAGCGCCGACGGGGAGGTCCTGGCGCAGCGCGCCTCGCAGCACGCTCCCGGCATCGCGGATGATGTCGCGGGACGCGTCGCACACCGCCTGCATGCCGAAGGCGCCGTGGATCTGACCGGCGTAGCAGCGCTCGGTTGCGGCGACGCCGCACGCCCGGAGGCGGGCGGCGTAGGCGGCACCCCCGTCGCGGAGGGGGTCGAACTCGCACGTGATGACGTGGGCCGACGCGACGCCGGTGAGGTCGGCGTGGATCGGGTCCCACCTCGGGTCGGTGGGGTCGGCGTCGGGGCCGAGGTACTGGTCGGTGAACCACTCGATGTCGCGACGAGTGAGGAGGTAGCCCTCCGCGTTGTCGCGCACCGAGTCGTGGTCCTCGGCCACGCCGACGCCGGGATAGACGAGCAGCTGGAACCGCAGCGGTGGCCCGTTGCGGTCGCGGGCCAGCATCGCGGTCACCGCGGCGAGGTTCCCACCCGCGCTGTCCCCGGCCACCGCCACCAGGTCTGGATCGCCGCCGATCTCGCCGGCGTGGGCGTGGACCCATTCGAGCGCCGCGTAGCAGTCGTCGACCGCGGCCGGGAACCGATGCTCGGGCGCGAGGCGGTAGTCGACCGAGACGAGCACCGCGCCGCTGTCGGACGTCAGGTCTCGGCAGGTGGCGTCGTGGGTCTCGATGTTGCCGATCACCCAGCCGCCGCCGTGGAAGAACACGACGACCGGTCGGGGCGGCGCCCCGCTCGTGGGCGTGTAGACGCGGATCGGAATCGGGCCGGCCGGGCCGGGGATGGTCCGGTCGGTCGTCGTGACATCCTGCGCGCCTGGTCCGCCCATTATCGGAAAGCCGGCGTTGGCGAGCTCCCGGGCCTCGACCGCCGTGAGCTGGTCCAGCTCCGGGTTGCCCAACGCCTCGAGGTCGTCGAGCACCTTGCGCAACTGCGGGTCCAACGCCATCGCTCCCCCTGTTCTCGCCGCCAACGACCCTACTGGCTCCGAGCGCGCCGCCTCATTGGGCTGGCGTGATCGTCGACGGCTCGACGGCGAGGTCGACGCTGACGACGACACCGGGCGCCTCCGCATTCGGCGCGAGCACCAGCTCGTAGCGAATCGGCTCGACGACGAACCCGCCGCGGTCGTCGTCCCAGTGCGCGAGGCGCTCGGTCGCCACTCGGAGCGTGACGCGCTCCGACGCGCCGGCCGCGACGGCGCCGGGCTGGAAGCCGACCAGCCACCGGCGAGGACGCTCGACGGCCGACTCGGGAGCGGCCGCGTAGCACTGCACGACCTCGATCCCGTCGCGCGGCCCGACGTTCTCGAGTGTCAGCGTCACCTCGAGGTGGTCGCCGTCGACGACGACGCTCGGATCTGAGTACCGGAACTCCGTGTAGGAGAGGCCGAAGCCGAGCGGGTACGCGGGTGGGCGACCCGAGTGGTCGTGATGCTGCTGGCCGTGGAACAGCCCGTACTCGACGTGGGTGGCGTCACGGTCGAAGGGCGGGAGGTCGGCCTCGTCGACGGGGAACGCGCACGGGAGCCGCCCCGACGGGTTCACGCGGCCGACGAGCAAGTCGGCTAGCGCGTGGCCGCCTTCCATGCCCGAGTACCAGGCGATGACCACGGCCGGGACCTGCTGCCGCCAGCGCTCGGTGACGATCGGGCTGCCGGTGACGAGGACGGCGATGGTGCGCGGCTGGGCGGCCGCGACGGCGAGCAGCAGCGCCTCGTCGTCGTCATGGAGCGTGAGGCGGGTGCGGTCGCCGCCGCGACCGGCCCGGGCCTCGGACTGCAGGGCGGCGCTGAGCTTGGCCGCGGTCGGGTCGTCGGGGTCGAGGGGCGGGAAGAGCGACCAGAGCTCGGGGTTGGCAGACACGTCGGTGTACTCGCCCTCGTCGGCGCTGGTGTACCCGACGACGACGACCGCGGCGTCGGCGTCGGCCGCGACCGTCGCCGCGGCGGCCGGATCCTGCCCGTCGTCGTCGACGATCTCGCCGTCGAAGCCAGCCCGCAGCCCGGCGAGGGGCGTCGTCACGTCGGGCGGCCGGACCGCGCTCGAGCCGGCGTCGCCCGTGTTCACGCGGTCGGCCAGGGGACCGATGACGGCGAGGCGTCGGACGTCGGCGGCGAGGGGCAGCATCGGCGTGCCGCCGATGGGCTCGTTGCGCAGCAGCACCATCGAGCGCTGCGCGACCTCGCGGGCGAGGGCGCGGTGCGCCCACCCGGCGACGAGGTCGCCGTCGCTCGGCGGCTCGGTCGTCGCGGCGGCGCGCACGAGGGTGCGGAGGAGCCGCCGGGCCGCGTCGTCGACCTGGGCCCGGGGGACGCGGCCCGCCTCGACGAGCGGGCCGAGGTCCCGGGCGTAGTGCATCCGGAACGGCATCTCGATGTCGAGGCCGGCGTTCGCGGCCTCCTCGGCGTCCCGGATGCCGAAGATCCAGTCGGTGACGACGAAGCCGTCGAAGCCCCACGCCTCCTTGAGGATCTCGGTCAGCAGCGTCCGGTTCTGGCCGCACCAGTGGCCGTTCACCGAGTTGTAGGCGCTCATGACGCACCCCGCCCCGGCGTCGATGCACTCCTTGAAGTGGCGAAGGTAGACCTCGTGGAGCACGCGCGGCTCGGCGTGGACGTCGACCTGGAAGCGGGCGTTCTCCATGTTGTTGAGCGCGAAGTGCTTCACGCAGGCGATGACGTGGCGCTGCAGACCTCGGACCGCGCCCGCGCCGAGCGCGCCGACGTGGCAGGGGTCCTCGCCGTAGGTCTCCTGGGCCCGTCCCCAGGCCGGGTGGTAGAGGAGGTTGATGCAGACGCTGCCGATCAGGTTGGCGCCCTGGACCCGCGCCTCGCCCCCGATGACCATGCCGACCCGCTCCTCGAGCCACGCGTCCCATGTCGCGCCCCGTGCCATCGAGACCGGGAAGCAGGTCGAGGCGCCGAGCGTCACGCCGCGCGGCCCATCGCAGAACCGGATGCCGGGGTAGCCGAGCCGCTCGATCGCGCCCCCGACGTACGGCGTGTGGCCGTAGCCGCCGCTGAGCATCGCGACCAGACCGGGCCAGAACTCGAGGTCGCCCGACATCATGGCGAGCCGCTCGTCGCTGGACAGCTGGTCGAACAACGAATCGACGACCCGGTCGAGGTCGTCGGGCGACGCGGCGGCGAGGGCGGTCAGGTCGCCGAACGCGACGTCGGTGCTGGACGGCTCGGGTTCGTCGGGCACAGAGCGGGAGACTACGGCGAGATCACCGGCTGCACGGCGCCGGCGTGCGCCGGCTGACGCCGGGGAGGCCGCGCAGCACGTCGGTGAGCGCGCGGGAGGCCGGGCAGCGCCACGCGGTGTCGAGCACGCCGAACGTCTCCTCCGACCCGAAGGTGCGAGTGGAGCCGCGGGACTGGGTCCCGTTCAGCGGCCAGTAGCTCCACCCCAGGTCGCGAGCCCCGATGTACTGGGCGAGGTTCAGGAGCCACTCGTGCGAGTGGTCGTGGTTGTCGCCGCAGCCGACGGGCGCGGTGTGACAGGTGCCGAACTCGCCGAGCCAGATCGGCGTGGCGCTGGTCCCGGTCGCGAGCTGGCCCCAGTTGCGGGTCAGCAGCGCGTCGAGCCGGGCCGGGTCGGCGTTGACGTCGGCGGCGTGGTCCTCCTGGTAGTCGTGGGGCGAGTAGACGAGCTGGTGCTCGTGGCCGGCCGGCATGGCGATGGGGGACGCGATGGGCCCGCTGAAGTCGAGGGAGTACGCGACGCCCTCGACCATGATCAGCAGGTTGGGGTTCGCGGCGAGCACGCAGGCGGCGCCGCGCTCGGCCGCGTCGCGCCAGTCCGGGCTGTCCTGGGCCGGCGGCTGGCAGCCCGGGGGTGGCGTTGCGGGCGGGCCCCACGACGCGCCGTCGCGGGGTTCGTTGCGCAGGTCGGCCGCGACGACGTTGCGGTAGCGCGAGCCCGAGTAGTGGCGGGCCATGGTCTGCCAGTCGGCCAGCCACTGTGCGGTGTGGAAGCCCTGGACCCAGGCCGGGTCCGACGGGTTGGCGCCCGCGTTGTACCAGAGGCTGTCCTCGGCGGTGGGCAGGCAGCACCAGTCGGCGGTCGTCTGGTGATCGTCAAGGATCACGAGCAGCCCCTGGCGGCCGAGCGCGGTGACGACCGCGTCGAGCACCGCGAGGGCACGGCGGCCGCGCAGCGCGGGATTGGCGGCCACGCTGGCGTCGCACACGACGGGGTTGTCGTGCACCAGCGCGTTCGACCACGGCAGCCGCACCGAGTTGAAGCCCAGGGCGCGGATCTCGGCCGCGATGGTGTCGAGTCGCTGGTGGTCGAGGCCGCCGACGACGAAGTCCTGCTCTTCGGCCCCGTACCAGTTGACGCTGGCGAGGTGGACCGCGGCGCCGGCCCGGTCGACGAGGTGCGGGCCACGCGTGCGCAGCGGCAGCGCGGGCAGCCGCCGCGGCGCGCCCGACGGGGGCGAGCCGCCGTTCGGTGGGGCGGTCGTCGCGGGGGTCGTGGCGCAGGGCAGCGTCGGCGCGGGTTGCGCCGCCCGGTGACCCGGCAGGCCGACCGGTGCCAGCAGCAGCGCGGCCACCGGCACCGCCGCCAGCCGCCAGCCCCCCACGGACGGATCGTAGGACGGGGGTCCGGCTCGCGGTCAGGGCATCGCGTTGAGCAGCGTCCGCTCCGCCGGCGTGAGTCGCGACGCGGCGTCGAGCCGTCCGGCCACGCCCTCGATGAGCTCGTCGTCGCCGATGAGGAGGTCGCAGCCCTCGCCCTGGACGCGCGTCTGGTTGCCTTCGACCGTGACCACGAGGTCCGGCTTGTACTCGTCGAGGACGAACCGTGAGAAGCGGGTCCGCCAGTCACGCCGGGCCTGGCGCTCCTCGATGGTGACGGGCACGAACACGTCGTCGGCGTGCACCGCGAGCTCGCCGGCGACGTGGAACGCCTGCCACCGGCTCGGGTAGTCACCGGCGCTGGTGTCGACGCGCCCGTCGCCCCGCTCGCGGAAGCCGCGCCGGGTCTCGGCATTCGCCGCCCGCCACCGCTCGAGCAGCTGCGCGGGCGTCCGGTCGGCGAGCTCGGCGATGCCGAGCTCGTTGGCGCTCGCGATGTCCATGCCGCCGCGTGCCGCCACCTCGCGCTCGAAGTCCGTCACCCGACTAGCCACTTCGACCTGAAGAACTGGCTGGACGGGCGGTAGCGGTCGGTTGGTGGGGTCG
>CALEYV010000032.1 GCA_937927875.1 uncultured Actinomycetes bacterium | reverse complement strand
ACCGACGTCGAGCCGGGTGTCGGGATCGAACCGACGGCCTCTGCTTTACAAGAGCAGTGCTCTGCCAGCTGAGCTAACCCGGCGCGCTCTGCAGGCTACCCGCGGCGCTGTCGCGCGACCTCGAAGCACGCGACGGCGGCCGCCGCCGCGACGTTGAGGGACTCGACGGGCCCGGTCATCGGGATGCGCGCGACCACGTCGCACCGCGCGCGGACGAGTCGAGCGAGCCCCGCGTCCTCGGCGCCGAGCACGAGCACGAGCGGCCGGTCGGCAATCGTGAGCTCCGAGACGAGCGCCTCGCCGGCGGCGTCGAGCCCCACCGTCCACACCCCGACGCGAGCCGCCTGCTCGAGCGCGGCGGCGACCCCGCTGACGAGCGCGATCGGCAGGTGCTCCACCGCGCCGGCCGCGGCCTTCGTCGCGGCCGGCGTCAGGAGCGCGGCCCGACGCCGGGGGAGGATGGCGCCGGTCGCGCCCGCCGCCAGCGCCGTGCGCAGCATCGCGCCGACGTTGCGGGGGTCGGTGACACCGTCCAACGCGACGAGGAAGGCGCCGGCGTCGTCGAGCAGCTCGGCCAGCGGCACCGGCGGCAGCGGCGCGGCCTGGACGACGACGCCTTGCGCGACGTCGACGCCGGACTCCTCGCGCAGCTGGTCGGCGTCGCGCCAGCGGATGCGGATCCCACGGGCGTTGGCGAGCTCGGCGACCTCGTCGGCGGCCGCGGCTCCCCGGGCCAGCGAGACCGAGCGGACGGGCCGGCGCCCGGCACGGAGGAGCTCGGTGGCGGCCCGGCGGCCGGGGACGATCGAGCCACCGAGGTCGTCGCCCCGGCGCCTCGTCACCGTCGGTGCCAGACGGTCCCGCCCGGCGTGTCCTCCAGCACGACCCCCCGCTCGGCGAGCTCGGCGCGGATCCGGTCCGCGGTCGCGAAGTCACCCTGGGCTCGCGCCGCCTCTCGCTCGCTCACGCGCCGGTCGATGTCGACGTCAGCGGCGGTGCCGACGTCGATCGTGATGCCGAGGGCGGCCGACAGCTCACGGACGGCGGCGACGAGCGACGCTGCCGTCGCCCGGTCATCGGCCTCGATGGCCCGGTTGGCGCGGCTGACGGCGTCGAAGATGGCGGCCAGCGCGCCCGGGGTTCCGAAGTCGTCGTCCATCTCGGCCCGGAACCGGTCCACCGTCTCCGCGTCCGGCGCCGCGCCGGCCGGGACACCGGCCGCGGCGGCCCGGCGGGCGAGCGCGTCGAGGCGGCCCACCGCCTGCGCCGCCGCCGCCAGCTCGGCGTCCCCGAGGTCGGTCGCCTTGCGGTAGTGGGTCTGGAGCACCGCGACTCGGAAGGCGCGGGCGCCGTGCTCGTCGAGCGCGTTCTCCAGGGTCCGGAAGTTGCCGAGCGACTTCGCCATCTTCTCGCCACCCACCTCGACCATCCCGGCGTGCAGCCAGTAGCGGGAGAACGGGTGGCCGGCCGCCTCGGCCTGGGCCCGCTCGTTCTCGTTGTGCGGGAAGATGAGGTCGTCGCCGGCGCCGTGGAGGTCGAAGCCCTCGCCGAGCAGGTCGAGGGCCATCGTCGAGCACTCGAGGTGCCAACCGGGACGGCCCGGCCCCCACGGCGACTCCCACGTCGGCTCGCCCGGCTTGGCGGCCTTCCAGAGCGCGAAGTCGACCGGGCTCCGCTTCGCCTCGTCGACCTCGACCCGCGCCCCCGCGGAGTCGAGGAGCTGGTCGACGGTCTGATGGGCGAGCGCGCCGTAGCCGGGGAAGGACTGCACGTCGAAGTAGACGCCGCGGCCGGGCACGACGTACGCGTGGCCGGCGTCGATGAGCTCCCCGACGAAGTCGAGCATGTCGGCGACGTAGCCGGTCGCGTGCGGCGTCTCGTCGGGCCGATCGACCCCGAGCCGGTCCAGCTGCTCCCAGTACGCGGCCTCGAACTCGCGGGCCAGCTCGGGCTCGGTGCTGCCGCTCTCGTGGGCCCGGACGATGATCTTGTCCTCGATGTCGGTCACGTTCGAGACGAACCGCACCTCGTACCCGCGCCACCGGAGGTAGCGGCGGATGGTGTCGTAGACGAGCGTGGTGCGCCCGTGGCCGATGTGCGGCACGTCGTACACGGTCGGCCCGCAGACGTAGATGCCCACACGGCCGGACTCGCGGGGCTCGAAGTCGACCTTGGCTCGCTGGCGCGTGTCGTAGAGCTGCAGCGGCATCGTGGCCGAGGGTACTGCCCGGTCCTCAGCCGCCCCGAGGGAGTTCGCGCTGCAGCACCGCCACCGCCCACGCCGCGACCGCTTCGCCGCGCCCGACCGCGCCGACGCCTTCGCCGCCTTTGGCCTTCACGCCGACGTCGGCGCCGACCGCGTCGGAGAGCCGCTTCCTCATGGCGGCCAGGTGCGGTGACAGGCGCGGCTGCTCGGCCGCGACGACCACGTCCACGTTGCCGACCTCCCAGCCGGCACCGGTGACACGGTCGACGACGTCGCGCAGCAGCTCGACCGAGTCCGCGCCGCGGTAGCGGTCCTCGGTGGCGGGGAACAGGGTGCCGAGATCGGCCAGGCCGGCGGCGCCGAGGAGCGCGTCGGCGACCGCGTGCGCGACGACGTCGGCGTCGGAGTGGCCGACCAGCCCGGGCCCGTCCAGCCGCACGCCGCCGAGGACGAGCGGCCGGTCGCCGCCGACCGGATGCACGTCGTAGCCGAGGCCGACCCGCGGCGTCATCGCTCGTGGGCCAGCAGCGCGTCCGCCACGAGCAGGTCGGCGGCCGCGGTGACCTTCAGGTTGGCGCGGTCTCCCGGCACGATGACGACGGTGCCGCCGTACGCCTCCACCAGCGCGGCGTCGTCGGTGGCGTCACCGCCGCCGGCGTGCGCGGCCCGCAGCACGTCGGCCCGGAACGCCTGCGGCGTCTGGACGGCGACGAGCGCCTCGCGGGACGGCGTGTCCACCACCCGGCCGTCGGCGACCCGCTTCACGGTGTCGGTGAGCGGGAGCGCCGGCACGGCGCCGTCGGCGCCGCCGCGCACCGCCGCGATGACATCGGTGAACAGGGACGGCGGCGCCAGCGGGCGGGCCGCGTCGTGCACGACGACCACGTCGCAGTCCTCGGACACGGCGGCGAGGCCGGCGCGCACCGAGTCGGCGCGTCGGGCGCCCCCCCGGACCGCGGCCGCGACGGGCGGCCCGTCCCAGTCCACGCCCGCGGGCAGCACGACGACGACCTCGTCGCAGGCGTCGGCCGCCGCGGCGACGGCCCGGTCGACGAGTCGCGAGCCGGCGAGGGTCTCGAACTGCTTGGGAGCCCCGAAGCGGTGGCCGCCACCAGCGGCGACCACGACCGCCGCGCTGCGCCCCACCGCCGCCGCTACTTCTTGCGGGCCGCGGCCTTCTTCGCCGTGGCGGCCGGGCGGCCGGCGGCGGCCTTGCGGGCCGGAGCCTTCTTGGCGGCCTTGCGCCCGTTGGCGGCCGGGGTCCGGCGGCGGGTGCGGGTGACCTTGACCTCACGGCCGGCGAGGACGTCGTCGAGGCGGGCCTCGGCCGTCTCCTCGTCGACGTTCAGGGCGAAGGTGAGCTCGGAGACGAGGATCTGGCGGGCCCGGGCCAGCATCCGCTTCTCGCCGGCCGAGAGGCCCTTGTCGGCCTCCCGCAGCGAGAGGTTCCGGACCACCTCGGCCACCTGGTAGATGTCGCCGCTCTTCAGCTTCTCGACGTGGTTCTTGAACCGGCGCGACCAGTTCGTCGGCATCCGGGCCTCCTTCTTGCGGAGGACCGCGAACACCTCCTCGACCTCTTCGTCGTTGATGACGTCGCGCAGGCCGATCTCGTCGGCCTTCTCGACCGGGATCGAGACCTTCAGGTCCCCGTAGGTGATTCGGAGCACGAAGTAGTCGGTCTTGTGCCCGTCGAAGACCCGCTTCTCCTTGCCCTCGATGATGGCGGCCCCGTGGTGCGGATAGACGACCTTGTCACCGACGGCGAACGACATGCGGTTTCCTCGCGAAAGAAAGAACGGCGGGAGCCGGGAGGACACCAGAATACCAGACGGCCGAGCGTGCCTCTGCATGCGGTCGAATACGATCTCGTCGCCGGAGGTCAGCCCGTTGCCCACCCGCCTGCTCGACACCGCCGACCTGTTCGCGGCCCTCCCCGCAGACGTGGTGGCCGGCTTGCAGCAGCAAGCCGAGACCCGCCGGTACGCGCGCAACGACGTGCTGTTCCATCAGGGCGAGGCCGCCGACGAACTGTTCGTGATCGACCAGGGCCGCATCGCCATCGCCCAGCGGTCGAGCGACGGCCGGGAGTCGGTGGTGGCGGTGCTCGAGGCCGGCGAGATGTTCGGGGAGATGGCGCTGTTCGACGAGGCGCCCCGTTCTGCCGACGCGCGCGCGCTCGTCGACTCGTCGGTGCTGGTGCTGCGCTACGAGCCGGTGCGGACGGTGCTGCGGGCGCGCCCGGAGCTGCTGTGGATCGTGGTGCGCCTGCTGTCGCTGCGCCTGCGCGCCACCGACGAGGCGCTCGCCGACGCGGTGTTCCTCGACGTGCCGGCCCGCACCGCCAAGCGGCTGCTCGACCTGGCCGGGGGCCGGGACCGGTTCTCGCTGCCGGTCACCCAGGAGGAGCTGGCGGGGATGGTCGGGGCGTCCCGCGAGCGCGTGAACAAGGCCATCTCGCTGTTCACGCGGCTGGGCTGGGTGAGCCTCGAGGGCCGCAACCAGTACCGGATCCTGGACCGCCAGGCCCTGGAGGACCGGGCCGCGCTCTGAGGCGGCCGGGTCAGCGGGCCAGGAAGGCGAACGTCCGCCGCCAGGCGTCGGCGGCGGCGTCGGGCCGGTGGGCGGGCCGCTCGGGCGCGTGCACGAAGCCGTGCTCGGCGCCCGGGTAGACGACGACCTCGCAGTCGGGGCGGTCGGCCCAGGCCGCCCGCAGCGCGTCGAGGTCCGCAGGCGGGGTGAACGGGTCGGCGTCGCCGAAGATCCCGAGCGTCGGGCAGACGTCGGCCGCGGTGTCGAGCGGCTCCCGCAGCTTCGGGCCCCGCCACTGCGCCGGGAGCCGGATCATCCCGTAGAAGGGGACGGCGGCGCGGAAGCGGCCGGTGGCTGCGGCCTTCAAGGCCTGCATCCCGCCCATGCAGAACCCGAGGACCGACACGTCGTCGACGCGAAGCTCGTCGGCCGCGACGGCGAGGTCGCCGAGCTGGAGGTCGTCGTCGAACTCGGCCAGGTGCGCGAGTCGAGCCTCCGCAGACCCGGCGTCGCGGACCTCGGCCGGGAACCGGGCGAACGGCTCCGGGCAGCAGACCGCGTAGCCGTGCGTCGCGACGCGTCGGCAGAGATCGTCGAACAGCGGCCTCACGCCGAGCACGTCCGGGTGCAGCACGATCCCGGCCTCGACGGCGCCCTCGTCGGGCCGGGCCAGGATCGCCTCGACCGCGGTGCCGTCGAGGCCGGCCAGCGTCACCCGGCCGGCCGAGGCCGGGCGCGGGCCCTCGGCCAGCGCGCCCATCAGCTGTAGCGCTCGAGGATGCTCGTCTCGGCGAGGCGGGACAGGCCGTCCTTGATCGTGCGGGCCCGGGCGTCGCCGACGCCGTCGACCTGCACCAGCTCGTTCTCGCTGGCCCGCATGAGCTTCTGCAGGTTCGTGAAGCGGGCGACGACGTGGTCAGCGACCGAGTCGGGGATGCGCGGGATCTTGCGCAGGATCCGGTACCCGCGCGGCTGCAGCGCCGACTCGAGGGTGACGCCGGGGCCGAGGCGCAGCACCGCGACGACCTCGTCGAAGTCGAGGAGGGCGTCGTCGCCGAGCTCGGCGAGGCGGGTCACGACGTCGCTCAGCTCCCAGCCCGGCCCGGCCCGCATGTAGTCCTTCGCCACCAGGCGCCGGTCGTCCTCGACGCCGCCGACCAGCTCGTCGAGCTGCAGGTGCACGAGCCGGCCGTCCGCGCCGAGCTCGATGACGTAGCCCTCGATCTCGTCCGAGATGCGACGGACCATCTCGGCTCGCTGCAGCACGATGCCGACGTCACGGACGGTGACGAGGTCTTCGATCTCGAGCGCCGACAGCGACGCGCTCACCGCGTCGAGGCGGGCCTTGTAGCGCTCGAGGATCTGCATGGCCTGGTCGGCCCGGGCCATGACCCGGGGGGTGGGCTCGATGGCCCGCTTGAGGCCTCGCACGTGGATCGCCACCTCGGAGCGGTCCTCGGAGACCGTGATCACCGGCACCGGGATTTGCCGGGCCACCCGCTCGGCGGTGCGGTGGCGGGTGCCGGTCTCGGAGGTCGGGATGTTGTGGTCGGGGACGAGGTGGACGTTGGCCCGCACGATGCGCGAGCAGTCCTCGTTGACGATGATCGCCCCGTCCATCTTCGCCAGCTCGGACAGGCGCTGAGGCGTGAACTCGGCGTCGAGGAGGAAGCCGCCGGAGCACACGCCGAGGACGTCGGGGCCGGCGCCGACGACGAGGAGGGCGCCCATCCGGCCCTGCATGACGCGCTCGATCCCCTCGCGCAGCGCCGTGCCCGGGGCGACCAGCCGCAGGGCGGCGAGCAGGGCTTCGGATCGGGGCGGGGCTGGCATGTTGGGGGAGCCTGACTGCGCCCGCGAAGCGGGCAATCCAACCTACCGCTTCGGGGGACGCGCGGCCTCGGGCGGCGACGGCGGCGCGGCCGTTGCTACCGCGCGGTATCCGGCGGTGCGGCGGGTTGATACCCGGTTCGGCGCCGGTGCGTCGGGCGCCGACGGCCGTGACGCCACGCGAGCGCGCCGAGGACGAGCAGCACCACCGCCGCGACGACGAGCACCAGCCGGCGCGGGTCGAGCGAGGTGGAGGAGGCGTCGACGGTGACGCGCGTCCCGGGCCCGGCGGTGTGTCGCTGCGACCCGCCCGGCAGGTTGGCGACGACCGAGAGGGTGAGACCGGTGCGCAGCTGGGCCGTGAGCTGCTGGTCGATGGCGGCGACGTTGACGCCGCGGCTGGCCAGGCTGGCCTGGAGCGCGTGGTCGCTGGCCACGCCGCTTGCGACGTCGCGCAGGTCGACGATCCCCTGCACCGCGGTGCGGCGGGCCAGGCCGAGCCACGCGCCGTCGCGCGACGCCCGGAGTCCCAGGAGCGGCCCGGTGGCGCCGGAGAGCTGGCGGGCGATGCCGGCCACCTGGCTCGCGTCATGGAACGGCTTCGCCAGCGTGATCGACGCCGAGCCGTCCTTGCGCCGGACCCACGGGCCGACCTGCCAGCCGCCGGTGCGCAGGTCGGTGAGTCGCACCGCCTGCTCGAGGGTCGCGCCGCCGGCCTGGGCGGTCTGCACCGCCTCGGGGTCGAGCGCGAGGCGCACCGCGAGCGTCCCCGACCCGTCGTCGCGGACGGTGACGGTGAGGGTGGCGTGGACGCTGCACCCGGCCAGCAGCGCAGCGAGGGCGACGACGAGCACCGCGAGCCGGACGCGGCGATCCCGCCCTCGGGGCGGGCGTGCGGGTTGGGAGGGGGCGGCCACCGGCCCGGCGCCGTCCGGCCGGTCGGCCTACGTTCCTTCTGACCCGGACCCGGCGAGCTCGACCGGGGGCGGCTCGACGCCCTCGACGGCCCGGAAGGAGACCTCCTCGCCGTCGGCGTCGACGATGATCGTCTCGCCGGCGTGGAACTCCTTCCACAGGATCTTCTCCGACAGCGGGTCCTCGACTAGCCGCTGGATGGCGCGGCGCAGCGGCCGGGCGCCGAGCTGGGGGTCGTAGCCCTTCTTGGCCAGCAGCAGCTTCGCCTCCGGCGTGAGCTCGAGGCCGAGCCCCTGGCCCTCCAGCTGCTCCTGCACCCGGCGGATCATCAGGTTGACGATCTCGCCGACCTCTTCCATGGACAGCTCGGCGAAGACGATGACCTCGTCGATGCGGTTGAGGAACTCGGGCCGGAAGTGGCGCTTGAGCTCCTCCATGACCTTGGCCTTCATCTTCTCGTAGCTGACCGCCTCGTCGGCCGGCCCGAAGCCGATCGACGCCTTGCGCAGGTCGGCGGTGCCGAGGTTCGAGGTCATGATGATCACGGTGTTCTTGAAGTCGACCGTGCGTCCCTGGGCGTCGGTGAGCCGCCCGTCCTCGAGGATCTGCAACAGCGTGTTGAAGACGTCGGGGTGGGCCTTCTCGATCTCGTCGAACAGCACCACCGAGAACGGCTTGCGCCGCACGGCCTCGGTCAGCTGGCCGCCCTCGTCGTAGCCGACGTAGCCGGGCGGCGACCCGACCAGGCGCGACACGGTGTGCTTCTCCATGTACTCGCTCATGTCGAGCTGGATCAGCGCCGCCTCGTCGCCGAACAGGAACTCGGCCAGCGTCTTGGCGGTCTCAGTCTTCCCGACCCCGGAGGGACCGAGGAAGATGAACGACCCCGACGGCCGCTTCGGGTCCTTGAGGCCGGCCCGGGTGCGGCGGATGGCCTGCGACACCGCCTTGACCGCGCTGTCCTGGCCGACGACCCGCTTGTGCAGCTCGTCCTCCATGCGCAGCAGCTTGGCGGTCTCCTCCTCGGTGAGCTTGTACACCGGGATGCCGGTCCAGAGGGCGAGGACCTCGGCGATCGACTCCTCGCTCACCTCGTTGAACAGGTCGACGCCCTCGCGCTGGGCCTCGCTCTCCTTGTCGCGGCGCTGCTCGAGCAGCTCCTTCTCGCGGTCGCGCAGCGACGCCGCCCGCTCGAACTGCTGGCCCTCGATCGCCTCCTCCTTGTCCTTGCGGACGGTGGCGATCTGGTCCTCGAGCTCGCGGAAGTCGGGCGGGGCCTGCATGCGGCGGATGCGCAGCCGCGACCCGGCCTCGTCGATGAGATCGATGGCCTTGTCGGGCAGGTGCCGGTCGGAGATGTAGCGGTCGGCGAGGTTGGCGGCCGCGACGACCGCCTGGTCGGTGATCGTCACCCGGTGGTGGGCCTCGTAGCGGTCGCGCAGCCCCTTGAGGATCTCGACGGTGTGCGCGACCGTCGGCTCCTCGACCTTGATGGGCTGGAACCGGCGCTCGAGCGCGGCGTCCTTCTCGAGGTGCTTGCGGTACTCGTCGAGCGTGGTGGCGCCGATGGTCTGCAGCTCGCCGCGGGCCAGCATCGGCTTCAGGATGCTGGCGGCGTCGATCGCGCCCTCGGCCGCGCCGGCGCCGACGAGCGTGTGCAGCTCGTCGATGAAGAGGATGATGTCGCCGCGGGTGCGGATCTCCTTCAGGACCTTCTTCAGCCGCTCCTCGAAGTCACCGCGGTAGCGGGAACCGGCGACGAGCGCGCCGAGGTCGAGGGTGTAGAGCTGCTTGCCGTTCAGGGTCTCGGGGACGTCGCCGCCGACGATGTCGGACGCCAGGCCCTCGACGATGGCGGTCTTGCCGACGCCGGGCTCGCCGATGAGCACCGGGTTGTTCTTGGTGCGGCGCGACAGCACCTGCATGACCCGCTCGATCTCCTTCTCGCGCCCGATGACCGGGTCGAGCTTCTTCTCGCGGGCGAGCTGGGTGAGGTTGCGGCCGAACTGGTCGAGCACAAGCGAGCCCGAGGGCTGCGACTCGCCGGCGCCGCCGCCTTGGCCCTGCCCCTCCTTGGCGCCGGCGTAGCCGGAGAGGAGCTGGATGACCTGCTGGCGGACCCGGGACAGGTCCGCGCCGAGCTTCACGAGGACCTGGGCCGCCACGCCCTCGCCCTCCCGGATGAGGCCGAGGAGGATGTGCTCGGTCCCGATGTAGTTGTGGCCGAGCTGGAGGGCCTCCCGGAGGGAGAGCTCGAGGACCTTCTTGGCCCGGGGCGTGAACGGGATGT
>CALEYV010000031.1 GCA_937927875.1 uncultured Actinomycetes bacterium | reverse complement strand
AGGCGTGGGCCTTGAACCCGGTGGCCAGGACGACGACGTCGAGCTCGTGGAGGCGGCCGTCGCGGGTCCGGATGCCGGACCGCTCGAAGCGCTCGATCCCCTCCGTGACGAGCTCGGCGTTCGGGGCCTGGATCGCCTCGTAGAAGTTCGGTGAGATGACGAGCCGCTTGCACGCCGCCCGGTAGCTCGGGCGCAGCCGCTCCCGCAGGTCGGGGTCCCGGACCGTGCTCTCGAGATGCTCCCGGCACGCCTGCTCGAGCGCGGTCATCTCCTCGGAGTCGGCGTTGACCACGGCTCGGGCGAAGATGCCGAACTGCCGGTTGAGCTCGGCGTGCAGGTCGGCGAGCAGGGTCGCGTTGGCCCGGAACTCCTGGCGCTCCTCCTCCGAGTATGGGGCGTTCTCCTGGCGGAGGACCCACTGGGCGGTGCGCTGGAAGAGCGCCAGGTGTCCGACCCGGTCGACGACCGCGCCCACGATCTGGACCGCGGTCGAGCCGGTGCCGATGACGCCGAGGCGGGCACCGTCGATCGGCACCGTGTGGTCCCACCGGGAGCTGTGGAACGTCGCCCCTTCGAAGTCGTCGAGGCCCTCGAACGTCGGGAGGTTCGGGTGGTGCAGTACCCCGGTGGCGGCGATCACGACGTCGACGGCGTCCCGGCGACCCTTCGCCGTCTCGAGGTGCCACTGCCCGTCCCCGAACTCGCACCGGAGCACCTCGTCACCGAACCGGATCCGCCGGAGCAGGTCGTGCTCCTGCGTCACGCGCTCGAAGTAGGCCTGGATCTCGTCGCCGGGCGAGAACCGGCGCGTCCACTCCGGCGTGAGCTCGAACGAGTACGAGTAGAGATGGGAGGGCACGTCGCAGGAGATGCCGGGGTAGGTGTTCTCCCGCCACGTCCCGCCGACGCGCTCCGCCTTCTCGTAGATCGTGAAGTCGTCGAGGCCGGCCTCGGCCAGCTTGATCGCGGCGAGGATGCCCGCCATCCCGGCTCCGACGATCGCGACGCGAGGCCCCGTGCGACCGGTGTCGTTGACGCTCGGGGTGCCGCTCGGCTTCCTGGCCGCCATGCTCGGGGCTGGACACTACGAGGTCTGGCTCGTGGGCTCGCGAGCACGGCGCGGCGGTGTCGTTCCCGGGTACCGTGACGGCGCCTCGGGCGGGAAGGCGGACCGGAGCAGCCGGGCCACGAGGCGAGGGGTGCCGTGGGGCGCAACATCCTCTTCATCACGACCGATCAGCAGCGCTACGACGCGCTGGGCTGCAACGGCAACGAGATCGCCCGCACCCCGGTGGTCGACCGGTTGGCCGCCGAGGGCATCAACTTCCGGCGGGCCTACAACCAGAACACGGTGTGCATGCCGGCCCGGTCGACCATGCTGACCGGCCAGTACGTGCGGACCCACGGCGTCGTCGCCAACGGCGTGCCGCTCCCGGCCGACGCGCCGAGCGTCGCCCGCCACCTCGCCGACGAGGCCGGCTACCGGACCGCGCTCATCGGCAAGGCGCACTTCGACCCCGGGCTCGACCCGACGCTGGCCTACCCCGAGAACGCGCTCGCGCACGAGGGCTCCACCGGGCCGCTGCGCGGCTTCGAGCACCTCGAGCTGGCGATGCACACGCCGGCGTTCCGCGGCCGCGGCGTCCAGCACTATGGCGTGTGGCTGGTCGACCAGCACCCCGACCAGCTGGGCGGCTTCGCCGAGCTGCTCCAGGCCATCGGCGGCGGCGAGACCGGCGCTCCGGAGACGTCCATCAACCCGATCCCGCGCGACCTGTACCACACCGACTGGATCGCCGACCGGACGATCGCGTTCCTCGACTCGCTCGCCGACGACGACGGCTGGTTCGTGTGGATGAGCTTCCCGGATCCCCACCATCCGTGGGACCCGCCGGCCGAGGAGCGCAAGCGCGTCCCGTGGCAGGACCTCGACCTCCCACCCGGGCATCCGGGGTCGCCCGACCAGGTGCGCGCCGTGCTCGCCGAGAAGCCCGCCCACTGGCTGGCCTGGTACGAGGACAAGTGGCGCAACGTCGAGGGCGGCCCGGCCCGCTTCTGCCCCGGCACGCTCACCGACGACCAGATCCGAGAGGTCAACGCGCTCACCCACGTCATGAACGAGCTGATGGACGAGGCCTGCGGGCGGGTCCTCGACGCCGTCGACCGCCGCGGCTGGGGCGACGAGACCGACGTCTTCTTCACCACCGACCACGGCGAGCTCCAAGGCGAGTACGGGCTCCTCTTCAAGGGCCCGTTCCACACCGACGCGCTCATGCGGGTGCCCTACGTCTGGCGGCCGGCGCCGTCGGCGGGCGTCGCGCCCGGCGAGGTGCGGGACCCGGTCGGCCACGTCGACCTGGCCCCGACCTTCTGTGAGATCGCCGGCGTCGACGCCGCGCCGTGGATGCAGGGCGAGCCGCTCCCGACCGCCGACGGGTCGGGACGCCAGCGCGCCCTGTGCGAGTGGGACAGCCAGTTCCCCGGCTACGGGATGCACCTGCGGTCGATCTACCGGGACGGCTGGCTCTGCACCGCGTACGAGCCGAGCACGACGACGCCGACCGGCCTCGAGGACTTCCTCGCCCTCCTGCCGCCGGAGGCGGCGCGCCGGCTCGGGCTGTCGAACGGCGGTCCGCAGAGCTCGGTCACCTACGACGGGACCGAGGGCGAGCTGTACAACGTCGACGACGACCCCTACCAGTTCCACAACCGATGGGACGACGCCGGGTACCGGAGCCTCCGCGACGACCTGGTCGCGGACCTGTACGACCACCTGCCGGCGGCGCGGGAGCCCGCGCTGCGGGTCGAGCGGCCAGCCTGAGCCGCTCCGGACGAGTAAGGAGACGGGGATGCCGATCGGACCGACGAAGGATCAGATCCAGGAGCTGGTCGACAGCCCGCTGGACACGCCGGTGGTGATGCTGAACCTGCTGAAGTTCGCCGAGCGGGCGAGCGGGAACGGCGAGACGGGCGAGCGGTCCGGACGCGAGTCGTACGCCCGCTACGGCGACCGGATGCGGGAGCTGCTGGAGCAGACCGGCGCCCGGGTCCTCTTCCAGGGCCGCGCCGACTCGGTCGTCATCGGCGGCGCGGCCGACGGCTGGGACGCCGTCATCCTCGTCGAGTACCCGTCGCGGAAGGCATTCCTGGAGATGACGTCGACCCCCAAGTACCGGGAGGTCTCGAAGGACCGGGGCGCCGGGCTCGTGGACTCGCGGCTCATCGCCATGACCGAGGTGTATCGACTGACCGAGCGATGAGGAAGCGACTCCTGGCCGCGTTGGCGGTCGGAATCGCCGCGGTGGCGCTGGCATCGACCGGCACCGCGGCGGCGCCGCCGGCCTCGCGCCCGACCGCTTCGGGCGGGTCGGTCAGCCTCGACAACGGGCAGATCACGATCCGGAAGGCCGACGTCGGCAACGTCGACGTCACGTCCCTGCCCCTCGGTGACCAGCAGTTCAGCTCGTCGCCGACCAACGGCAAGATCGATCTGTGCAACTCGTCGTCGCTGCAGCCCGCCAACGACAACTCGACCTTGCCGTGGGTCCACGGCTCGACGTGGGACCTCACGGCCAAGGTGTTCGTGAGCGGCAGCGTCTCCTGGCCCAACGCGACCTTCGCGAACCAGGTGCGGGGCGGTGTCCGGTCCCTCAGCGGCAACGACCTGCCGGTCGGCGGGACGACCGGCACCTTCCCGGTCACGGCGAGCGACCCGGCCCACGCCTACCGTCCTGACCCGAGCCGGATCACGACCAGCAGCTTCACCCTGTTGCTCCCGGCCTCGCCGAAGGTCGCGAGCAGCCCGAGCTGTGTGGGCGGCGACGTCGGCGTCACGACCGACGGCGTCGCGCTCCTCGACGGGTTCGACGCCAACGGGCGCGACGCCGCCGCCCAGGAGGTCCAAGACGCCTGCGGGGGGCACCCCAACCAGGCCGGGTACCACCGGCACGCGATGCCGTTCTGCCTGCTCAGCAACGACACCGGCACCGGCCACTCGCCGCTGCTCGGCTACGCCCTCGACGGCTTCGGGATCTACGGACCCCGCGGCGACCACGGCAAGGTGCTCACCACCGCCAACCTCGACGCCTGCCACGGGACGACGGACACCGTCACGTGGAACGGCAAGAAGGTCCACATGTACCACTACGTCATGACGTGGCAGTTCCCGTACTCGGTGGGCTGCTTCCGCGGCACGCCGGTGACCCGCATGATCTTCTCGCCCGGAGGCCAGCAGCCCAACGGCTCCGAGGGTCCTCCCGCTGGGAGCGCAGGCCCGCCGGCGTCCTGACGCCCGGTTCCCGCGGCGAGCCCAGCTGGCGCGGGCACGCACGCTCGATCCTCCGGCTGGTTCGGGTCCTCTCCGTCGACGCGCCGAGGCGGCGCATACGCTCTCGCCCGCGTGTTGCCGATCCGCGATCTCATCCACCCGCGTCGACCGGGCTACCTGACGTGGATCCTCATCGCCATCAACATCGCGGTCTTCTTCGCGCTGCAGCCGGGCGCGTTTCACGCGTTCCAGACCTCGAACTACGACTCGGAGCAGGAGACGAGCTTCCTGTACCAGCACGCGCTCGTCCCCTGTGAGATCGCGCACTGGCACCCGCTCTCACCGTCCCTCGTCGGTCAGTGCGGCGGGGACCGGGTGCAATCACGCCTGGACACGCCGTTCTATCCCCACAAGTCGGTCGCGCTCTCGCTGCTCGCGTCGATGTTCCTGCACGCGAGCCTGCTGCACCTGTTCGGGAACATGTGGTTCCTCTGGGTCTTCGGCGACAACGTCGAGGACCGATTCGGGAAGCTCGGCTACCTGGCCTTCTATCTCATCGGAGGTGTCGTCGCGTCGCTCGGCCAGGTGCTCAGCTCGCCGAACTCGCTCGTGCCGACGATCGGAGCGTCAGGCGCGATCGCGGCCGTGATGGGCGCCTACCTCGTCCTCTACCCGCGGGGACGCATCGTCACGATCATCCTGCCGCTGTTCTTCCCACTCGTGCTCCCAGCCTTGCTGGTGCTCTTGTTCTGGTTCGGGTTGCAGTTCGTGACGGACCCCAGCTCCGGGGTGGCGTGGGTCGCCCATATCACCGGGTTCGCGTTCGGCGCCCTCGCCGCGTTCGCGCTGCTTGGCGGGTCACGTGCGCTGGCCCGCTCCTCCTAGCCCGAGCGTCTCGCCGCCCGCCCTTGCCGCGGTGCGACCGGGTGGCCGGCCGCCGAGCGCCGGACGACGTAGGTCCCGGCGGCGTAGTCGCCGACGCGCCGGTGGCCCGGCGTGATGATCGCCAACCAGAGCCCGACCGGCAGCAGGAGCGTCAAGCCGTCGATGAGCCACGCCAGGGTCCGTACGACCGAGCGCAGGAAGCCGGGCGGTCGCCCGTCGGCGCGGATGACCCGGATCCCGAAGATGGCCTTGCCGAGGGAGCAGCCAGCGCGGATCTGGGGTACGACGAGGATGACGAGCGCGAGGAGCACGAGAGCGAGCGCGAACCAGAGGAAGCCCGCGTTCTTCATGAGATAGCCGGTCGATCCACGCTGGACGCACTGCTGCCCGGCGGGGGCGGGGTGCGGGCAGCCCGACTTGGTCGTGTGAACGTCGCCGGCGTACCCGGCCGCGAGCAGCACGAGCGCGACCAGGAGGAGGCTGGTGACGTGCGCGAAGCACCGCCGCCAGATCACCTGGGTCGGGTCGCGCACGCTGCCGATGATCTCGCGCCGCTCGGTGGCGCGCTACTTGCGGGACGCCGTGGCCGGCTCGAGCCGGCCGTCCGGTCGCGTTACGTCGCGGTCCCGTTCAGGGTGACGCCGGCGAGCAGGCCCGCGCCCGACGTCGCATCGACGCCCGTGACGACGAGCGTGTTGTTGTCGGGCCCGACCACCGCCGGGCAGTACTGGATGTCGATCACACAGCTCTGGCCGGGAGCCAGCATCGCGGCCGCGCCGGAGCCCTGGCACGGGTTGGGCGCGGCCGGCTGCGGCAGGCTGTAGACGCCGACCGGGCTCGCCGCGAGCGACCGGGCGGAACGGCCGCCGGTGTTGGTGACCGTGACCTCTTGGGTCGGCATGAAGCCGCTGTGCACGGCGGTGTACGTCAGCGTCGAGGGGCTCACGCTCAGCCTCGCCCCCACGGGCGGCGGCGAGCCGCCGAAGCACCCTGCGCTGATGAGGCCAACCGCGATCGCGGCCAAGCCGGTTCCGACCCTCGCCGTCCTGCGTGCCCGCATGCCATCCCCTCGACGAGTCCCGGTGCCCTCGACCGAGACCTCAGGTATATCGGCGGGCCGGCCCGAGCTTCTTGAGCGGCCGCATCTTGCCGGGGCAGCGTAAGTCGGGGCGGCCGCGGGTCGGCCGATGCCCAGGACGCGGGCCGCCGTGACTCGCGTTTCCCAACCCGCGAGCCACGAGCGGCCGGTTGCGCGAGCAGCGGGTCGATCGGGAGGTGGACGGCGCCGCGCGTTTCGATGGCCCGTTATGTGTCCGGACCGAGGATCTCGGTCGCGGCCCGGGCCCCGGAGCGCACCGCGCCGTCGATCGCACCGTGCGAAGTAGTCGCGGTCTCGGTCCCGGCCCAGTGCACCCGCCCGAACGGCTCTCGCAGCAGGTGTCCGTACCGGGTGAGGATCCCGGGCGGGAGATGCGCGACCGAGCAGCCGCGCGACCACTCCTCGGTCCACCACGCGGTCTCGACGTAGTCCGTCGGTGAGGCGGCGCGGGGGCCGAGCCGTGCCTCCATGGCCTCGACGACGGCGCGCCGCCGCTCGGCCGGGTCGAGCCGGTGCGCCTGCTCCGCCACCGGCCCGAAGGTGAACGAGGCGATGACCCCGGGGCGTCCGGCGGCGGGGGTCGCGTCGAGGGTGACCTCGGCCACCGAGTCGGGCTCCGAGGTCTGACCGCTGAGCCCGTCGGGCCGCCAGAGCGGCTCGTCGTAGACGATCAGCGTCTTGGCCTCGGAGCCTCCGACCGCGCTGCGGTACAGGGCCAGGCGATCGTCGGGGAGCGCGGGGGAGAAGTCGATCTCGTGCGCGAGCGCGGGTGGGACCGCGACCACGGCGTGGCGAGCGATGACGATCGTCGAGTCGGCCGAGACCGTCACGCGGTCCTCGCGCTGGCTGATCGACCGCACCGGCGTCCGCAGTCGCACCGCGTCGCCGAGCGCGTCGGCGACCCGCTGCGCGATGACGCCCGCGCCGCCGTCGACCATGTTCTCCTGGGCCCCGCCTTCGATCGAGAACAGGTGGTCGATGCCACCGTGGCCTCGGATCAGCATCAGCAGGTCCAGGAACGAGACGTTGTCGGAGTCGGTGGCGAACAGGCCCCGCACCGCCATCTCGAAGAGCCGACGGCCGGACGGGTTCCGGATCCGGGACCGCTCGAGGAACCACGCCACGGTGCGCTCGTCCCACTCCGAGGCGCGTGCGGCGGTCCAGGGCGCGTCGAGCGGGATGCGCCTGGCCAGTCGGTTCACGCGGGCTTGCGCGAGCGCGATCGCGACGATCGCCAGCGGGCTGATCTTCGGGATGAGACCGGTGTACCGGCGGATCCGGTCCTCCCCGACCTGGATGTGGGCGCCCTGCACCCACGTCTTGTACGTGGTGACGCCGACCTCACCGGCGAGCTCGAAGATCGCGTCGTGGTACGGCGCCAGCCACGCGCCGCCGCGGTCGACGACCGTGCCGTCGTCGCGCCGCTGGGACCAGATGCGCCCGCCCACGCGGTCGCGGGCCTCGAGGACGACCACCGACTTGCCGGCCTGGCTCAGCCGACGGGCGGCGGTCAGCCCCGCGTAGCCGGCACCGACGACGCAGACATCCACGTCGATCGTCTCCTGCATGCCGTCCCAACAGTGCTTCGAAGGCTCGGGCAGTACGATCCTGAGCGACATGGCCGACCGCGTCCAGTCCGAAGCACAGCTTGCGTTCAAGGATCCGGCGAACCGCCGGGACCTGACGTTCGCGGTCATCCCCACTACGAGTCTCGAGGTCATCTCGCACCAGCGGAAGTCGAGCGAGTCCCACGTGAAGCGGCTCGTCGACTCGGTCGGGCGGGTCGGGTTCCTCGCTCCGCTGGTCGTCGTCGAGCGCGAGGACGGCGGCGGCTACCTCGTGATCGACGGCCAGCACCGGCTGCTGGCCGCGAAGGAGCTGGGTCTGCGGCGCCTCCCCGCCGTGATCGCGCCCCGCTCCGCGGCCCGCCGGATGCTGTCGCTCAACGTCGAGAAGGAGCCGAACATCCGGGAGCGGTCCGCGGTCGCCCTCGCCATCTACCAGGACATCGCGGCGAAGCAGCCGAGCATGGCGGAGGACGACGAGGAGGTCGTCGACTCGATCCAGCAGGCGCACTACGTCACGCTCGGCTTCGCCTACGCCCAGTTCGGGCGGCTGGCCGGCAGCTCCTACGAGCCGATCCTCCGCAAGTGCGATGGGTTCATGGACCAGCCGGTCGCCGACTGCCTCCCGATCCGCGAGGGTCGGGCCGAGAAGGTTGTCGAGGCCCACCGGCTCGTCCGGTCGGTCACCGACCAGCTCAAGGAGCTCGGAGCCTGGCACGAGTACGTCGGCGCGCAGATCATCGCCTACGCCAACCCGCTCCGCCGGGCCCGCAAGCAGCACACCTTCGACGACACCTTCGACAAGATGATCGCCAAGCTGCACGAGCTGGAGCAGGAGCCGAAGAAGGCTCTCGGCGGCGGCGGCTGACTACGCCGTTTGGGATCTGCGGCTAGCGGGTCGACATCCCCGCGAGCGACGCGCTGACCTGCCAGAGCCGGGCGGCGGTCGCGCGGTCGTGGGTCTTCGCCTCGGTCTCGATGCGCCGGCGGCCCTTGAAGTAAGCGCCCGTCACGCCTTCCAGCCCCGGGTCGCTCGCCGCCCAGGTCGCGGTGTCGGCGCCCCTCTCGGGGCTCACCATGAACGGCCACAGCAGCGCCCCGACCAGCCGGTAGCCGAGCGGCATCGTGGCGCCGAGCCCGGTCTTCACGAAGCCGGGGTCGACGCAGTTCGCCGTGACGCGGCTGGCTTCGAGCCGGCGAGCGAGCTCGTAGGTGAAGAGGATCAGCTCGAGCTTGGAGTTGTTGTAAGCGCGCTGTCCGAATCGACGCTCGCTCTGCAGGTCGTCGAAGTCGACCGTGCCGCCCCGGTACGCGCCCGACGTGGCAGTCAGGACGCGCGAGGGTGCCGACGCCTGCAGCGTGTCGAGCAGCAGGTTGGTGAGCAGGAACGGAGCGAGGTAGTTGACGACGAAGGTCAACTCGAGTCCATCGGCCGTCGTGATCCGCTTTCCGACGTCGACGCCCGCATTGTTGAACAGCACGTCCACGCGGTCGAACCGGGTCTGGATCTCGCTCGCCAGCCGGCGCACGTCGCTAAGGTCCGACAGGTCGGCGAGGAAGAGCTCGGCGCCCCCGGTGTTGGCGTCGTTCGTGAGGCTGTTGGCGACGGCGCGGCCTCGCTCGGGGTCGCGACCGACCAGCCCGACCGTCGCGCCGAGCCCGGCGAGGTGGCGCGCCGCCGCCTCACCGATCCCGGCGGTTCCGCCCGTGACCACCACCGTCTTCCCGGTCAGCGCTCGCTCGGTCATGGTCGCTCGCCCGTCGGAGGGGACTCGGTGGTCGGGCGGTCTCGCCCTTCGAGGTCGGGACACCAGCCGACTAGACAGGCGACTGTGCGTCCGCACCGGTCGGCGGGAACCGAGCCTAGTGAGCGACGGCTGAACGGTCCGCAGACCAGCGGCCGTCCGTACCGAGACCTGTCCCGCGCCGAGTACGGCATCGAAGCCCACCCCGACGTCG
>CALEYV010000030.1 GCA_937927875.1 uncultured Actinomycetes bacterium | reverse complement strand
CAGCGCGGCCAGGAACACGCCCACCACCACCCGCAGGGTGGCGTCGGGGGCCGCGGCGGCGGCGAGCGAGAGGTGGGTGCCGAGGAGGAACGGGTACTGCGCGACGCCCCAGCCGCCGATCACCGCCGCGACCGCGGCCGCGGCGAGGGGCCGCCCGGCCCGGGGGGCGCCGCGCCGCAGCACGACCAGCGCGCCGAGACCGGCGAGGATCGAGATGACGACGAGCGGCACGGCGACCCCGATCAGGTGGTGAAAAAGGCGGGGCGCGTCGTCGCGCAGCACCCAGATCCCGGCCAGCGACACCACGCCCGTGACGACCCCCGCGCCCACGGCCCGGGCGCGGAAGTAGCGCTCGAGGTCGGGCAGGCCTCGGCGGTTCGCCTCCGCGACGAGGAACACCGCCGCCAGGTAGGCGCACACGATGATGGCGAGCGTCCCGCCGAGCATCGAGGTGGGGTTCACCCAGCTGCCGATCGAGTCTCCCGCCGCGTTCGACGGCACCCGGCCCGACGCGATGCCGCCCGCAACGGCGCCGAGGAAGAACGGCGTGACGAGCGAGGAGCCCGCGAACGCCAGGCCGTAGAGCCGCTGCTGGGTCAGGGTCTCGGACACCTTCCCGAACGCGAATCCGGCCCCCCGGACCACGATGCCGAGCGCGGCGACGGTGAGGGGGACGTACAGCGTCTCGACGATCGACGCGAACGCACCCGGGAACCCGGTCCACAGCACCACGAGGCAGAAGATCAGCCACACGTGGTTGGCCTCCCACACCGCGCCGAGGGCGGCGTCGATGAGCCCGCGGGGGCGACTGCCCCGGTCGACGCCCCCCGCCGTGAGGTCCCAGAACCCGGCGCCGAAGTCGGCGCCACCGAACACGGCGTAGAGCGTCACGCCAAGGAAGAGGATGACGCCGGTGAGGTCGCTCACGACGACCGCCCGCTCGTGACCGGCTCGGGGTCGAGAATGCGGCCCGGCCCGTACGGGACGTCCCGGTCGGCGACGCCCTCGTCGGCGCGCCGCCAGCGCCGCGCCATGCTCCGCAGCACGAGGACCGTCGCCGTGGCGAGCAGCGCGTACAAGACGAACACGACCGCCAGGCTCACCCACACCCCGTCGGCGCGGGTGACCGCGTCGCGGGTGCGCAGCACGCCGTAGACGATGTACGGCTGGCGCCCGACCTCGGTCACCGTCCAGCCCGACCACATGGTGACGAGGGAGGCGCCGCCGGCCACCGACGCCGCCCGCAGGAACCAGCGGGACGTCGTGACGTCGCGCCGGCGCCACCACAGGAACGCGAACCACAGCGCCAGGCCGAGCAGCGCGGTCCCGAGCCCCACCATCGTGTCCCACGCCAGGTGGACGATCGTGGCCGGCGGCCGGTCCGGGGGCGGCACCGCGCTCAGGCCCTGCACCTTCGTGCCCGTGCTCCAGCCCGAGAGGAACGACGCCACGCCGGGGATCCGGATCGACGGGCCGTGGGCGCGGCCGTCGGCGTAGTAGCCGCCGATCGTCTCCGGGACGTGGCGGGCCGTCTTCGGGACCAGCTCCATGGCCGCGAACTTCGTGGGCTCGTTGTTGAAGACCCAGCGGGCGGCCGCGTCGCCGACGCCGATCTGGAACGGCATGACCACGGCCGCGATCGTGAACGGGATGAGGAACCCGACCCGGTGGTACCGGTCGCGTCGGCCTCGCAGCATCGCGACCGCGTAGACGCCGGCGACGAGGAACCCGGCGACGATGTAGGCGGCGAGGAGCATGTGCAGGCCCTCGTGCCAGAACGCGCCGTTGAAGAGGACCTTCGCGGGCTCGACGGCCACGACCCGGCCGCCGCGGAGCGTGTAGCCGCCGGGGTCGTTCATCCAGGAGTTGGCGGCGACGACCGCCAGCGCGCCGCCGATGCCGGAGAGGACGACCGGGACGCCGGCCCAGAAATGCGGCCAGGGCCGCATCCGCTTCCACCCGTAGATGTAGATGGCGACGAAGATCGCCTCGAGGAAGAAGAAGAGGCCCTCGACGACGAACGGGATCCCGTAGGCCTGGCCGAAGCGGCGCATGAGCCCCGGCCAGAGCAGCCCCATCTCGAACGACAAGACGGTGCCGGTGACGGCGCCCACCGCGAACAGGACCGCGGCCACCTTCGACCATCGCTCGGCGAGCACGAGGGCGTCGCGGTCCCCGAGCCGCAGGCCCCGGTAGTTGGCGATCAGCGCCATGGCCGTGAACGCGACGCCGAACGGGACCAGGACGATGTGGATGCCGAGCGTGAACGCCATCTGCGTCCGCGCCGGCAGCAGCTGGGACGGGTCGGCGGCGCCGAGCGCGACGCTCAGCACCTCGGCCCCCGAGCGGCGGCGACCGCGCCGGGTCGCGGCCGGGCCCGATGCTCACGGGCGGTGGTGGGCCCCGACCCCGCACCGTCTCCGCGCAACCCAGCTCCCCGCGCCGTCGCCGCCGTCCGTGTCGTTCGCCGCCATTCTCGTGCCCGCGTCACCGGGCCGGCGATGCGCGCCGAGGCGCGGCCGAGGCTCTCGCCGGATGGGCAGCAAACGCGCGTTCGGTAGGGTGGGCCGGTGGAGGCGCTGCAGGGGTCGCTGCTCGGGGCGAGCGCGCCGGCCGTGAACCCGGACGCGGTCCTGGAGCGGATCGAGCTCGACGACCGGTCGTGGATCGACGTCGGGCGGTTCTGGCTCGGCGGCGCGGACACGCTGCTCGAGACGCTGGTGGCGACGGTGCCGTGGCGTCAGGGGCGACGACATATGTACGACCGGGTCCTCGACGACCCGCGGCTGTCGCGGTGGTACTCGGCCACCGACCCGCTCCCCGACCCGAGCCTGGAGGCGATCCGCCACGTGCTCTCGGCGCGGTACCGGGTCCGGTTCGGCGGCGTCGGCCTCAACTACTACCGGGACGGCCGGGACAGCGTCGCCTTCCATCGCGACCGTGAGCTGCGCCACCTCGACGACACCCTCGTGGCCATCGTGACCCTCGGCGCGGCCCGCCCGTTCCTGGTGCGGCCCCGGGGCGGCGGCGCGTCCCACGACGTCCGGCCCGGATCGGGCGACCTGCTCGTGATGGGCGGCCGCACCCAGGCCGACTGGGAGCACTCCGTCCCGAAGGTGGCTCGGGTCGGGCCCCGGGTCAGCGTCTCGCTGCGATGGTCATCCCGCCAGGGGCGCCCGACCGCCCCGCGCCGGCGCTGAGCTCGGGGACGTCAGCGCCGACGACCCCGCCAACGCCGCGGTAGGGCAGGCCTGGCGGCGGTCCCAACGCCCGTCGCGCGACGTCGGACCGGCGCGCAGGCCGGAGCGGGCTTAGCAGTGGCCCCAGGGAGAAAGCCCGGAGCTGTTGTAGAGCTCGCGGGCGGCGATCGCGTTGTAGTGCGAGACGCCCCAGGCGTTGTCCGGGTTCACGCCCTGCGCCCAGAACAGGTCGTTGTGCATCGGGAGCATGATCTGGAACAAGCCGCTGGCGCCGCTCCCATTGCGGGCGCCCGGGTCCCAGCGCGACTCCCGCCAGGCGATGGCGGTCATGCAGTTGACCATGCCGGGGCCGAGGTCGTGGAAGGCCCCGTTGATCGCGTTCGCGACGTCGGGCGGCGGGCCGCTCCCGGCGCCGGCGAAGCAGCCGGTGGCGC
Source organism: uncultured Actinomycetes bacterium (assembly GCA_937927875.1). Classification (GTDB taxonomy): domain Bacteria; phylum Actinomycetota; class Acidimicrobiia; order IMCC26256; family PALSA-555; genus PALSA-555. The sequence goes on along the minus strand of CALEYV010000030.1, from coordinate 1,677 downwards.
CGAGGACCAGCACCGCCCCCACCAGGAGGGCGGCGAGGCGGCCGAAGACGCCACGCCGGGGGGGCGTGGGCCGGACCGGCCGATGGGGGTGTTCCGCCGGCCAGTCGGCGGGCCGAGGGGCACGGGGCATGGTTCGCATGGAGGCTCCGGGTGGGGGGTCGGCCCGTCTCGCCGCGCGCGACGAGACAGGTGGGATTGGGGGGGTTCGAAGCTCCTGGCGGGGAAATCACAGCCGTGGAACTTCGAGTGGCGAACCTAGGGACCGCCGCTCCCCATCCCCGACCCGGGCCGGGGCAAATGTCCGATTTGGGGCTAGCTGTGAACCATGTCACAACGTGTGACGTGGCGCACCCAAAGGGCGTGCGGGGCTGGGCCTAGCGTCGGAGCGTGGGGATCGGGGGAGCGGCTCACCACGCGGCCAGTCGAGGCGGCGGCTTCGACTGGCTCGGGGCGGTGCTCGTCATGGCCGGGGCGGTGGCCGTCCTCGGGTTGGGATGGCACCACCGGACCCGCATCGCTGGGTGGGTCGAGCCAGTCGACCGAACGTTGTGGGTTCCGGCGTGGGCTGTAGTGGCTGGCGGCCTGATCGCGACCCTCATCGCGGCCCAACTGCCGGCCGCGGCGAATGTTGCCCTGGGGCTCGTTCTCGTTGTTGTCCTACTGGCGATCTTCTCGCCCGTGCTCCACTACTGGCCGTTCCATGGGCCGACGCCCGACGAACGCTCCGCCCAGGAGCGTCGGCAGATTCGAGAGCATTTGGGCGAGCGTCAACACGGGGCCGCGGCGATCCTGCACGATCCGAACCTCGACCCGGCCGAACAGATGCGGCGTGGTCGGGAATTCGATGCCGAGACAGCGGACTGGATCGAGGGGCACCTTGGAACCGCGGACAGGGCGATTTTCGAGAACACCCATGGGCTCACCGCACCCACCGAGTACCAGTTGTTCTTTCTGGAGATGACTCAGCGGCTCCAGAATGTCGCCCAGATTTTGGAACGGCTCGGCTAACCCCTTCCTACTGGTCGTCCTCGTCTGGCTCGCCGTCGTCTTCATCATCGTTGCCAAGCAGGACGCCGAGCGCCTCTTCAAACGGCAGGTCGATGTTGACCGGCTCGTCCATATCGCGGTCGGGCATGGGGTCAAGGCTACGCCGCCTCGGTGAGCGGCCGGTACATGAGGCGCCGACCAGCGGCCAGGTGGACCAGCAGGTCCATGCGGTCCGTGTCGCTCATCTTCCGGGTGGTGAACCGGAACGCGAATTCCTCGCAGTAACGGTGCAGGTGCTCGGGGCTGACCGCGTGGTGCGTGCCGTCGAGCGACCGCTTGAGCTGGCCGAACCAGTTTTCCAGGGCGTTGGTGGAGACATCGCCCCTGACGTATTCGCCCATAGAGTGCGTGACCGCGGAGTGGCCGTGACCAAACTTGCGGCCGATCACCCGGTAGCCGGGGTGCTCGTCAGTCCACAGCGCCGACTTGGCCATGGCGACTTCGGCGCGGATGTTGGCGGCGAGGTTCACCGCGGTGACGGACGGGACGATCTTGGTGCGAACCTCGCCCGTGTCGCGGTTGAGCAGTGCCAGGACCGGGACCTTGTGCGGGATGCGCTTCTCGGGCTTCTCGTCGCTCATGAGCCGACCGTGGACCAACTTGGAGCGGCCACCGATGTAGGCCTCGTCG
>CALEYV010000029.1 GCA_937927875.1 uncultured Actinomycetes bacterium | reverse complement strand
CAGCGCCGTCGGTTGCTCGACTACCTCCGGCGCAACGACGTCGAGCGGTACCGAGCGCTCATCGCCAAGCTCGGCCTGCGGCGGTAGCCGAGCGTCGGTTGTCAGTCGCCAGCGCCCGAGCGGAGCCGTAAGGCCCCGCCGGACCCTGACCACTGGGAGCCGCCGCTCCGACGCCAAGCAAAGGAGCGCGTTCCCGTGCCAGCCATCAAAGTGTCGGGCGCCGTATCGCCCGACGACAAGGTCCTGTCCTTCGAGACCGGACGCCTCGCCCCGCTCGCCGACGGCGCCGTCGTCGTCCAGCTCGGTGAGACCACCCTGCTGTCGACCGTCGTCACCAGCAAGCCCCGCGAGGGCATCGACTTCTTCCCCCTCACCGTCGACGTCGAGGAGCGCATGTACGCGGCGGGGAAGATCCCCGGCTCGTTCTTCCGTCGCGAGGGCCGGCCCGGCGAGCAGGCGGTCCTGACCTGCCGGCTCACCGACCGGCCGCTGCGGCCGTCGTTCCCGGAGGGGTTCCGCAACGAGGTCCAGGTCATCGCCACCATCCTCGGCGCCGACCAGGAGAACCCCTACGACATCGCGTCGATCAACGGCGCCTCCGCCGCGCTCATGGTGTCGGGCATCCCGTTCAACGGCCCGATCGGCGCGGTGCGGATCGCGCACCGCGACGGCGAGTGGATCGCGCACCCCACCTTCCAGGAGGGTGACGCGTCGACGTTCGAGATGGTCGTCGCCGGTCGGCGGCTCGCCGACGGCGACGTCGCGATCATGATGGTCGAGGCGGGCGGCACCGAGGCCACCTGGCCCCTCTACGAGGAGGGCGCGCCCAAGGTCACCGAGGACGTCATCGCCGACGGCCTCGAGTGGTCGAAGCAGTGGATCAACGCCTCCATCGACCTGCAGCTGGAGCTCGTGCACCGGGTGCAGGAGGAGCAGGGGCCGATCGAGGACGTCGTCTACGAGCCCCGCCACGACTACGACGTCGACGTCTTCGACGCGGTCGCCGACTCGGTGCGGTCGGAGACGGCGGAGGCGATGGCGATCGCCGACAAGACCGAGCGCAACACGCGTCTCGACGAGATCGAGTCCGCGGTGACGGCCGAGCTGGCCGGCACCGACGACGCCCAGTTCGCCGACCGGGCCGGGCAGGTCCGCAAGGCCTTCCGGGCCCTGCAGAAGCAGGTGGTCCGCACCCGGATCGTCGAGGAGGGCGTGCGCATCGACGGGCGGACCCCGACCGACCTCCGGACCCTGGCCGCCGACGTGGCGGTCCTCCCGACCGCGCACGGCGCCGGCCTGTTCCAGCGGGGCGAGACCCAGGTCCTGACGGTCACCACGCTCGGCATGCCCCGCATGGAGCAGATGCTCGACACGATCGGCATCGACGACCGCAAGCGCTACATCCACCACTACAACTTCCCGCCCTTCTCCACCGGGGAGACCGGGCGGGTCGGGTCGCCGAAGCGCCGGGAGATCGGCCACGGCGCGCTCGCCGAGCGGGCCCTGGTGCCGGTCGTGCCGAGCGCCGAGGAGTGGCCGTACACGCTGCGCCTCGTGTCCGACGTGCTGTCGTCGAACGGCTCGACCTCGATGGCCTCGGTGTGCGGCTCGACGCTCTCCCTGATGGACGCCGGCGTCCCGATCAAACAGCCCGTGGCCGGGATCGCGATGGGGCTCGTCTACGCCGAGGGCAAGTACACGACCCTGACCGACATCTTGGGCGCCGAGGACGCGTTCGGCGACATGGACTTCAAGGTGGCGGGGACCCGGGACTTCGTGACCGCGCTGCAGCTCGACACCAAGATCGACGGGCTGCCGGCCGACGTGCTGGCCCAGGCGCTTCGCCAGGCCAAGGAGGCCCGGCTCGCGATCCTCGACGTGATGACGGGCGCCATCGCCGAGCCCCGCCCCGACGTGAAGGGCACCGCGCCGAAGATCATCAGCTTCCAGATCCCGCTCGACAAGATCGGCGAGGTGATCGGGCCGAAGGGCAAGGTCATCAACACGATCACCCAGGAGACGGGCGCCGACATCTCGGTCAGCGACGACGGGATGGTCGGCACGGTCAGCATCGGCTCGAAGGACTCGACCGCGGTCGAGGAGGCCCGCCGGCGGATCGAGCTCATCCTCGACCCGCCCACCGCCGACCTGGGCGCGGAGTACACGGGCAAGGTCGTGAACGTCACCAAGTTCGGCGCGTTCGTGAACGTGCTGCCGGGCAAGGACGGCCTGCTGCACATCTCGAAGCTCGGTCGCGGCAAGCGCATCGACCGGGTCGAGGACGTGCTGAACCTCGGCGACGAGGTCACCGTGCGCGTCGACGACATCGACAACGCCGGCAAGCTCTCGCTGAGCCTGGTCGGCGACGACGCCGATGGTGACGAGCCGGCGCCCCGCGGGGACACCGACGACCGGCCCGCCCGTCGCCCGGCGCCCTCGCGAGACCGCGACCGAGACCGGGACCGAGACCGGGATCGAGACCGGGACCGCGACCGCGACCGCGACCGGGATCGAGACCGCGACCGGGGCGGTGCCGACGGTCCCTCCGACGTGGCGTCGTTCGAGGAGCGCTGGGAGGCCGAGGCGCGCGCCGAGTTCGGTGACCTCGGGCCGGGCGAGGTGGCCCGCACCGGCGGCGGCCGCCCGGGCGGTGGTGGTGGCGGCGGCGGTCCGCGGCGGCGGCGTCGACGCTGAGCCGACCCTGCGTCCCGGCGGCGCCTCGCGCCCCGCGTTCAACCAGGACGACCGCGATGCCGATCACGCCCCGATGATCGGGCGGACCCACCTCGACTCGGGGCTGCGCGTCGTCACCGAGCAGCTCCCGCACCTGCGGTCGGTGGCGGTCGGGTTCTGGGTCGGGACCGGCTCGCGGGACGAGCCGGCCGAGCAGGCCGGCGTCAGCCACTTCCTCGAGCACCTGCTGTTCAAGGGCACCGCGGAGCGGGACGCGGCCACGATCGCGGAGGCGGTCGAGTCCGGCGGCGGCGACATGAACGCGTTCACCGCCCAGGAGGTCACCACCTTCTACGTGCGGGTGCCCGACGACCGCCTGCCGCTCGCCCTCGACATCCTCTCCGACATCGTGTGGCGCCCCGCGCTGCGGACGGCCGACGTCGATTCGGAGCGGCAGGTGATCCTCGAGGAGCTGCACCTGCGCGACGACGAGCCCGAGGACCTGGTCCACGACCTCTTCACCCGGGCCGTGTTCCCGCAGCACCCGATCGGCCGGGAGGTCATCGGCTCGGAGTCGACCATCGAGGCCATGACCCGGGACGACATCGCCGACTTCCACGCCCGCCACTACCGCCCCGGCAACGTCGTCGTCGCGGTGGCCGGCAACCTCGACCACGACCAGGTCGTGAACCTGGTCGAGAAGGGCCTCGACGCCGCCAACGGGGCCCGGCCCCCGCGCGACGCCTGGTCCGGCGAGCCGGCGCCCGAGGCGCTGGCGGTGCTCGAGCGGCCGACCGAGCAGGCCCACGTGGTGCTCGGCATGCGGGCCTTCCGCAACGCCGACCCCGACCGGTACGCGCTCACGGTCCTGAACCAGGCCCTGGGCGGCGGCATGTCGTCCCGCCTGTTCCAGGAGGTGCGCGAGCAGCGCGGCCTCGCCTACTCGGTGTACTCGTACCGGGCCGCGCTCGAGGAGACCGGCGTGCTGGCGGTGTCGGCGGGCACCGCCCCGGAGCGGATCGACGAGCTGCTCGACGTGCTCGACGCCGAGCTGGGCCGGGTCGTCGCCGACGGCGGCGTGTCGGAGCGTGAGCTCACCGCGGCCAAGGGCCACCTGCGGGGCTCGCTCGCGCTGTCGCTCGAGAGCTCGGGGTCGCGCATGCACCGGATCGGCCGGGCCGAGGTGACGCTCGGCGAGATCCCGAGCCTCGACGAGCTGGTGGCCAAGCTGGACGCCGTCACCGCCGACGACGTGGCCCGGGTCGTCGAGCGGGTCCTCGCCGCGGGCGAGCGCACCCTCGCCGTCGTCGGGCCGTTCACGGAGGGGCGCTTCTCCGAGCGCGCGCGTAGCCTCACAGCGTGACGAGGGTCGGGGTCTTCGGGGCCGGCGGCCGGATGGGTCGCACCGTCTGCGCCGCCGTCGCCGCCGAGCCCAGCCTCGAGCTGGTGGCCGCCGTCGACCCGTACCACGCCGGCATCGACCTCCAGCAGCTCGGGGTCTCCGACACCGGCCTCCAGGTGGCCGGCTCGGCCGACGCCCTCGTCGACGCCGACGCCGAGGTGGCGGTCGACTTCACCGTCCTCGCCGCGGCCCGCAAGAACCTCGACTGGTGCGCCGACCACGGCGTCCACGCCGTCGTCGGCACCACCGGGTTCACGCCCCGGGTCCTCGCCACGCTGCAGAGCCGGTTCGAGGCGTCGAAGGCCAACGCGGTGATCGCGCCCAACTTCTCGATCGGCGCGGTGCTGATGATGCACTGCGCGACGCTCGCCGCCCCGTACTTCGACACCGCCGAGATCATCGAGCTCCACCACGACGAGAAGGTCGACGCCCCGTCGGGCACCGCGGTCCTGACCGCGGAGCGCATGGCGGCCGCCTCGAGCCAGTGGGGGAAGGACCCGACCGAGCAGGTGGTGCTCGAGGGGGCCCGGGGCGGTGCGGGCGCGGCCGGGATCCGGGTCCACTCGGTCCGGCTGCGGGGCGTGGTGGCCCACCAGGAGGTGATCCTCGGCACCACCGGCCAGACGCTGACGATCCGCCACGACAGCTACGACCGGTCGTCGTTCATGCCGGGCGTGGTCCTGGCGGTGCAGGCGGTCGGGGACCGGCCCGGGCTCACCGTCGGCCTCGACGCCCTGCTCGGCCTCTAGGCCCGGCCGCGGTGGCGGCGTCGGAGGACCCCCGCCGGTCGGTGCTGGCCGGCGCCTACGAGTGCATCGGCCGGTACGGGCTCGACAAGACGACCCTCGAGGACGTCGCCAAGGCGTCCGGCGTCTCGCGGGCCTCCATCTACCGGCTGTTCCCGGGCGGCCGGGACCAGCTGCTGCGGGAGACGGTCGGCTGGGAGATGAACCGGTTCTTCGCCCGGCTCGCCGACGCGGTCGCCGACGCCCCCGACCTCGCCACCCGCATCGAGACCGCCCTCGTCTTCGCGCACCGGGCCGTCCGGGAGCACGAGGTGCTCCAGAAGGTGCTCGTCACCGAGCCCGGCGCCCTCGTGCCCCTCATGACCCTCGAGAGCCAACGGGTCCTCGGCGCCATCGCCGAGTACCTGCAGCCCCTCCTGGCCCAAGAGGCCGCGGCGGGCCACCTGTGCCACGATGTCGACTTGGACCACGCGGCCGACTACCTGGCCCGGATGGTCCTCTCGCTCATCGGGACGCCGGGCCGCTGGGACCTCGAGGACCCGGACGCGGTGCGCACGCTGGTCCGGGTCGAGCTCCTGGGCGGCATCCTCGCACCGGTTCCCGAGGGCGGTGGGCCGACCGGAAAATGAGTACCGGGTACTCAGAGCCGGCGGGCGGGATCTGGCCATGATGAGCCCACGCGGACTGGACCCCCAGTCCCACATCCGGAAGGGGACAGATGAGCGACGCGACGGCGGACGAACTCCGTTGGAACGAGCAGGCAGCCGGCGCGGCCGGCGGCGTGCTCTCCGATCAGGTCGAGGCCGCGACTCGTTGCCAGCAGGTCACGCCCGACATGGCGGCGGGGGCCGCCGGCGTGGGCGCCGGAACCCGGGCCATGGCCCGGGGCGGGATGAAGCTCGGTCGGGCCATGACGAAGGTCATGCCCGGCATGGGCGCCCTGAAGGGCGTCGAGTCGATGCGGGACGCGGGCCTGCCCGCCACCTTCCTCCTCGCGGTCACGCCGAGCCAGATCCACGCCCTGGAGCTCAAAGAGAAGAAGGGTCAGGACCTCGAGGCGGGCAAGGTGCTGAGCACCTGGGATCGGGCGAGCACGCGAGTCACGAAGGGCAACGAGATGGCCGCCTCGGCGCAGGGGGTACCGGCGGACAAGCAGATGATCGTCATGTACCTGCCGAACGCCAAGGTGGCCCAGCTGACGCCGGGCGTCGCCATGCCGACCCAGTTCATGGTCGGTCGAGACCCGGCCAGCCAAGCCGTCGTCGACGCGCTCACGTAGCGGCGCGGCCGGACGGGTGAGGTCAGCCGCCGAGCCCCGTGCGAGCCTGGCGTGCGACGCAGGTCCGCCCGGTCACCGAGCGACTGATGGATGCGGCCGAGCAGGCGGGACGGCGTGCGCAGCGCGCAGGTGTCGGTGCCGGTGGTGAGCCACCGGCACCGAGCCCGGCCGCGGTCGTGAGCGACGCCATGGCCCTCCAGGCCGCGATGCACGCCGAGCAGTCGCTGCTCGAATCGGGCACCCCGGGCCGGGCCACGATCACGAGCTTCACCGACACCGGCGTGCTGGTGAACTTCAACCCCCAGGTCGTTCTCGACCTCTCGATCGCGGTCGGCGGGGAGCCGCCCTACGCGCTCCACGTGACGACGACCGTGCCGGAGGCCTACCGCGGCCGCCTGCGCGCCGGCGCCGACGTCGCCGTCCGCGTGGACCCGTCCGAGCCGCAGCGCCTGGCCATCGACTGGTCGGCCGCGTGACGGTCAACCGGCAGCGAGGAGACTGAGGTGTCCGGGAGCAACGATCCCCAGGAGGCGAAGCTGCGGGAACGAGGCGGCAAGCCGGCCCGGGCCCAGATCGTCCAGGCCAAACCCGGCAAGACCGTGAAGGGCGGAGACCCGGGGCAGCCGCCCCAGGTGATGTGGAAGCTGACGCTGCGGGTGTACCCCGAGGACGCCGGGTCGTTCCAAGCCGTCGTCCAGGCGCCGTACCCGCAGTCAGCCGGCGGCCCGCCGCTCGGATCCTTGATCGGCGTGCTCTACGACCCGAAGAAGAAAAGCAGCATCGCGATCGATTCCACGGCCTCCACCTAGTCCTGGGGCAGCTTTCAGCAGCGGGCGATGGAGCGGATCGTGCCGCCGGGCACGCCGGTGATGCAGGGGCCGCTGGTCATCGCGGGGGGCCAGGTGATCTCGGGCGGCCCGGGCGCCCCGGCCGCCCCCGCGGCTGGTTCGCCGCCGAGCGTCGCCGAGCAGCTCGAGCAGCTGGCCGACCTGAAGTCGCGGGGCGTGCTGACCGAGGCCGAGTTCCAGACCCAGAAGCAGAAGTTGCTCGGGAGCTGAGCGGGGCTAGCCGGCGGGGGTCGTCAGCCGCACCCGCAGCGGCAGCTCGGCGCGGGGCTCGCCGTCGAGGAGCAGCCGCACCTCGTACAGCCCGGCCCGGCGGAACTCGAGCGTCAGCGGCATCACCAGGTTGCCGCCCTGGGGCAGGTCGGGATCGGAGTTCCCGCTCGGCGGGGGACCCTGGAACGACCCGTCGAGCCGGGTGACCGGCTCGCCGCCCTCGCCCACCACCTCGACCACGAAGGCGTGCCCGCCGTCGTCGGCGGCCCCCAGGACCAGGCGGGCCACCAGCCACAGCTGGCCGCGGACCGGCAGCTCGGCGCCGCTGATCTGGTCGACGAACGCCCCGAGCATGGAGACCAGCCCCCGGGGGTCCACCTCGGCCGCGTTGCAGAGCAGCGCGTTCTGGACGTCCGCCACCGGGCGCACCCTAGTGAGCGGGGCCGGGCGGCCGCTGTGACGCACGACCAGAAATGGGTCGTTGACGCTGAGACGAAACGAGTCGTATCGTCTCAGGTGCATGACCGCGGTGCTCACGGAGCGTGAGGCGACTCGCCTCGGCGACCTGGAGACCCGCGCCGTCCAGGCCCTGTTGACCTGCGTCGCCCGCCAGGGCCTGCGCAAGACCACCCTCGACGACGTCGCCCGCGAGGCCGGCTGCTCCCGGGCCACCCTCTACCGCTACTTCGCCAGCCGCCAGGCCGTCCTCGAGGCGACCCTGCGCAGCGAGGCCGACCGGGTCACGGCGGCGGTCCGGGCGGCGGCCGCCGGCGCCGACACGCTCGAGGACGCGGTCGTCGCCATCCTCGTGGCGGCGGGCCGGGAGCTCGGCCACCACCCCGCCCTCACCTTCGTCGCCGCGGTCGAGCCCGAGCGGCTCCTGCCGCACCTCTGCTTCGCGGGCGGCGACCGCTTCCTCGCCGCCGCCGGGTCCGCCCTCGCCCCCGCCCTCGAGCGCTTCGTCGGCGCCGGGCGCGCTGACCGGGCCGCCGAGTGGTTGGCGCGAGTCGGCCTCGCCCTCCTCTGCTCCCCGAACCCGCCCGTCTCCCTCGACGACGAGCCCGCCGTCCGCGCCTACGTCCGTGAGTTCCTCGTGCCGGCGATCGGCGCCGGCACCACCGTCCGTTCCCCCACCGCTCTCCGGAGGTGACCCCATGGCAAGCACCGAAGAGATGATCGGCCGCCAGGACCTCGACGACGTCGAGGCGATCCTCGCCATCACCAACCAGGACGTCGACGCGGTCGCGCACGCGGTGCGCGCCGAGGCCGACGCCATCTTCACCTGGGACTACGAGCAGAGCCGCAAGCCGCTCCAGAAGCTCTACGAGAAGGCCAAGACGTCCCAGTGGAACTCGAAGGACCTGCCGTGGGACACCGAGGTCGACCAGGAGCAGGTCGCGCTCGCCAACCAGGTCCAGAACGGATGGGCCGAGAACCGCATCGACCTCGCCGGCACCCCGTTCGAGCACTGGGGCGACCCGGAGTGGCTCCGGTTCGGCATCGAGTCCCAGAACTGGACCCTGTCCCAGTTCATGCACGGCGAGCAGGGGGCGCTGATCTGCACCGCGCAGATCGTCGAGACCGTCCCGTGGATCGACGCCAAGTACTACGCGTCGACCCAGGTGATGGACGAGGCCCGCCACGTCGAGGTGTTCAGCCGCTACCTCAACGAGAAGCTGTCGGGCATCTACCCGATCAACGCCCACCTGCGGATGCTGCTCGACGACATCATCGCCGACAGCCGCTGGGACATGACCTACCTCGGCATGCAGATCATGGTCGAGGGGCTGGCGCTGGCCGCGTTCGGGTTCATGCACCAGATGACGACCGAGCCGCTGCTGAAGCAGCTGCTCCGGTACGTGATGAGCGACGAGGCCCGCCACGTCGCGTTCGGCGTCCTCTCGCTGAAGGAGTACTACGAGCAGCTCTCTGCGTCCGAGATCCGCGAGCGCCAGGAGTTCGCGTTCGAGGCCGCGGTGCGCATGCGGGACCGGTTCCTGCAGCAGGAGGTGTGGGAGCGGCTCGGCGTCGATGTCAAGGAGGCGGTGAAGGTCGTCCTCCAGGACCCCGACCGCCCGGTCTTCCAGGCCCTGCTGTTCTCGAAGATCGTGCCCAACTGCAAGAAGCTCGGGCTCCTCGACGCCGCCGACGGCTGGCTGCGCACCCGGTTCACCGAGCTGGGGGTCATCCAGTTCGAGGACTGGGTCGACACCGGCGAGGAGTACACGACGCTCGACGAGGTCGCGAGGGACCGCGCCACCACCGCCGCCTGACACAAGCACCGCCTCCCGCGCCCGTCGCGCTCGGGCACGGCCGCGTCCGGGTGCTGAGCCCGCACTAATTTCATCGCATGCCGGCGACGGTCCGAATCGTGTTCCTGGGCGGGCTGGGCGAGATCGGCCGGAACTGCTTCTGCCTCGACGTCGACGGGCGCATCGTCGTTGTCGACTGCGGGCTCATGTTCCCGAGCGCCGAGGAGATGCCGGGCATCGACCTCGTGCTCCCGGACTTCACGTACCTGCGCGAGAACGCGGACCGGGTCGACGGCATCGTCGTCACCCACGGCCACGAGGACCACGTCGGCGGGCTCGCCTACCTCCTGCGGGACGTCCCCGCCCCCATCTACGGCTCCGCCCTGTCGCTGGGGCTGGCCCGCAACCGCATCGACGAGGCGGGGCTCCTCGGCCGCACCGAGCTGATCCCGGTCGAGGACGGCGAGGTGCGCGCCATCGGCCCGGTCCAGTGCGAGTTCATCCCCGTCACCCACTCGGTCCCGCGCGCCGTCGCGGTCGCCTACTCGACGCCGGCCGGCACGATCCTGCACACCGGCGACTTCAAGCTCGACCTCACGCCGGTCGACGGCCGCCGGACCGACTTGGGCCGGCTCGGCGAGATCGCCAGGCAGGGGGTCCGGATGCTGCTCTCGGATTCCACGAACGCGGAGCGGCCCGGCTTCACGCGGTCCGAGTCGACGATCGGCGTCGCCATGCGCGACCTGTTCCGGCAGTACCAGGACCGACGGTTCATCGTGGCCTCGTTCGCGTCGCACCTGCACCGGGTCGAGCAGGTGGCCCGGGAGGCGATCGCGGCCGGGCGCCTGGTCGCCTTCCTCGGCCGGTCCATGAGCCAGAACGTGACGCTGGCCCGCGAGATGGGGCTGCTGGACCTGCCGGCCGACCGGATCATCGACCCCGAGGACGTCGCGCGCTACGCGCCCGGCGAGACCTGCGTCGTGTGCACCGGCTCCCAGGGCGAGCCGATGAGCGCGCTCGCCCTCATGGCCAGCCACGAGCACAAGTTCATGAAGGTGACCAGCGACGACGTCGTCGTGCTCTCCGCCCATGCCATCCCCGGCAACGAGCCCGGCGTGCATCGGGTCATCGACGGCCTGCACCGGGCGGGGGCGGTCGTGCTCCACGAGGCGACCGCGACCGTGCACGTGTCGGGGCACGCGTCGAGCGAGGAGCTGAAGTTCATGATCGGGCTCGTGGACCCGGAGTGGTTCATCCCCGTGCACGGCGAGTACCGCCACCTCGTGCACCACGCCGAGCTCGCCACCGAGATGGGCATCCCGCGGGAGCGGATCCTCGTCTGCGAGGACGGCGACCTGGTGACCCTGCGCGAGCGGGGCGTCGAGGTGGAGCGGCGCGCCGTGCCGGCCGGCTACCAGTACGTCGACGGCATCGCGGGGGACATCAGCCACGGCGTCCTGCGCGACCGGCGCACCCTCGGCGAGGAGGGGTTCGTCGTCGTGATCGTGACCGTCGACGCCGGCACCGGCGAGGTCGTCACCGGCCCCGAGATCGTGACCCGGGGCTGGGTCTACGAGGCCGAGGCCGACGCCCTGCTCGAGGACGCCAAGGCCGCGGTGCGGGACGCGCTCCCGGTGCCGGACGAGGACGGCGCGGTCGACTTCGACCTGCTCCGCCGCAACGCCCGCCGGGCCCTGGGGCGGCTCATCAACGAGCGGACCCGCCGCCGGCCCGCGGTCATCCCGGTGATCCTCGAGGTCTGAGCAGGACCGGCCGGTGACGATCCGCGACTGGTCGAACTTCATCGGCGGGCGGGTGGCGCTCGTCACCGGCGCCGGGGCCGGCATCGGGCGCGCCATCGCCATCCAGATGTCGCGCGCGGGCGCCGACCTGTGGGTGAACGACCTGTCGTCGGAGCGGGCCGAGTCGGTCTGCGCCGAGATCGGGGCCGAGGGCGGCACCGCCCGCTCGGTCGTCGCCGACGTGTGCGACGCCGACGCGGTGGACGGCATGCTGGAGGCGACCGGGCCCCTCGACATCCTCGTGAACAACGCCGGCAGCGGCGTCCGGTCCTTCGGCGGCGCGGGCAACCGGCTCGTCCCGTTCGTGGAGACCGGTCCCGCCGACTGGGACCCCGTGATCCGGGTGAACCTGGCCGGCGTCCTGCACGTCACCCGCGCCTACCTGCCCGGCATGCTCGAGCGGCGCTGGGGGCGCGTCCTCGTCATCGTCTCCGACGCCGGCCGGCGGGGCGAGCGCCGCCAGGTCGTCTACGGCGCCGCGAAGGCGGCCGCCATGGGCTTCGTGCGCGGCCTGGCGGCCGAGGTCGGCCGCGACGGCGTCACCATCAACTGCATCTCGCTCGGCTCGATGAAGCACGCCACCCTCGCCGAGGCGGTCGAGGCCGACCCCGGCCTCGAGGCGAAGCTGGCCCGCAACTACCCGGTCGGGCGACTGGGCCGGGTCGAGGACCCGGCGCCGCTGGCGGTGCTGCTCTGCAGCGACGCCGCGGAGTGGATCACCGGCCAGGTGTACCCGGTCGACGGGGGCTACGCGCCCGCGCTCTGAGCCCGCGGTGCGGGTCCCGACCCGGGAGCGGAGTGGCCGGAGCGGCCAGTGTGTCCGCTGGCGTTTCTGAGGCCGGTGTTAGCGTGACTCGGTGGCATCCCGCACCACGACCCGCTCTCGGTCGACGCGCCGTCAGCCGGCCCGGTCCCGCACCCGCCGGCCGCGCCAGTCCCGGGCGCCGGAGCCGCCCCGCCTCGATCTCGCCGACGCCGCCCGCCGCCAGCTGCGCGGTCATCGCGGCGACGCGGCCGGGCTCGGGCTGGTCGTCCTCGCCGTCCTGACCGGCCTCGGCCTGGCCGGGAACCTCGCCGGCGGCGTGGGGCGCGCCCTCGCCGACGCGCTCGGCGCGCTCGTCGGCCAGGCCCGCTACGGGGTCCCGGTGGCGTGCCTGCTCGGCGCGGTGGCGCTGCTCCGGGCCCGGCCGGCCCGGGCCGACGAGGAAGCCCCCGACGCCGGGGATGAGGACGAGGCCCGCGAGCCGGCGCCGCTGCGGGTGGCGATCGGCGCGGTCCTGCTCGGGTGCTCGGTCGTCGGGCTGCTGCACCTCGCCCACGGCTCGCCCGGCATCACGAGCCCGGTCGCGATGCTGCGCGCCGCCGGCGGCTACGTCGGCGCCGTCACCGGCGGGGGGCTCGGCGCGGCCGCCGGCACCGTCGGCGCGGCGGTGGTGCTGATCGGGCTCGGTCTCCTCGGCGCGCTGCTCGTGCCCGGCGTCTCGGCGCGCAAGGCCGGCGCCGCGGTGGGACGCACCGCGCGCGTCGCCGCCAACGCGACCCGCTCGCTCACCGAGCGGCCGCCGTCGGTCCCGTCGAGCCCGGGGCTCGACGACGATCCCGACCCGCCGCCCGAGCCGCTCGTCGGCGGCACCGACCTCTACGACGTCGAGCGCGACGCCACCCTCGAGCCGCCGCCGCTCGACACGACCCAGCCCGGCGGGCCGCCGGTCCCGGTCGTCGAGGAGGCCGACGGCCAGATGGCGCTGGCGGTGGGGCGCAAGGGCCGCCCGGGGTCGTGGACGCTCCCGCCCACGAACCTGCTCGCGCGCGGCTCGGCGGCCAAGACCGACCGCCGCCTCGCCGAGGCGGCCGGCGAAGTCCTCGCCGGCGCGCTGCAGCAGCACGGCGTCGACGCGGCGCTGGTCGGGATGACGGTCGGCCCCACCGTGACCCGCTACGAGCTCGAGCTGGCGCCGGGCGTCAAGGTGAGCCGGGTGACCAGCCTCGCCCACGACGTCGCCTACGCGATGGCGTCGCCCGATGTGCGGATCCTGGCGCCCATCCCGGGCCGCAGCGCGATCGGCGTCGAGGTGCCGAACCGCCAGCGCCAGCTCGTCACGCTCGGCGACATCCTCGCGACGCCGGAGGCCAAGGCCGCCACCGAGCCGCTCACGGTCGCGCTGGGCCGCGACATCGCGGGCCGGCCGGTGATGCTCGACCTCGCCACGCTCCCGCACGTGCTCATCGCCGGCGCGACCGGGGCCGGCAAGTCGAGCTGCATCAACTCGCTCGTGACGTCGCTGCTGATGCGCAACACACCGGACCGGGTCCGGCTCATCCTCGTGGACCCGAAGCGGGTCGAGCTGGGCGGCTACAACGACGTGCCGCACCTGCTGACCGCGGTGGTCACGAACCCGAAGCGGGCCGCCAACGCGCTCGACTGGGCGGTGCGCGAGATGGACCTGCGCTACGAGGTCCTCGCCGACGCCGGCGTGCGCGACCTGGCCGGCTACAACGCGGCCGTCGAGCGGGGCGACCTCCCGCCTCCCGACGACCCCGATCCCGTCACCGGCCGCGGCTACGAGCGGCTGCCCTACATCGTGGTGGTCGTCGACGAGCTCAACGACCTCATGATGGTGGCCGCGCGCGACGTCGAGGCGAGCATCTGTCGCATCGCCCAGATGGCGCGCGCGGTCGGCATCCACCTCGTGATCGCGACCCAGCGCCCGTCGGTCGACGTCATCACCGGCGTCATCAAGGCCAACATCCCGAGCCGGATGGCGTTCTCGGTCACCAGCCTCGCCGACTCGCGCGTCATCCTCGACCAGTCGGGCGCCGAGAAGCTGGTCGGGCAGGGCGACATGCTGCTCGTCACCGCCAGCGAGAGCCGGCCCCGCCGGATCCAAGGGGCGTGGGTCGACGAGCCGTGCATCCACAAGGTCGCCGCCCACTGGCGGCGCCAGGCCACCGAGCCCCAGTACGTCGAGGGGGTGGCCGAGGACAGCGCGGCGTCGAGCCGGGCCGGCGGCGCGGTCGACGAGGACGACGAGTTGCTCGCGGAGGCGATGGAGCTGGTGGTGCGGTCGGGGCTCGGCTCGACCTCGATGCTGCAGCGCAAGCTGCGGGTCGGGTTCGCCCGGGCCGGCCGGCTCATGGACCTCCTGGAGCGGCGGGGGATCGTCGGCCCCTCCGAGGGCTCGAAGGCCCGGGCCGTGCTCATGACCGTCGAGGAGCTCGAGGACCACCAGGCCCCGGCCTGAGGCGACCCCCGGCCCGCACCCGAGGCTCAAGCAGGCCCGGGGGCCTGCCGTAAACCCGACAGGGTGGCGGGCAGGCGGGGGACGAATGCTCCGCAAGCTGGCGTTCCGCACCAAGCTGGTGCTGGTCGTGAGCGTGCCCTGCTTCGCGCTCCTCGGCTTCGCCGGGCTCACCATCGTCAACCGCTTCGACGCCCTCTCGAGCCAGCAGCAGTACGGGCACGTCGTCCCCGGGTTCACCGCCCTGGCCCGGCTCGGGCGCAGCGTCGCCGACGAGGGGATCGCCAGCCGCTGGTTCGTCCGCGAGCCCCAGGGCGACCCGCCCAGCTCGAAGGCGCTCGAGTTCGACACCCGCAACGCCACCGACGACGCGGCCCAGGCCCTCCGCCAGGCCCTCCCCGGCCTGCAGGGCCGGGTGAGCCCGGCCACCATGCGGCTCATCGACACCGTGCTGACCCGGGTCCGGCTGATCCAGGTCGGGGTCGGCAGCCAGGTCGGCATCCGCTCCCAGATCGACGCCCACCTGCTGCCGAACGACGTCTTCAACCCGCTCGCCGACGACGCCATCACCGCCGCCGCCGGCGTGGCGCGCGACATCAACGACCGCAGCCTCTCGACCAGCCTCCTCGGGGTCGTCGACCTGCGCCGGGGCCAGGTCGCGGCCGGTGCCGAGTCGTCGGTGGTCGTGAACTGGGCCCTCGGCGGCCCGGGCGACGTCGCCGCCTGGGACGCCGCGGTCCACGACCAGGACACCGCGACGAACGCCTTCTTCGCCACGTCGACCCCGGCCGAGGCCCGCGCCTACCGCGCCGACCTCGGCACCCCGCCGCTCAACCCGGTGCGATCCACGGTCCCCGGCGCGCTGCCGACCGCGTTCCCGGCCTCGCGCCCGTCGGTCTACGACTACCTCCAGTCGTTCCTCAAGACGCAGTCGAGCACCGACCAGGGCGTCGCCGGCGTGCAGACGGTCGTCGACAAGACGGCGGCCCTCAAGGAGTCGGACGCCCGCTCCCAGCTCGAGCTGGCGGCGGGCGGCACCGCGCTGCTCCTCGCCCTCGTCCTGGCGCTGACGTGGTCGCTCGTCCAGTCGGTCACCCGGCCGCTGCGGGCCCTGACCCGGGCCGCCCGCAACGTGTCGGAGCGCCGGCTGCCCCAGCTCGTCGACACCGTGCGCGCGGGGGGAAACCCACCCGCCGACGCGCTGGAGCGGCTCGCTCCCCTCCAGGTGGAGTCGCGCGACGAGATCGGCGAGCTCGCGAAAGCGTTCGGCAACGTGCAGCGGGTCGCGGTCGCGGTCGCGGAGGAGCAGGCCGCGCTGCTCCGCAAGGGCATCGGTGACCTCTACGTCAACCTGGCCCGCCGCAACCAGAGCCTGCTCGACCGCCAGCTGGCGCTGCTCGACGAGCTCGAGCGCGACGCCGCCGACCCCGACGACCTGGCGACGCTGTTCGAGCTCGACCACCTCTCGACCCGCATGCGGCGCAACGCGGAGAGCCTCCTCGTCCTCTCGGGGTCGGAGCAGCCGCGCCAGTGGCGGTCCGCGATCCCCATCATCGACGTCGTGCGCGCTGCCGCGGCCGAGATCGCCGACTTCGCCCGCGTGACCTACGCCGGGTTCCAGGGCGACCTGGCGGTCGCCGGCCACGCGGTCGCCGACGTCACCCACCTGCTCGCCGAGCTGCTCGAGAACGCGACCGCGTTCTCGCCGCCGGCCACCCCGGTGCTGGTGTCGGCGGCGCCCAGCGAGCACCGCTACGTGATCACGATCACCGACGAGGGCATCAGCGTCGACGACGAGCGCCTGGCCCGGCTCAACGGGCTGCTGAGCGACCCGCCCGCGCCCGGCCTGGCGCTGTCCCGCACCCTCGGGCTGCACGTCGTCGCCTACCTGGCGGCCCGGCACGGGATCTACGTGCAGCTGCGCCGCGCCCCCACGATCGGGCTGGTCGCGATCGTGGCCCTGCCGGCCACGATCATCACCGCCGGCGCCGCTCCCACGCCCGAGGACGGCGCGACCGCCGCCCCCCGGCCCGACGGCCCGGGGTTCGTGCTCGAGCCGGTCGCCGCC